>CALKCC010000302.1 GCA_938082855.1 uncultured Pirellulaceae bacterium | reverse complement strand
TGCCCTTAAACTGCCGAGCCTTGGTAAACCAAACGTACCCCCATCGTTCAGGGCGATGCATATCTATAATTCCTTGAGGAGACCATACCCAGTTGTCTTCCCGCTCTCCTTTCACTTTCTGGTACTTGCCATCGACAATCTCATGTTTCCACTCAACGCGAGAAAAGTTCATTCGCCAGTGATCGCCATCTTTAGGAGGAGAAGCTTTATGGGCGAATTCTGCGAGCACTTTCCAGGGGATCGCCACTTCGACACTCCAGTATTTATCCGTGTCGGAAGGGTCATCCAGTGTGCCATTGATGTGGACGGCCGTTTTTAATCCGGGAATTTCCCAGCTGTTATCGGCCGGGCCACCGTCCTTGTATGGTTTGGCTAGGAAGAGATCCCAGCCGGTATTCAAGGCGTTCATCTCAAATTCGTAGTACTCGTGATTGTCACCATCCGGGTCAATGAAGATCTCAATATCATTGTCATGAAAGATCACGCTGTCGTGCTCGGTAAGCGTGCCCCAGACATGAGGTTCTTCCATCAGACAGGCGAAATATAGGTAGCGATTGTCCCATAGAAGTTTGAAACGAGTGTCGAATCGTGGCTTCGGCTTTACGTCCCCTTCGATATCAGAATGTGGTTCAGACCACTTGGCGTTCTTCCAAGCTCGGTCATCTAGTTTCCCGTCAATCTTGATCTTTCCCACAGCCTGCGTGGCCATGTAATTCAAAGGAGTAATCTTCCGCATCTTCTCCCAGTCTTCGCGAGTGTCGGCAACGAGCGTGGATGCGAAGAGACCCAAGAGAATGCAGCTGAAGCAGCTGAATGTAAATTGGTTTTTGCGAGTGAGCATAAAGGTAGCCTGTGGAAGGGATGGTTATTGCTTGGGGACAGAGACGATGATTTCAGCACTGTACACAGCGCTGGGGTCATGCCGTTCCGCAAATGTTTTTTGCAGGACGGATGCTTGGCGATTCAACATCCCTTTAAACACGACTTTACTGTCATGGAGGACGGTGACTTCCTTTGAAAAGTCGATCATGTCGTCGTTTACGCGAATACGTATTTCGGCAACATCACTGTGTTCAATTGTGAATGTCTGATTGGAGTGCTTCACTCGAATCAATGCTCGGGCCTTTTTAAAGTCGTCATGGACTGCCAGCCAGTAAAACCGGTTGTGCGTTACATCGTCCTGTTTCCAGACGACCAGATCTGGGGTCGAGCTTCTTGTGTACTTGGCCATCCATGGAACGGCGACTCGGTCTTCCAGATTCATCCAGTGCCCTTTGCCAGGATGGATTTTGACGAAATTCACGTAACCGCCGGGATCCTTTTTGTGCAACTCAGCAAGCATCGTCTTCCATTCGGCGGCCTTTTTGTTGCGGTTGTAGCTGCCGTCATTGGCTCCCATGTGCAGTGTAAATGGAAGGTTTCGAAGGCCGTCAGGCTGGGTTTCATTGGGGTGGCCTGCCATCATGGCCGCAGCTGCCAGACGGTCTGCAAGTCGGGGAGCCAGTTGGTACACGCCATCGCCTCCGGCCGAATAACCCATGATGTAGACTCGGTTGGGGTTTACATCTTCGAATAGCACCATGTTTTCGATGACTCGCTGAAAGAAGCCGTCGATATGGCCCTGATGCCAGAGATTCCAGGTGTTGGTGGGTGCTCGTGGAACAAAGTACACACCCTCTTTCGGAGTGTAAAGCCGTTTCTGGTTTTCGTATTGACCATCATTCACGGCTGCAGGAGCTCCCCCTCCGCCGTGCATTGAGATGAACAGACTGCGCCCACCCTCCGGTTTTTCACCATGGATTTTGTACCAGAATGGCATGGAAAGCTCACCTATCTTTAGGACTCGGCTTTCATGCTCCTGTCGTCGTAAATCCTTTTCCTTTTTGGAATAAGTAGTCCATAGTTTTTCAGTAAACTGTTCAGCGTCTTCTTTGGTAAGAGATTTGTTGGAGACTACCGAGTCATCACTGTTTGAGATTGCACAGGAAGAATCTTGAGAGTCTGCAGCAGGATTCTGAGGTTTGGGCTTCGCCTTGGGGAGATTGAATGTTACGAGTTGATCGGGGCGTTCGGCTTTGACTTGGATAGACTGGCTTGCATCACCCTCTCCAACTTTCACGTTGTACGTACTGCCCAGTTTGAGTGGTACGCTAACGTGGTCATTTCTGTCAAAGCTTTCGTCATTGGTGTGTCCGTCAAATACTTCTTTTCCCTCACTGTCTGAAATGGAGAGCGATATTCGTATTCGTTCGGTACCATCTTCCGGGAAAGCGACAAACATAATGCGTTCTACACCTTCAGGAAGCTCTTCTTTAAGACGAGTGTACCGATCTGTGACGTTGACCGCGTAGACGTATCTCGCGTCCCAGTCCCAAACCATCGGGAAGTGAATAGGAGTTCGTTTGTAGGAGGTTGCATAGATGGCATGGATCGGGTTGTCACGGAGAGCGGTTGAGGCACGGTTTACGAACCAGCCCTTGTTTAGATCCTTGCCTGTTGCTTCACATGCTCCGGTGAAATGCCATCCATCGTCATATACTTCCACCCAACTGTGGTTGCCCGATCGGTTTGACCACAGTGGCGTCCCCACAAATCGAGCGGGAATTCCCACGGCTCGACAGGCATCAATGAGAACCACGCTAAGTCCCGAGCATGAGGCAACACCCTGCTCAATCGACTCGCTCGGGCTTTGGTCCGGCCGCTTTCGTTTAGTTGAGTATTTGACATTTAGTTGGTTGAAAACGTTATTGTTGAGAATCGCGGCTGCTTCGCCTGGGGATTTGGCATCTTTCACCAAGGACTGGAACCGGTCGTAGAAGTCAGAACGCCAGTCTTCACGCGTTTCACTAATACTGGCATATGGAAGTATGTCGTTGAGAAACACATCTTTAGGTATCTGATCGTGCCAGGAGGAATCCATCCAGGCTTGGTAAGCCAGTTTGACATTGGTTAGGAGGAATTTTGCCTTGAGTGTGGATAGGTCCCGTTCGGGCATGTAGCGAATCAGGAATGCCATACCTTCGCGCTGAGACTTTGGAACTTGCTTTAAGGCTCGTTCCAACTCGGGCCGATTGTCTCCTGCTCGTGATAACGCAGAATCAAGCAGTTCGTCTGCATGTACACTCACGGTGGTCATCAGCAAAAGAATCAAAGATAAATATCGCATTCGAAATCTCTTCTTATAAATTTAGCCATTTAGCCAGTTGGACATTTAGACAATTAAACAGTTAAACAATTGTCAGTTGATACAATTGAGGTCAAGCATTATCGGAACAATCAGCGATTTTAAATTGTCTAATTGTCTAATTGTCTAATTGTCTAATTGTCTAATTGTCTAATTGTCTAATTGTTTTTCTATTTCACTCGAAACGCACGAGTGTTCACAATTCCTAATATTAAACTCTGCAAACCGTTGCCGGTTTTGCGATTGGTCTGCACTAATGCATGTAATTCCACTTTTTCTGCATAACTCGGCACTCGACCTGTGGCATATTCCAAAAGTTTTTCAGCAAGGCATTGTGAGAATTGATCAATATTATCCACCACGTATTGTTTCAAATCGTGAATGTCTCGAAACTCTGCCCCATCCTTATAGGTGCCTTGAGGGTCAATCGCAAGTCCTTGCTTGAGAATTGGTTTCCCTTGCGAATCTTCATCAAAAACAGGATAGGATGTTCGCCATCGCCCGACCGGATCAAAGTTTTCTAAGACGAAGCCTATTGGGTCGATGCTGCGATGGCATGCAGCGCAGGCAGTGTCAG
>CALKCC010000301.1 GCA_938082855.1 uncultured Pirellulaceae bacterium | reverse complement strand
GCAAATGAAGAAGGTGCAGAAGAGTCCACTGAAGAGTAGACTGCAAGCACACGTCGATTTGAGGTTTTACTTGAACCAATAAAGTGACAGGAAAAATCCTATGGCAAATGCCAGGGCATTAGACAAACGAAGAAAATCAGTTCGTAATATTCGCAAGATTACGCGAACGATGGAATTGATCGCAACCGCTCGATTTAAGAAAGCAATGGATCGAGCGACCGCGGCCACATCGTACACGAAGCGAATCACCGAAGTGGTTGCCAGTCTGGCAAAAAGCGGCACGGAAGTGCAGCATCCTTTGCTGGAAGAGCGAACGGCCACAGATAATGCGGCGCTGATCGTATTAACTTCCAATCGTGGACTTTGCGGCGGTTACAACGGAAATATCGTCCGTGAAACCATGAAGCACTTCGATAGTCTATCAGAAACTTACGACAACACGAAACTCATCGTCTCGGGTAAACGCGGTATTACCAACCTGGAATTCCGAGGATACTCAGCGGACGAATCGTATACCCAATTCGAAGATGAACCTCTCTTTGAAGAAGTCAAAGAAATCGCGGACAGTCTACTGGATGAATTCATTGCGGGCAGACTTGATCGACTCGATATTGCCTACACACAATTCATCTCCAGTTCGAAACAAGTCGCAGTCGTGGAAACACTACTACCGCTTGGAAGCGTCGGTGGAGCTGACGAGGAATCTGATGACAGCGGTGTAGATGCCGATTTTGAATTCTTCCCATCTGCGGAAAGCATTCTCGAAGAAGTGGTACCTATGAGTTTTCGTATCAATCTATTCAAGTGTTTCCTGGATGCCGCCGTGAGCGAACAGATCGCTCGAATGGTCGCGATGAAGAGTGCAACCGAAAACGCCGACGACATGATCCGCAACCTGTCGATGACTTACAACCGTGCCCGCCAGTCTCAGATTACCGGCGAAATCATGGAAATCATCGGTGGCGTGGAAGCATTGAAAAGCTAAATCAAACCAATAATAACCAAACCAACCAACACCAAAACTACTATTAGAAACAAAGAGTTTTAACATGGCTTCAGATACAGCAACCCAGAACGTTGGACGCATTACTCAGGTGATCGGTTCAACATTTGATGCTCAATTCGACGAGGACAAACTTCCTGATATCTACAATGCTGTAGAAATCGATCTCGGCGAAAACGGAATTCTAACCGGAGAAGTACAGCAGCACCTCGGTGGAGGCCGTATTCGTTGCGTAGCTCTGGGAAGTACAGACGGTATGGTACGTGGGCAGGATTGTAGTGATACCGGATCTCCTGTATCCGTTCCTGTCGGTGACGCCACACTGGGCCGAGTCTTTAACGTACTTGGAAAGCCTGTCGATGGACGTGGTGAAGTTGAAGCCGAAGGGTATCGCCCCATCCACCAACCCGCTCCGATCGTGACAGATCTTTCAACGAACACCGAATTGTTCGAAACGGGGATTAAAGTGATCGACTTACTCACTCCGTTCGTTCGTGGTGGTAAAGCTGGTCTTTTCGGTGGTGCCGGATTGGGTAAAACAGTTATCCTGACCGAACTGATTGCTCGTATCGCGAGTTCTCACGGTGGTTACTCTGTGTTCGCTGGTGTTGGTGAACGAACACGTGAAGGTACAGACCTGTGGTTGGAAATGCAGGAAGCAAAAATTGGTGATACCGGTCGTAGCGTGATCGAACAAACCTGTATGGTGTTCGGACAAATGAACGAGCCACCAGGGGCTCGTCTCCGAGTCGCACTTTCCGCACTGACCATGGCTGAACACTTCCGAGATTCAACCGGTGCCGATACGCTCCTGTTCGTCGACAATATTTTCCGCTTCTCGCAAGCGGGATCGGAAGTATCCGCGTTGTTGGGACGTATGCCATCTGCTGTGGGATACCAACCTACACTGGCAACCGAAATGGGTGCTTTACAGGAGCGAATCGCTTCGACTAAACAGGGAGCTATTACTTCCGTTCAGGCGGTTTACGTACCGGCGGACGACCCAACAGACCCTGCTCCGGCAACGGCCTTTGGAAACCTGGATGCATTCCTTTATCTGGAACGAAATATTGCATCGAAAGGGATTTACCCTGCGGTGGATCCACTGGCTTCCTCCAGTCGAATTCTGGACCCACAATATGTTGGCGATCGCCATTACCAAATCGCTCGTCAGGTTCAGACCATTCTGCAGCGTTACCGCGAATTGCAGGATATTATCGCAATTCTCGGTGTCGATGAATTGAGTGAAGATGACAAGATGATCGTGCATCGTGCCCGACGTCTGGAACGATTCCTCTCTCAACCCTTCCTCGTCGCCGAAGTCTTCACTGGAAAGCCTGGGGAAATCACACCTCTGGAAGATACACTTCGAAGCTTCGAAGAAATCTGTAACGGGAAGTGGGACCATCTGCCCGAAGGTGCATTCATGTACGTCGGCTCCGTCGATCAGGCAGAAGAACAAGCTAAGAAAATGGCAGAAGGGTAATTCATGTCTCTTAACTGTATCGTTGTAACTCCGGCTGAAACCGCTGTTGAAACAGAGGCTTCGTCCATTACACTGCCATTATTTGATGGTAATAAAGGTGTCATGAGCGACCACGCCCCTATGATTGGGCGGTTGGGCAACGGAGAGCTGTCTCTTCTTGGTACTGAAGGGCCATCTCGGTTTTACATCGAAGGTGGATTCGTCCAGGTACTGGATAACACCGTTTCGATCCTCACCAACCGAGTGATCGAAGTAAGTGATCTGGATGCCGAGTCGCTGCAGCAGGAGCTCAAAGATGCTCTGGCAATGCCTGGGAATAACGACGAAGAACTTGATTTACGCGAGCGTGCCGTTGAAACTGCACGGTCTCAACTACGTGTCGCCACCAAGTCCTGAGTCTTTGCTACTCAACTAGCCAAGCCTCTGACTGGAACAAAACCGTATAATAACAGGGTGTAGAAATCTACACCCTGTTTTTTCGTGGCGTTCATCAGAAACGAAATGTGACCTGCGAAGACACCATCTCAGTTCGCCTATCGCTGAGATCCGTTTGCAGTTACCTCGTAACGACGACAGAACAAAGTGGAACGATCTAAACTCTCGCTCTTATTATTGATCCCATTCCTAGCCATCCTGGCGATTGCCGGGCCGCTTTGGGTCAGTGGCGAGTTACCTGTCTTTCGAGATGCCGGCCACTTCTACTACCCATCCTTTCACTACGAACATGCCTTGTGGAGTCAGGGAATCGCCCCTCTATGGAGTAGCTTGGATGACCTGGGACGCCCCTTCGCTGCTGACTCGAGCGCGAGTATTTTCTACCCCGGCAAATTCCTGTTTTGGCTTCCCCTAAGCTTTGCCAGTTGCGTGCTAGTCTATCTCACCGCGCATCTCCTACTGGCATGCCTCAATACCTATTATCTAGCTCGCCAATTCGGAGTCTCCGCAAGTGGAGCGGTCCTGGCAAGCCTGTCTTTTGGTCTTGGAGGAGCCGTACTCACTCAGCACTCGAATATCATCTATTTAGTCTCAGCCGCCTGGTTGCCCTTAGCCATCTGTTTGGTTCACCGCATTCTCCAACCATCCATCAAAACCGACTCCGTACGTCCGGTGATCTATCTCGGAATAACACTCGCCCTCATTGTGCTCGGTGGTGATGCTCAGATGGCCTTGCATGTCGTACTACTCATCCCATTGATGCATTGGTTTAACCGCCCAAAAGAGAAGGATCCCCGAACTCCCTACCGAAAACTAATCCAACGGACGACCGCTGCATGCCTGATTGCCTTCGCCCTGGCAGCCATCCAAATCCTACCCACTTATGAATGGACACAAAGTGGGAGTCGTAAAATTCGCTCGTCGTCGAGGACGACTTACGAATGGGCCTCCGATCAATTTTCAGGCTCTGAATTACCGAATCACATCATTAGTGGTGGACTAAAGTCAGAACATCACGGCCAGTTATACCAGTTCTCTTTGGCACCATGGCAACTCAGTGAATTGGCACTACCGAATATCACAGGACGACTTTACCCGCAACGACATCGCTGGTCTTTTCTCTTCGAAGATAACCCTCGAACCTGGTACCCATCGATCTATCAGGGAATGCTCCCTTTACTACTAGCACTCTGTGTATTTGGGATTCGACGTCAATCCAAGCACAAGCAATTGAGCCGCCTCGTACTATTTTCCACACTCGCCGCTTTGGGGAGTTTTGGGTTGGGATGGCTCCTTAGACTCTTCGGTACCGCTTCAGAAGTCGCTCCGGAATCCGGTGGCATCTACTGGTTGTTGTGCAATGTCGTCCCAGGCTATATACAATTTCGATATCCAGCGAAGTGGTTCGTCATTGCCAGCCTCTTTCTTGCCATCCTGGCTGGCTGTGGTTGGGATGCCGAAAAAGCGGAACAATTACGCAGACGAAAAATCTACTTTTGGGCTGGTCTGGGACTGGCCGCTTCCGTGGTGGCCTGTTACCCGCTGCTAAACCAGCTTATTACAAACCGACTCAGCAATGCTTCGGCCGACCCATTCCTCGGACCGATCTCCATCTCAGGTGTAAAACAGGATTTACTCATCGCTGGCCTGCAGCCTTTGATCCTCATGACAGGCGTCCTCACAGTGACTCGATTTGTCCAAAGAAAAACGTTGGCTCAAACGATCTTGCTGTCACTTCTGGCCTGCGACTTACTTGTAGCAAATAAGTGGATACTATCCTCTGCTCCCACCTATCAATGGGATGCGGTCAGCAGCATCGAACAACAGGTTAAAGATTCGACAAAGCCAACACCGGCTCGTGTATATCGTGCTCGACTCTCGCACTGGAATCCACCTTCCTATGCGCAGGTCAGCTCCGAACAACGGCAACGCGAGGCACTAAAATGGGACCGTCAATCGCTCCGTCCACGTATGCACTTACTTAGCAACATCGAATCGTTGGATGCCAATGCAAGTATCTCGGATGCTCATTACGATTCAGTTTTGCGAGTCATGAGAGCGTTTGGTAAACAACGTCCTGACGGCGTTCGAGAACCGGATGTACAAGGCCTGCAGGTTCTTGGAGCCAGCCACATTCTGGGGCCTGCTAATTATTATCCACACGCCGACCGTAACCTGACACGACCAACGACACTCGAGGATGTTAGTATCACTCCCACCGATGCCCCCCTTCCCTTTGTCTGGACCGTGCCTACCTGGGATGTGGCACCAGAGTTCGCCGGCAAGACGCCGAAGGAACTGGATTCACTATCCACTCAGGTGTTCTATCCAGACGGAGTCATTCGAGACTTTCGTAAGTGGGCTTACATTGAAGCCGATTCCCTCGACGCAAAGGAGGACTCAACAAGTACTGAATTGGACCAAATTCATCTAGAGAGTTTC
>CALKCC010000300.1 GCA_938082855.1 uncultured Pirellulaceae bacterium | reverse complement strand
GTCTTCAACGATGCGAAGGCCGGCCTTCGAAGACAGTTAGCCAGACAACTCGATTCGGTTATTTCCAGGCAGGCTCTCCCGGAGCAAAACTAGGAGTCCAGGGGATGCTTCGATCAAAGATTTTCCCGTACGGAGCATAGTCGTTGTAATCCACGTTTTGAGTTCGCCATTTCTTGACTCGGGCATCATACACTTTCCGCATCGACTGCAGCGCGGCCGGTGCAGACTGGCTGATGACTAAGTTCTTCAGCTCCAACGGATCGTCGCTAATTTTGAATAATTCCTCCGTGGCCTCGAAGTCACCTGTTTCATAGGGCCAGTAGATGTACTTGTAATCCTGTCCAACCACGCCATAGCTTTGACAGGACCTGGGGCCCCAGACATTGATGAGCTCTAGATACTTATGAATCGATGATTCAGGATCTTCGTAAAGCGGCATTAGATCACGACCATCGATTCCCCGAGGGGCTTTCAAACCGGCCAGTTGTAAAATCGTCGGCGCGAAGTCAATCGAACCGGTAATCGACTCGACACGTAGTTGCTTTCCGCTGTTTTCATGCCGAGGGTCGTAGATGATCAACGGAACTCTGGAACCTTCTTCATAGGGCAGCACTTTAGAACCATACCCATGGGCTCCACAAAAGAAACCGTTGTCCGAGGTAAAGATGATCACTGTATTATCTGCAACCTCTGCATCTTCAACGGCTTGTCGAATCATCCCCACTGCCGAGTCGACTGCATGGACTAACTGATGATACAGTCTCATTTGGTTGTCATAGTCATCCTTATATCCCCAGCTTTCAAAGCGGTCGTACTGACGCCCTGTTTTACTTTGCCGCGAAAATTGAGTGCTAAATTCACGTCCATAATTAGCTGGCTTCTTAAATTTCTTGCCCGCATAAACATCATTGAACAGCGGGTCCACCTGGTCGGGTTTATGAGGCGCCTTGAAGCTGATGGAAAGGCAAAACGGCTTCTTTTCTTTTGCCGCATGGAGAATAAAATCTCTGCCAAAAGCACCATAGGACCTGGAGGAATGTGGGTATTGCTCTGCATACTTTGCCATACTTTTGTTTTGAATGGTGCGATAAGAAGTCTGTCCTGGCCCGGCTCCCCACCAATCGAAATCATCCTCTGGCAAAATCGCTTTTTTCTGACCGGAAGGTAAAACTTCAAATCCAATCTTTCCGGCAATGGCAGTCATGTAACCATGCTTACGCAAAATCATTGGATAGCTCTGCTCCCACGCCTCCTGATGGAGAGGGCCATGGCCAAAGTTACATCCGTGACGATATTCATAGAGCCCCGTCATGACCGTAGCTCTGGAAGCCATACAAATTGCCGTCACCGTATAGTGGCGATCAAAGGTCACTCCATCCCGAGCAAGACTGTCGATGTGAGGAGTAATCGCATCGTCGTTTCCGTAGCACCCTAATGAGTAGGTGTTCTGGTCATCAGTAAACAGAAAGATAATATTGGGCCGATCGTCCTCTTTGGCCTGAGCAAAGGAAGCCAAACAGAGCCATGAAAGCACACACATCAATTGTCTTAGATTCATTGAACGCCCTTTAAGGGATTAGTTTATTCGCGTGAGGAACCGTCATCTCCGGCTGCCTCTTCCGCAACCTTCAGGAGATATTCTAATACGGGTTTCACATCGTCTTGATTAAGTAGATTAGTCGACTCTTTAGGATCATTAGCAAGGTTGTACAGTTCTGTCGGCTGCAGTTTCCCCTCCCATGCATAGCTGGAGTCAAGAAATAACTTCCATTGCCCCGGCAGTGGCGCTTCGTTGGTCCGCACAGCGACGACAGCACGACCATCGTTTCGCTTTTTCGTAGCTTCCTTGTGATCATTCGGGAAGATTGCTCCAGGGCGTACAAAGTCCGTACGTCCCTGCAATGCCTGCAGTTGACTCACGCTATCTTCGGCTCCTCGCCCCTTACCGCTTACCGGTGGGAGCGGCTCGCCTAACATTTCAGCAAACGTGGCATAGAGGTCATTCAGAGCGATGAGTGAAGATCGGGTTGCTCCGGAAGTCTTGTCATTTCCATCACCCACGTTTCCTAAAGGCCAGCTGGCAATAAACGGCACGCGGTGACCACCTTCGTAGGTTGAACCTTTATGACTTCGTAATGGCCCGGTAAAACGCTTGTTATCAATCTCGGCACCATTATCACTGGTGAAAATCACTAATGTATTTTCGATAAGTGGCCGCCCAGATCGCCGTGGATCATCCGTCTCTTTGAGGTAGGTCAGCAATCGTTTTAAATGAACGTCATTCTGATAAACAAAGTCCTGTCGCAGACTCTTGGTTGGCGTGCCATCTTTGTACTTACTGGCGCCTTCAACCTGGAGGCCTCCGATCTCTTTGGATGGCGTATAGGGACTGTGATTTGCCGGTGAAGCAAAGTAGAGGAAAAAAGGCCGATCTTTCTCAAGCGATGCATCCAAAAATCGCATCGCTTGTCGGTCCATGACATTACCTACCTGCCAGTAATCGTAGGCCCCTTGTTTGAGTAACTTGCCATTGTCCGTTGCCCCGACGATAGTGCGTCCGTCAATCCACCCCGGCCCGGTTGATTGATCCGGAGCGTTGATACGATTTAAGCCTCCAGGCCCCGAAGTCGGATGACTGCGTGAAATACCATGAAAGAATTCAAAGCCATGGTCGATGGGCGTATCAGCCATCGGCTGCCGTAAATCCGCATCGTCAAAGCCTTCAGCCAAACTGCCATCCGATTGACGATAGGTGAGCCCCAAGTGCCACTTACCAACCATCCCGGTGGAATAGCCAGCCTGCTGCAGCATTTCCGGAAGCGTCAACCGTTCACGTTCAATCAGAGGATCGCCATGATTACCGAATAACACCCAGTGTTTTAACCGAGTTCGCCAGCAATATCGTCCGGTCATGAGTGCATATCGAGTTGTCGTACAACGGCTATGTGGAGCATGTGCATCTGTAAAACGAACTCCCCGTCGAGCCAATTCTTCCATCGCTGGAGTATGGAGCTGTTGAGCATCTTTGTTTTGGGCCCAATCCTGATAGGCGCTGGTATCGCCGGCCCCCATATCGTCTGCAAGGAAGACGATGATATTTGGCTTCACCGTTGGTTGCCTAACAATCTCCTGTCCACCCTGTGCGAAGATATTGCCCGTCCAAATCACTGCCCACAGGACTACGAAGCTGGAATAGACTTTAATTGTCATGCAATCATTTCTTGAATAATCTCGCCACCGAATTGAGACAGTTGTTTATACCGTCCCCCGTGGAAGTAAGTCAGCTTGTTATCATCCAATCCTAAGAGATGCATGAGTGTTACATGCACGTCACGAATCGGGTGCACATTTTCGACAGCCGTAGCCCCAATCTCATCGGTGGCTCCGACAATAGCGCCTTTTTTGACCCCTCCGCCTGCAAACATCATGGTCATGGCATCTACATTATGCCCTCGCCCAAACGAGTACACTCCACCACGCCGATTGTTATCCGGCGTTCTTCCAAATTCACCAGTCCAAACGACAAGTGTTTCGTCCAACATCCCTCGAGCTTTGAGATCCTTGATCAAGGCTGCCATCGGTTGATCGACGGTCTTGATTCGAGAGGAATGCCCGCGTTCCAAATAATCATGGCTATCCCAGCCACCAGCAAAAATTTGCACAAAACGGACTCCGCTCTCTACCAGACGTCGGGCCATTAAGCATTGCTTACCAAAACCTGCCGTCTCAGGATTATTTAATCCGTACGATTCCTGCGTCTTGAGTGTTTCTCCGGATAGATCCATCACCTCCGGCACTGACATCTGCATTCGGAAAGCAAGCTCGTAGTTTTCGATTCTGGCTTCCAGGTCTTGATGCTCGGGGTGTAGCCGAGCATGACGTCGGTTCATTTCTGCCAATTCATCCAATGCCCGTCGCTGATGACGACGATCTTTAAACGACGGAGGTTGCAAATCCAAAATCGGTGAGCCCTGTGGACGTAAGCGAGTCCCCTGATAGTGAGCAGGCAAAAAACCGTTGCTCCAGTTTCTGGAACCACCTTGAGGAGCAGCCAACTCTGTCATGACGACATAGCCTGGCAAGTTTTGATTCACGGAACCTAATCCGTATGTTACCCAGGATCCCATCGCAGGATCCGAACCTAACCGGCTGCCGGTATTCATGTGAAATAGAGCTTCGGGATGATTTAGTGATTCCGCCTGACACCCCCGAAAGTTACATAGTTCATCCGCAATTTCAGGATCAGCCATAAATTGCCACTGATCACTCATCTCCATTCCGGATTGTCCGACTTTGCGAAACTTAAATGGACTTCCAACATAGAAGCGAAATCCGTTGGCCAGTCCTGCGGTACGTTTGGATTCCGACTTATGCAGTTCATTCAATTTGGGCTTTGGGTCGAAGGTATCAACTTGACTGGGACCACCTTCCATGAAAAGCATAATACAAGCTTTTGCTTTAGGTTCATGCATCGGTTGTTTGGGAGCCAGGGGGCCTGTAGCCTGCTGAGCCTGACTCAGGTCCGTCAATGCAACAGCTCCCAATGAGGCACCCAGGCCATAAAGAAAGTCGCGACGGTTTGGATTAATTTCAACAGGACTCATAAAGCCGTAGCATTCCTTAGTACAAATACATGAATTCACTGCTATTAAATAACAGCAAGCACAAATCAGCCAATGCACGGGTATTCACATCGACATCGGCAGCCTTCGTGTCGGCCTGATAGGCTTCAAACACTGGGAGCTTTTCAACATAGTTAAACGGTTCGCCTGAAAACTCTTCTACCAAAGTTCTGACTAATTCCGTTGGGTAATCAACAGCAACAGGCTCTACCTTACTGTGATATTCTCTCATCTCAGCGACGTACTTTTTGAGGCGGCCAAGAGCCGAACGACTTGGCAATCTACCGTAGGTTAACGAATACGCGCGTTGAATTTGTTGTTCTAGCGTCTCTCGTTCACTTTGCAGTCGTTGCGCAAAGGCTATGGATCGATCTGTCACAACATCGCTATTCAATAGGGTCAATGCTTGTGGTGTGACCGTGAGCGAATCTCGCATTTCGCACGAGTCATTCGGGTTCGGTTGATTAAACAACTCCAGGAACGGATCTGCCTGTCCTCGCACTCGATAAGCATAGATCGTGCGGCGGTTTCGCATCTCAGGTTTCGGCGAAGGTTGGTAGGCAGGTGCTAGGGAAAACTGGATCATTCGTGGTTGCAGAGCAACCTCCATATTGATCTCTGGCCTGACAGGTAAGCCTCCCATCATCGGATTAAATTCTCCGGTAATCGCTAAAAAGCTGTCCCGAATTTCTTCGGCCGTTAAACGCCGAGGCTGGAAAACACCAAGCAGTTCATTGTTAGGGTCTGCCTGTCGTAACTGTTGTAAGTCATCCCGTTGCGTTGACTGCATGTAAGTTTTGGAAGTCATGATCAACTTATGCAATCGTTTAATCTTCCAATCATGTTCCACAAGACTACTAGCCAGATAATCAAGCAGTTTTGGATGAGTCGGCTTCGCTCCTTTCGCACCGAAGTTATTTGGATTTCCTGCGATGGCCTGCCCGAAGTGGTTTTGCCAGATCCGGTTGACTATAGAGCGTGTGGTTAAAGGGTTTTCATCCTGAGCAATCCACTTGGCAAGGGCCAGACGCCGCCCGTCTATTGAATTGGGTAACAGAAAAGACTGGGAAGATTCCTCAGACGGCACAGGCAAACCCGTGGCACTCAACACGCCTGGCTGAACCGATTCTCCTTCAGCCTCTAAAGCTCCGCCCATCAGGATAAAACTCTCTGGCTTCCAGTCGGGATCCTGCTTCTCGATAATTCGTAGCTTACGAGAACCTGGATAACGTAGGGGGTCGTCCTGACCGTTATAAACTCCCTGAATCATTGGCTCGAATCGTTCAAGTCGACGAGTCCAGATCCAAACGTCCTGTTTGTAGACTTTGTATTGACCTTTATCTGTCGCGTTTAAGCCGACGTGACGAGGGGGCTTTTCTTCGTCGGGCAACTTCTGCCGGGCACCTTCATCTTTGTACTCCAACCCCCGTTCAGCAAACCATGCTTTGGCCGCTTGCTCCTGCTTGTAATAAACGCGATTCCTCTGTTCTTCTGCATTCTTGAGCATCTGAGAAACGTGTGCCTGCTCATGCTCGAAGTCACTTTGATTCTCCTCTGGCAAAAACGCAACCCGACGTTCCGCCATTTGGGTTGTGGCAAATGCAGCGTAGAAGCGGTAGTAATCCCGAGTAGGAATCGGATCAAATTTATGATCATGACACTTCACGCAGCGTAGGGTTGTGGAAAGGAACGTCTGGCCTACTGAATTCACTACATCGTCCAGATAGATTTGACGAGCCTGTGGAGCCAATACCATCGCATTGTCAAAGGGGCCCATCCGCAGAAAACCCGTAGCCACCAACCACTCAGCCTCCTCTTCCGTATAGCTTCCTGACCGGCGAAATGCAGCCGCCTGCTTACTGTCTTTGGTGCGTTCTCTTAAAGACTGATCCGCCAATTCATCTCCGGCAAGCTGCTCGATGATGAATTCATCGTAGGGTTTGTCGACATTGAAGGATCGAATTACATAGTCCCGATAACGCCACGCATTACTGCGCTCGTAGTCGTTGGAATATCCACTTGAATCAGCATACCGAGCGACATCCAGCCAGTGTTGTCCCCAGCGTTCACCGTAATGTGGCGAAGCGAGTAGGCGATCAATTAACTCGGACCAGGCTTGATCTGGTGCGTCCTTCCAGGCGGCAAGAAATTGCTCCGTTTCCTCAGGCGTGGGAGGCAAGCCAATCAAGTCGTAAGTGGCACGACGCAGAAGCATCCTGGGGTCAGCTTGCGGAGCCAAATCGAAATTGGCTGCATTCAGTTGCATTTCAACAAAGTAGTCAACCGGATGAATGTTCGCGGGTACAGTGGGTTTGTTAACCGGCTGAAAGGACCAGATATCTTCTGCTTGATATCGTCGATAGGTCCACTCCTCGCTTAACCCTCCACTTGTGTCGACCAGCATACCTTCTTTGGTGACTCGTTCTCCCCAAGCCTGTTTACGAAATTCGGCAATAACATCGTCCGATGGCCAAGGTGCTCCTACTGCAATCCACACTTCTAGATTCTGAATTTGTTCATTGGTTAAGCGATCATTCTCTTTCGGAGGCATCTCGTAACCATCCCACTTAACTGCATGAATCAGAACGCTCTCGTCAGGACGGCCCGGTACAACAGCCGGCTCGCCAGACTCCCCTCCTCGGATTAACGCGGCACGCGTTGTCAGATCATAGTCACCCTTTAGGTCATCCGCCGGTCCTCCGCCGTGACACTGAAAGCACTTTTGCTTCAACAAAGGTAAGATCTTAAGAGAAAAAATCTCTTCGCCAGTTCTATCCCCAGCATGTGCAGCCATTCCACTGAAGAGAACGAAGAGCATCATTACGACAGGACGGTTTCGCATATATTTTTGCATTACATATGGAGAAGAGTAGAAGAGGTCAAAAGCAGGTTTGTCGTCTTCTTGGTTACCAATAACTTATTCATTATAACCTGAAATGCACGACGCTCTAAGGCGTCTTCCAAGCCCGCTTGTTGATTACGGTTGATTAAACCATAGAATATCGAGAATCTTATTCCCATTAATTCAAACGATGACTGAGGCCTATATGTTCTTACAACCACGCCATTTCACGATGACACTTTGGACCGTATTGGTGCTAGGTTGGGTGTTAGGTATGGTTCCGTGTATTGAGGCCGATGACAAGTCCTCCCTCATTTCCACCACATCGTTTCAGTCAGCTAGGCAGCTGAGGATCGGTGGAACTCCACTGGATTTACGTAGTCATGTCACAACACGGTGTTTTGACTTTGACGGGAATGGCACACCTGATTTGTGGACGGCAGATGGGACAGGTCGTATTCAGGTCTTTCTGGGGAAATCCACTCGGGCCGGACTCCAGTTTCAAGCACCGATCCAAGTTAGTGCCGGTACAAAGAAACGCTGGGGGAATTCATATACGGGCGTTTGTTACGCTCAAATTGCTGGCAATCAGTCAGCCGATCTAATTGTCGCTCACTCGGGTAACAAGATCTCCATCCATACTTGCTTGGGGAATGACCGTCTCCCGTTTTTCAAAGAAGAATCCATTGAGGTTACGGTACAGGATAATTGCCAGGGACGATTTGATCTGGCCGATTGGAATCAGGACGGCCTACTCGATATCATTACCGGTTCATTCGGGGGAGATGTCACGTGGTATCCAAATACAGGCACTGCGGCGCAACCTTCTTTTGGTGCCGGAAAATCATTTCATAACATCCGACGTGCCTACAATTCACAGCCACGCATCGTGGATTTCAATCAGGACGGAAAGCTAGATCTTGTGCTAGGCGTCAACTGGGGAACGATCGAAGTCTATCTGAATGTAGGGACTCCAGAAATCCCTAAACTCTCCAACCCTACGACTCTACGGTGGGCCGATCAGGGCGGAGCCCTCAATCTAAGAAGTTTGAACGGGGACGATACGACCCCCGACTTTGTGGACATCAATCAGGACGGCGTTATCGATTTGGTAAGTGGCGGCAAGAACGGCCAAGTCTTTGTCATGCAAGGTGTCGGGGTCACGGATCACCTGCGCGAGCTACAAGCGTTGTTGAAATTACATCCCACTGAATTGGGGAACGAAATGGCTGACGATGAAGCACTACGTGGTAAGTGTTTTGGCTTTTTGGGAGGCATGCAGGCTGCTCTTACCAGCGGGTTAGTCCCAGAGGAACAACGCCAACAGGTCATTCGCGATCTACAAACATTGGTACGTCAGTACCCCCACTATTTTATGAGACAGGAATTTGACTTAGAAAAAACACCTCACTTACCATCATTCGCTGCACAAATGTGGATCGTGCTTTTCGAAGCCAATCCAGATTCGTTGCCAAACCGTACGCAATTGGCTGACCTGGCGGGATTCAAAGATGGTTACCGAGATTTATTAGTAAAGCTGGGAGTCATATTCATCGACAACAACACTGCAACTGCTGAACAGGTAAACAAAATGGTGAAGCTATTGGAAGCCATGCCACGTGCAGTTTGGGATGTCGAGACCATTACTGTGCGCGGCTGGTTAGGCGATGGCTTTAAACAACAGGGCATTAGCTCAAGAACGGGCGTCAATATATTCTCACTACCGTTAGGTCGAGCGGAAAACAGTTTTCCAGCGGATGCTCCTCGTCGGGGAGTCACCGATGTCTACATGATTTGTCTCGCTCATGAAATCGCTCACAATATGCTCGATACCATCGGGAAACGCCTGAGACCGGAACTATTTGAACTCAAGTATGAGCAACTCGAATATGCCGCCGGTGAATTGGTTAAATTCCATCCGCAAAAGTCACGTGGCGTGAATTGGGAAGTAACTAAATCCAATCTCCGTACGGCCAACATTTGGGACGGACAAGAAAGTACGTGGGCAACGACCTGGAAGTCGTATTTAGAATCAGAGCCGTTTAAACGAGCTCACGTCCGCGGCAGCGTTCATTTCTTTATCCATTCACCGCAAGAAGCTTTTGCCACACTCGCCAACCAGTATTTCACCGACAGCCAGCTCATGCTGGAACTCGGGGTCACACGATGGCAGGACAACCACAAAGCCAGTATCAATCAATTCCTACTCATCGCAGACTACCTCAGTCAAAAGTCTGATTCCGTGAAATTCTACCGAATGGGCGTTGGCGGTGAATTGCAAACTGAAACGGTCACACTGCAACGAAATCAACAAAATCAAATCATCCAGCTTGAATCCCGAGGGACAAAGGTCGCCTTTAAATACGAAGGAAATTTAGTAAGTGATTTGATTCTATTAGACCGTTAACCCGGCGTTCTTCCGTTAGGCGGCGTTAGGCCGACTGCCGTCATCACGCCAGCGTTATTGCTATAATTGAAGTAGCAACGACTAGCCCGCCAATCAACCAACTTCTTACTTGGTGAATATGTTTTATCAACGCATTGTCCTATTACTAACTGTCGCCACAGGGTACTTCCTTTCAGCGAAGACCGTAGCGGCGGATGAACAGGCTCCCCCTGTTGAGGCTTTTCAAAAACAAGTACAGCCACTTATCAAAAAGTACTGTGTTCGCTGTCACCATGTGGAGAAGATGACTTCCGGGGTCCGGGTAGATAATTTTACCGGCGAGTTTCCGGATGAGTCACTTTTTCACTGGCGGGATGTTGCCAAACAACTCTCTTTAGAAGCGATGCCTCCTGAAGATGAACTTCAACCCACCGCCAAAGAACGCGAGTTCTTAGTTGATTGGATTGAAACAGAAATTGCTGCAGCCCGCTCTCGAAATTCTGAAAAGAACGGTTCCATTAGACGACTCACCGTTGCTCAATACAAAAACACACTCCAGGATCTTCTTGGAATTCAGGACGAGTTAACCGATATCCTTCCAGCAGATGGCGTCTCCGAAGACGGATTCTTAAACAATCAGGAGACACTGCTGCTCTCGCCGTTACTTCTCGAGTCCTATTTTGAAATCGCGACCAAAGGGCTAGAAGCCGCGATTGTTGATCCAACTCAAAAGCCAGTCATTCAGACATTTCGCATGAATCTCGGCGAAGACATAAATCCCACTCCTGAAAAGGACAACTTAATCCTCGGCGCGAATAGCCTGTTATTACGCAATCAGGACTTTGAGGTAATTGAATTAGCTCCTGAGAAGCCTTTTGATTACGAGCAGTTTTTGATGCAACGCAAATTTCGCTTTGTCGAAGGCTATCAAGGCAATGCCACGGTCCGTGGTTGGCGCGAATACGACAGTATCTATCACGCCGTTTTCGCCTGTATGCGAGGTACACCGGGATATCCTGCTGGCCGAGCATATCAAGCACTTCCACAGGGACTGGCACTACGCCCGGCCATCCCGAGTCGTGAAATTTTTGGACAGTCAAGTACATACGGTCCTCAATCGAATTTCAAAGTATCACTACGTGAGCTTCCAGACTCGGGCCGCTTCCGGGTCACGGTCAAGGCCGCTAAATACGATGATGCATTATTGCTGGACGGCACACATCAACCGGTGCACACAAAGAATCTGGATACACTGCAACTTCCCGATTCTTCGCAGGCGGTCAAAGTTAACATTCCGCAATCCGGAGTCTATCAAGTCGATGCCTATGCAACGCCCCCTTCTCTGGACGGCATTACAGCAGATCCTTCCAAGCTTAAAGAAGAATTGGTCGGACACTGGACCTTCGATGACTCGCTCGAAAGCACCGAAGCGAAACCCGCCTTAGCCGGCTCCCTTCAAGGCGATGCTAAGTTAGTTGATTCACCGTTTGGCAAAGCTCTTTCAGTAGATGGTCAGGGGGACGCTTTGGTAATGGACCGCCATGAGTCCATGAACGTCAATGACCAACCGTTTACTGTTTCGGCATGGATTCGACCAACTGAATTACGACAGGGCGGAATCGTTTGTCTGGGGCGTTATAGTTGGACACACGGTTGGTATTTGGACATGCCCAATAATCAGGGTGTCATTCGCATTGAAACTGCTAACAGTAACAATCAGGCCAATGGCACGGTGCAATCGGATAGTGGGATTATTCGAGTCAATCAATGGCAACACGTAACAGCCGTTGTACGTCCCGGAACTGATGACACTCGCATTTACGTGAATGGATTCCAGGTTGCCAAAGGCAGAATTAATAAAGCCAATCTGGATAATCCCGCGGTCAAACTGAATATTGGACGTATTGAAGCTTCCAAGGAATTTAAGGGAGACATTGATGCCGTTCGAATTTATCGCCGAGCGTTAGCTTCCAGCGAAATTAAAGCACTAATGGCTGGCGGAGAGGAATTCATTAAGGCTCCAGCTACAAAGCCCAAAGAGCTAACTTTACATGTGGACCATCGTCAATTCACCGCTTCACTAGCACGACCGGCCTTCGCCGTGGTGAGACTAGAGCAGGGCGAGCATGAAATTAAAACTGACTATGCAAGTGCCAATCCTGTTCAGTTGTATCTCACAAGATTGGCCGCTGAAACAGATACCGCCAAGGCATTCTCCGCATTCTCCCAACGGGCACCCCGTATTGGAGTCCATGTTGGACTACGCCGGGACTGCGGTTCTACGCTCGATCGTGTGGGGCAACCCGTTGCTGTCGATGAAACCGAGTTTTCAGAATTCGTTTTTGAAGGTGCGATGGCCAATTACCCCAACCCTAATCGGGATCCACTAAACCCCAATTACCTTGCCGGCATGCGAGAGATTGGGGTGATCAGTGAGTACACCGATGGGCGGGCTATGCCACGCTTGCTCATTCAGTCTATTGAATTTGA
>CALKCC010000299.1 GCA_938082855.1 uncultured Pirellulaceae bacterium | reverse complement strand
CAATCCCCATGGCCTGATAGAATGTGGCAGCCACGTCATCCGGAGTAATCGCTTCATTCGCCGGACCAGTCGCTTTGTCGTCACTCTTACCAATCACCTGACCACCACGGATACCACCGCCAGCCATCAGCATGAACATACAACGTGGATAGTGATCTCGACCACCTTCCGCCGTACGCGTATTAATCTTCGGTGTACGACCAAACTCGCCCGTCACATAAACAACCGTCGAATCCAGTAAGCCCTTTTCTTCCAATCCAACAAACAAACCGGCCAGACCTCGGTCAAAGTTCGGAAGCTGACGGTCCTTCAAGGCCGTAAAGTTATCGCGGTGAGTATCCCATCCGCCATAGGTCAATGTTACACACTTCACTCCGGATTCCACCAAGCGTGTTGCCAACAAGCAACTCGCACCGAAAGATGAATCGCCGAACTTCGCTGCAAAGGCATCGGACTCTTTACTAATGTCAAAGGCCTGGCGAGAACGCGGTGAAGTGATCATTGCGTGAGCCTGTTTACTGAATTGATCCAAGCCTTCCAGCAATTGACTATTCTGCTCAGCACCAGCAAAAGTATTATCCAAATCGTTCAGCAGTGACTTCCGCTTCTTGACTTCGGTCACTGTCAGTCCGGCACCCAGCGAAACACCTCGCACTGAAAACGGCGAGCCAATCGTAGGAGTTCGCCCTGTATTTAATGGAGCGTATCGCACTCCCAAAAATCCCGCTCGTTGATTACTACGGGGAATCGCAACAAACTGAGGGATATCAGTCGGTTGTGCCAGTTCTTTCGTGATCACAGCACCGTAGCCCGGGTATTCAAGTGAAGCCAATGGACGGTTCCCCGTATTGACGTATTCCGTACCCAGACGGTGAGCTCCTAACGTATGCGAAACTCCACGGAAGATTGCAAACTTATCTGCACACTGAGCTAGATTCGGCAGGTGCTCAGAGATTTCCACACCCTTCACGTTTGTCTTGATCGGATTGAATGTCCCTCGATACTCGCTCGGCGCATCTGGCTTCAAGTCGAAAGTATCCATATGAGACGGACCACCGTTCAGATTGACAAAAATCGCATTTTTGCCCTGAGCCTGAGCCAACTCTCCTGCCTGAGCCATACTTAGATAGCTAGCAAGATTCACTCCGGCCAATCCAGCCGTACCGACGCGTAAAAAATCGCGGCGCTTCACTCCGTCACAAGTCTTGTGAACTGTCATCTCTTGATCCTCTTATATACTGTCTGTTTTCACAGCGGGTTTCGTGGGATTTCTCAATTAATGATTTAGGACAAATTCCTTGGTGTTGACCAAGGCCCATAACAGACCTCGGACTCCATTAATCGTGTCGTCTGAATTATCGATGAACTCAAGACTACGTGCTAATTCTGTTTCGTTCGGATAGCGAGTCAGTGTTCGCAGATAGGCCTGCTCGACAATTTCCTGTTTTTGTTCCTGACTCAAATTCGCATTTTCCGACTGTTCTTTTTTCATATAGTCCGGCAAACCGAACGTTTTGATTTGTCTGCGACGAGAAGCCACTGCCCTGTCGAGGGACTCTTTCTTCGCCGGGTCCGCTTTCAGGATTTCAATTCTGGCGTCCAGCTTTTTCATGAGCTCGTTGTAATTGGCAGGTCGGCGCGGTTGCTGAGCCGTCTGGACATCAAACGGTAAGTCGTAGCTTTGGGCAATCTGAGACAACCAACCACTGTTTCGACGATTCATCAGGTCATAAACAACACTGTCATTTTGCAGGAATACAGTTTGCAACAACGTTGCATCTGACGAACGATCACATTCGCAATTACTCTCACGTGTCGACCGCCCAAAGACCATCAAAGGAAAAGCATCTGCTCCGCCACCTTGTAAAAATCGTTCGCTCGAAGTTGGAATCGCAATACTACGCCCCTGCATTTCGTGGTGCATTCGCATCGCTTCGGTATCCGAAGCTGTTGCTAACCGCAAGGCATCGACCGTCACTTCCGCTGGCAATCGACGAGGATGCTGGTGACTGAAGTTCGTCTTATCCTGAGCATTGGAATCGTTAGCCACCCAGGTTTGCTGATAAGTTCGGCTCATCACAATTTCACGGTGAACCCACTTCATATCAAATCCACTATCGATGAATCCCTGTGTCAGGTAATCCAACAAAGCCTTGTTACTAGGAGCATTGGCCAAACTCAAATCATCCGGTGGGTCCACGATGCCGCGACCAAAGTAATTCGCCCAAGCTCGATTCACAAATGCTTTGGCAAAGTAAGGATTATCTTCTCCTCGCAACCACTCCATCAACGGCTTCCGCATATCCTGTCCGGCTTCAAAGGAGATCGTGGTATCTCCGAGGATCGTCGCTTCAGTAACAGGACCTCCGTTCGGTCGACCATTTTCATCAACCTGACGTCCAGCGAAAGAATAGACAACCGGAAACGGTACAACAGAACCTTTTCGCATTTCCGAAGTAATCTGGCGACGCAAATCACCGCCTCTCAATCCCTTCAGTCCGAGATCTGCAATCATTTGGTTGTATTGTGCGCGATCTTCTTTCGCGGGCGGTGTTACCGAAAGGCGTACCCCTGTAAAGAAGTTGGAGAATTCGGCAAAGTCCTGTTTGGACCAAACATCGAATGGATGCTTGTGGCATTGAGCACATTGAATCCGGATTCCCATAAAGGCATAGGCAAAACTGATGGCTCGTTCCGGGGGCAAGCGAAATTCTCGACGAGCCCAGTAGTAAGGCATGGTCTTCATGCCGGAAACATCGATCTCATCCTTTTTGTGCAGCTCAGTCATTTCCCGACAGA
>CALKCC010000298.1 GCA_938082855.1 uncultured Pirellulaceae bacterium | reverse complement strand
GGGATTGTGAATTCGACTAGCGATTTTGGTTTTCGAGGCTCCACTCCAACTCACCCACAACTTTTGGATTACCTAGCTCTCCAATTCATTGAATCTGGGTGGTCCGTCAAGCAGATGCACCGCATGATTATGAATTCAGATGTCTATATGAGATCCAGCCAGCACCTAACATCGAACAACGACACGGATCCAGACAACAACCTGTTTTGGAAGTTTGATCGACAGCGTCTCGATGCTGAGCAAATCAGAGATACGTTGTTAGCAATCAGCCAGGAACTGGATACATCTCCTGGAACGCGTCACCCATTCAATCATCACCTCACTTATTTCTATCGTCAGCATGATCCGTTTGTTGGGAACTTTGAGACAAACCAACGTACTGTGTATCAATTGCAACAGCGGTTTGTGAAAAATGACTATCTCGATTTATTTGACGGCCCGGATGGAAACATCCAAATGTCCGAACGTAAAGTGACGACCACCACATTACAGGCCTTGTTCATGATGAATTCAGATTTCACTCATGAACGCTCAATTGCCATTTCGGAACGCATTCTAAAGACTAGCAACACGACCGAGGCACGGATTCGAAATGCTTACCAACTCCTTTTCGGTCGTCCCCCCAACCAAAGTGAAACAGCGCATGTCGCTCGGATCGCAACGCAACTTGAAGCAAAAGCCGGAGTTGAGACGGCTTGGCTGTCAATTATTCGCAGCATGATAGGCAGCAACGAGTTCTTATATATCGACTAAACCAAACTCTGTTTTTCCCGAAATCAATCCCTCATGATTCGTTCAAGCGTACTTTCATTCTTCGCAGTTCTCATGGTGACTAGCACGTTCAATCAAAACGTCGCCTTAGCCCAGTCAGAGGACGCTCTGCTAAAACGCAGAATTGCTGAATTGGAAGCTGAGAACAAATCGCTCCGCAAGATCATTGAACAGATCCAACAGGCAGTCAAAACCGTTCCGCCCGCTACGGTCACAAGCGCGGCAAACTCTGACGGTCTACGAATAATCGTAATGCCCGGCGACTGGGGAGATTCTCAGACTGCCGACATGAAAAAAGTGGTTGACTCTGCAGCACATCCGATTGCTTCACTACTCTCAGGTGAAAGCTTTGCTCCGATTCTTATTGAACGAAGTCAATCCGGCCCAATCACGCTCTACAAACGAGGGCAGGGAAACGAATATATCGTCAAACTGGATTCAACCAACCGAGCGTGGGCTCAGCTTTCCTTTCAGTTTGCCCACGAATTTTGTCACATCCTTTGTAATTATCGCAACGTTGACAATCCTCAAATGTGGTTCGAAGAAACCCTTTGCGAGTGTGCATCACTATATTCATTGCGACGAATGGGCAAGAACTGGGAAACCAATCCACCGTATTCCAACTGGAAAAGCTACTCGACCGCTTTGACCAATTATGCCAATGCTCGAATTGAAACTCAGCAAAGCAAGCCAGGTACTCTGCCCGAGTTTTACCAAAACAACAAGTCGGAACTGGAAAAGAACGCCACCAATCGAGAGCTAAACAATTTCATTGCTGTTAAGTTGCTCCCTTTATTCGAAGAAAACCCCAAAGCCTGGCAAGCAGTCCGTTATCTCAATTTAGGTCCTGCCTCAGAGAACAAATCTTTCCAGCAATATTTAGCCGGATGGCATCAACGAGCACCAGAAGAGCATCGCGAGTTTGTCAGCGAGGTAGCCAACGCCTTTGATATTCAACTTTCCGCCGCACCTAACTAGGCCCAAGCAATTAGAATAGAGATGATACAATTCCCACGACAGAAAGAACTTGGAGTACAACCATGCAACGACGAACGATGATTCGCTCACTTGCCGGTGCTGGTTTGGTCATGCCCGGCCTGCTCAGTGAGCTTCTACAGGCTCAGGACAGTCCACTTGCTCCGAAAGATCCGCATTTTACTCCAAAAGCCAAACGGGTCATTTTCCTATTCATGACCGGCGGAGTCTCGCACGTCGACACATTTGATCACAAACCGGAATTGAATTCTCGACACGAACAAGAACGAAGGTCGAGGCAGTTTTTTAAGGGAAGCGGTTGGAAGTTTCGCCCACACGGAGAATCCGGGATCGAAGTCAGTGATCTCTTTCCGCACGTGGGCAGCATTGCAGACGAGATTGCAGTGATCAACTCCATGAAGAATATCAACGGTGACCATTTCGGAGCCACCATTGGCATTCATACCGGCAGTGCAACATTCAATCGCCCAAGTTTTGGCTCGTGGGTCAGTTACGGCCTGGGAACAGTTAACCAAAACCTACCTTCGTTCGTCGTCATGTCCAAAGGCCTACCCTACGGCGGCGGCCAGAACTGGGGTTCGGACTTCATCCCGGTATCCCATCAAGGCACTCGTCTTGTTCCAGGCGATACTCCGATTCGGAACATTCGCCCTCAGGCTCAAACCAAACGATTCCAAAAGACGGAATTGGACTTAGTCGATTTTTTCAATCGACAACACTTACAGGGACGGGGTGGCGATTCCAATTTGACGTCACGTATTCGAAGTTTCGAAACGGCGGCTGGCATGCAACTCGAAGCTCCTGAAGCACTCGACTTATCCGGCGAGACGGCCGACACGCTTAAGGCATATGGTTTAGAGCCGGGGCAGAAAGATTCGTTTGCCTGGCAATGTCTGGTTGCACGCCGCATGGCCGAACGGGGAGTTCGCTTCATTGAGCTTGTCGATGGTGATACGGCACTGGACTTCAATTGGGACGCACATGCCAACATCGCTAAGTATTCGCAATTAGCAAAAAACGTTGATCAACCGATCGCTGCCCTCATTAAAGACCTGAAGCAACGAGGTATGCTGGACGAAACGCTGGTTGTCTTCACCACCGAATTTGGACGAGGCCCATGCGTACCTTCTCCTGGCACAAATGGAAGAGGCCACTGGGCGAATGCCTATTCGTCTTGGATTGCAGGGGGAGGAATCAAAGGCGGTACGGTTTACGGAAAGACTGACGACTTCGGTCTGGAAGTTACCGAAAATGAGTGTTCTCCACATGACTTCCATGCAACGCTGCTGCATTGCCTGGGAATCGACCACACACGTCTGACTTATCGCCATGCCGGTCGTGACTATCGTTTGACCGATGTCCACGGCGAAGTGATCCAGGACATTCTGGCCTAACGATTACTTACCTCGCCCCCCTCCATCTGCGGTTGAGGCGATCTGTCTCACTGTGATAAAATTGAAGAATATGCAGCAAATACTACATAAACCCCGTATAGATAGTTTCATTCATCCAATGAATTTCAGTCGCTTTCACCTTGGTCTACTCCTCGTTCTTTCCTGCTTCAACCCCCTTCAGGCCGAAGAGGAAAAACCTTCTCAGGAAGGACTGGAATTCTTCGAACAAAAGATTCGCCCCGTATTAGTACAGCACTGTTACCAATGCCACGCTGTAGATGCCAAAAACATTCAGGGCGGACTTGTGGTTGATTCCAAGGCGGGGCTACTTAAAGGTGGTGATTCAGGTGCCGCAGTCGTCCCCAAGAATCTCGATGAAAGCCTGATCATTGGGGCACTCAAATTCGAGAGTTTTGAAATGCCACCAAAGGGCAAGCTTCCTGATTCTGTGATCGCTGACTTCGAAAAGTGGATTGAGATGGGAGCTCCGGATCCTCGTGATGGAACGACAATTGCCAAGTCAAAAATCAACTTTGAAGAGGGACGCAAGCACTGGTCTTACCAGCCGATTCATATGCCGGAGCGCCCTCAGGTCAAGGATGCCAATTGGCCACAGAACAGTATCGACTACTTCACTTTGGCTCGAATGGATGAGCAGGGGCTGACCCCTATGGCTCCAGCAACGAAACAGGCGTTGATTCGTCGGGCAACTTACGACCTAACAGGATTACCGCCTCAACCAAGAGATGTTGAGGCCTTTCTTAATGATGATTCTCCTGAGGCATTCGCCAAAGTAATTGAACGGTTATTGGATTCACCACACTATGGCGAGCGATGGGGACGTTACTGGCTGGATGTCGCCCGTTACAGCGAAGATCAGGCACACACTTTTGCCACACGTCCTAACACAGAAGGATTTCGCTATCGAGATTGGGTGGTGTCCGCATACAACCGGGACATGCCATTTAATCAGTTTGTGAGATTGCAAATCGCTGGTGATCTGTATGGCCCGACGGGCGATCTTCCCTACGAGCATCTTGTTGCGTTGGGCTATTTTGGATTGGGGGCTCAGTATTACAAAAACACCGATCGAGAACGAGCGATCGCCGACGAACTTGATGATCGCATTGATACATTGACACGTGGTTTCCTTGGTCTAACAGTTTCCTGTGCCCGCTGTCATGACCACAAGTTTGATCCCATCCCAACACAAGACTATTACTCGATTGCTGGTATTTTCAGCAGTTCACGCCTGCATAATGCTCCCCTTTGTACTCCTGAAGACGTCCAGGCTTACAACGCCGGTCAAAAGCGTCTGAAGGATTCCGACAACGCTGTTAAAAACTATCTCGCCGATCAAAAGGAAACAGCGGCTCAAAGTAAAGTTGGGGATATCGCCAAATACATGAATGCCGTCTGGCGATTCCAGTCAGCCAAGGCAGGTGGCCAGAGCCTTGAAACCAAAGCACTAGCTCAGGCAGCTGGCGTGAATGAATATCTACTAAAACGCTGGATTAGTTTTCTCGATGCTAAAAACATCGGAAAAGTCGCTGAATTGGAAGCATGGTTCGAACTCACACCCATGCAAACCGAGGCCGTTAAACTCGACTCACCGTTACCCGAAGAGGTAACCCTTGTCACAAGTGCGTTCCAGGCAAAGATCGAAGGAATGCTCAATGTCTCGCCCGATGGAGAGGCCAACGTCAATCTTGTTCAGCTTAACGAAGGGGAAAAGCCTCAGGCAGGCCATCCTCACTTTGTGACACCGGTTGTTACTAAAGTACGACCACGTGCTTACTTCGAGGTCGATCTAACTCAAGCTAAAGAGATATACCTGATCGTTGGGGAAGCCGGTAACGGCAAGAGTTGTGACCACGCAGATTGGGTGAATGCCAGATTTGAGAATGCTGAAGGGCAGGTTATCAACCTATCAGATTTAGATCCCAAGCAAAGTGAGAGTTTTGGTGGCCCGAACAAGAACAAAAACTATTCTGGCCAGCCGATTCGTGTTGGCGGTAAGGAATATAAAAATGGCGTCGGAGTTCATGCTCCGTCCAAACTTGTCTACGACATTCCGGAAGGATTCACGCTCTTCAAAGGCTTTGGCGGCTTGGATAACAGCGGTTCGGATCAAGGGCCTTGTGGAGAGCAAGCCTCCGTTCAATTTGCGATTTATACCGAAGCCCCGAAAGTACAGCCCGAAGCCGGAGCAACCGACCTTCTATCCAAGGTTTTGGGAAAAGATGGACCACTGGCGGTTTCCGACAAGGATCTCGAGGAGTTTCTCGAGGGAGATGCCAAAGAAAAGCTCATTCGCCTGCGTGCCGAAGCCGAGGAGGCCAAAAGGACAGCCCCTCCAAAGTACGCCGAGGCGCATTCTTACACCGAAGCGAATCCTCATGACCTGCGAGTCTTTGTCCGCGGGAATCCAGCCAACAAACGAGAAATTGCTCCGCGTCGCTTCTTACAGATTCTAGCCGGCGAAAGTCCTACAGCATATTCCGAGGGAAGCGGACGTAAAGAACTAGCCGAAGACATTACAGCCGACGACAACCCACTTACAGCCCGAGTCATGGCCAACCGAATTTGGCAACATCACTTTGGTCGTGGCATCGTCAACACGCCCAGCAACTTTGGCATTTTAGGTGAACGTCCAACCCATCCCCAATTGCTGGATTACCTGGCTCGGACGTTTATTGACAACAACTGGTCGATCAAACACTTACATCGCGAAATCATGCTTTCGGCTACCTACCAGTTAAGCACAGCCACGTCGGATGAAAATGCTGAAATTGACGCCGACAACCTATACGTCTGGCGCATGAAACAACGCCGTCTGGACATTGAAGCATGGCGTGATGGTTTGCTGGAAGTATCCGGCCGATTGGACAAGACGCTTGAAGGGCCTTCAACAAATCTTGCAGATGCCAACAACGTGCGACGGACAATCTACGCCAAGATTAGCCGCCACGAATTGGACAGTCTTCTACGATTGTTTGATTTCCCGGACGCCAACATTTCGAGTGCCAAACGTACTGAGACGACCGTACCACAGCAGCAATTATTTGTACTTAATAGTCCCTTTATGATTCAGCAAGCCAAGTCGTTTTCAGAACGCCTGCATAACGAGGCTCCAGACTCTGATGCATCTCGAGTCCAATTGGGCTTCCAACTTGCCTATGGACGACTTCCATCTGAACCCGAATTGAATCTGGGGTTGGCTTATCTTGGAGCTGAGGACACTGAAGACAATCAACTCAGTCGTTGGGAACGATACGCTCAGGTGCTCCTGGCGAGTAACGAATTCATGTACTTAGACTAACGCTCCACGACGACAATAAAAACAAACCACAAAAAGCAGCACAAAGCACGCTTAGGAATAAAACTAATGACACCAATTCGATTTGGACTTTCACGACGCGAATACATTCAAAAGATCGGCACGGGACTTGGGGTACTGGGGATGGCCGGCATTATGGCCAGTGACGGTGCATTAGGCGCGGATTCTGCTCCTGCCATTAGTGACAAACCACTCGCTCCCAAGGCTCCTCATTTCGCCCCTCGAGCTAAACATGTAATCCACCTGTTTATGAATGGTGGTCCTTCGCAGGTTGATACATTCGACCCCAAACCTGCGCTTGAAAAATACAATGGACAGCGACCGGGATCGGCTGACTTAAAAACAGAACGGAAGACAGGCGGCCTACTGAAGTCTCCATTCAAATTTGAGAAGTATGGCGAATCCGGAATCGAAGTCAGCGAATTATTCCCCAACGTTGGTGGAGTCATTGACGACATCTGCGTCATCCGCTCGATGCACACCAACATCCCAAACCATGAACCATCACTGCTGATGATGAACAGTGGTGAAACGCAGCCGACTCGTCCAGCGATGGGATCTTGGCTACTGTACGGACTGGGCACGGAAAATCAAAACCTGCCAGGCTTTGTGGTGCTCTGTCCTGGAAAACCCGTGGTAGGCCCACAACTTTGGAGTAATAGTTTTCTGCCTGGGATTTTTCAGGGGACACACATCAATAATTCCAAGATGGATCCCAAGAATGTCATCCGGCATATCAACAACACTCAAATTGGCCGAAGTTCTCAGCGAGAACAACTCGACATCCTTAAACAAATGAACGAGTTGCACCTCAAGGCCCGAGGCGGCAAGTCCAATCCGTTGGAATCTCGCATTGAATCCATGGAAATGGCATTTCGCATGCAGACCGAAGCACAGGATGTGTTTGATTTAAGCAAAGAGACTCAGGCCACTCGAGACTCTTACGGAACAGGTCAATTTGCCGATGCCTGCTTGGCTTCCCGCCGATTGGTGGAAAGCGGCGTGCGTATGGTTCAGGTCTTCTACGGTAACGGACAACCATGGGACGACCATGGAGACATTAAAAATCATGCTCAAAAGGCTAAGATGGTCGATCAACCGATCGCTGCTCTCATTAAAGACCTCAAACAACGTGATCTCCTGAAAGACACCTTGATCGTCTGGGGCGGCGAATTTGGTCGAACGCCTGTTGCTGAAAATGGCAATGGTCGTGACCATAATCACCATGGCTTTACCATGTGGCTTGCCGGTGGTGGAATCAAGGGTGGCATGACCTATGGCCAAAGCGATGAATTTGGTTTTGCCGCCATGGAGAATAAAGTGCACGTCCATGACCTACATGCGACGATCTTGCACCTTATGGGACTGGATCATGAGAAGTTGACTTACCGCTATAGCGGTCGTGACTTCCGCCTTACTGATGTCCATGGCCACGTGGTCAACGATATCATCAGCTAACTGGCTAAATGTTCACGAGTTTACCCGTCGTAGTCGGGCCAATTGTCTAACTGTTTAATTGTCTAATTGTCCAACTGGCCAACTGGTTAAATGGTTAAATGTCTAAGTGGTTAAATGTATAATGTTTCTTATGGTTTCCATACGTACATTAACATTGTTGCTCCTAGGTCTGTTCCTAACGACACAGGCATACGCGGACGATTACAAATCGATTGTAATCGAACCTTCGTCAATCGAGATTAACGGACGCAATCGACAATCTCAGATTCTGATCACCGGAGTCACTTCCAATGGTGACGAGGTTGACCTTACGAACTCGGCTGAACTTTCGATCGCAGATTCATCTATCGCATCGCTATCCAATTCTCTTGTCCTCGGGCAAACCGAGGGGCAAACACAGTTACAAGTTCGAATCGACAATTTTATTGAATTGATTCCCGTACATGTACAAGGCTACGCCAATTATCCCCCCGTCAATTTCGAGGTGGATATCATTCCGCTACTGACCAAGCTGAACTGTAACGGAGGTGGTTGCCATGGTCGTCAGGGGGGGCAAAACGGGTTCCAGCTTAGTGTCTTTGGATTTGATCCAGCCACTGACTATGAAGCGTTGACGCGTCAGGGGCGCGGTCGACGAGTGTTCCCCGGTGCGATCGAACAGAGCCTGATCTATTCGAAAGGAACAGGGCTCGTGGCCCATGGTGGAGGGGAACGCATGAAGCCAGATTCCCAGGACGCCGAATTGCTGCGGGAATGGCTTAAGCAAGGTATGCCGTGGGGAGAGGATGAAACTCCAACCGTTCAAAGCATTCAGGTGACTCCTGACCTTCGAAGCATGACTCCTCGGTCGCTGCAACAACTTCGCGTCATTGCGACCTACTCAGACGGGAGTCAACGCGACGTCACCCGAGCGGCGGCCTACAGTACCAACATGGAGGTTATCGCGGACTGCAACTCTCAAGGCGTAATTGAAACGGGAAAACTTGCCGGCGAAGCAGCAATCACAATTAATTACATGGGCAAGGTGGACGTTGCCAGAGTGGTCGTTCCACAACCGAATGTACCGGAACCAGTAAGACCTGATTGGTTCACCAGTCAAAACCGCATTGACGACTTGACCTGGAACAAATGGAAACAACTGCGAATCAGCCCGTCGGAACTATGCGACGACGCCACGTTTCTCCGCAGGCTTTTAATTAAGACAACAGGAACGATTCCAACAGCGGAACAAACTCGAGCATTCCTGCAGAACGACTCTCCTGATAAACGCCGAGAGGCGATTGAGGAGGCCTTAGCGTCAGAGGACTTCACCAATTACTGGACCCAACGCTGGTCCGACATCATGATGGTGAACTCGGCGACCATTGGTGGACGTAGCGCCTATACGTTTTACAAATGGATTCGTCAGCAAATCCATGAGAATCGACCATATAACCAATGGGTGTATGACATCATCGTGGCAACTGGCAATACGGGCAACGTCGGCCCAGCCAATTTCTACCGCAGTCAACGTACTCCTGAGGATGCCACGAAAACTATTAGCCAGGCATTTCTGGGCGTCCGCATGGACTGTGCCCAGTGCCATCATCATCCATTTGAGAAATGGGGCCAGGCAGATTTCTATGGTCTTGCTGGCTACTTCAATGGGATGAAACGAGACAAGCTTGATGACAATCGTGAGTTGGTTTACCACCCGGGACACAAATCGATTTCCATACCAGTCATTAATCAACCCGTGGACACTCGTCCTTTGGCTGGAATGGCGTCTGCTGCCGATAACACCACCGACCCTCGACCAGAGTTGGGTCGCTGGGTCACGTCTAGCGACAACCCCTTCTTCTCTCGTCTGGTCTCCAATCGAATCTGGAAGCATCTAATGGGACGTGGGCTGGTCGAACCGGAAGACGACTTCCGCGAAACGAATCCGCCTACAAACCCTGAGCTCCTGGCACATCTGACTACCGTATTGGTCGACAACGAGTTTGACTTACGGAATCTAATGCGAGAAATTCTTAACAGCCATACATTTCAACTCTCGAGTATTCCTACCGACTCCAATCAAACAGACGACCAGGCCTATAGTCACTACCTAATTCGCAGGCTACCTGCAGAAGTCATGCTGGATGCAATTTGTCAGGTCACTGGTGTGCCAGAGCAATATGCCGGGCATCCTTACGGCACTCGGGCAATTGAACTGTGGGACAATCAATTGCCATCCTATTTTCTCGACACATTCGGCCGTAGTCTACGGGAATCTCCTTGTGCCTGTGGCAGTAGTGGAGACCCAACCATGGCACAAGCTTTGCATTTACTTAACGCGCCGGAGATCGAGTTAAAGATACAGTCACGTGACGGAGTGCTCACCAGCTTGGCATCCTCTTCTCTGACAACCGACCAGCTGATCCAGGAAATTTGTTTACGAACGGTTGGGCGACCGGCAACTCAAAAGGAAGCTCGAATTGGCCAGCAACTGTTGAATAACACGGACCGACGGCAGGCGATTGAGGACTTCGTTTGGGTCATGATGAATTCCTACGACTTCTTATTCGTGAAGTAAAGCGTACTAAAACAAGATTGATAAAGACGTTGACTTGCCGATTAAATATAATAAAGCAAGTGTTTTTAAGTGTTCTGTAAGGCATTGATATGATGCAAAGTAAAAGGTCAAATCGGCGTGATTTCATTCGAATGGGTTCGATTGCCGGACTTGGCATGGCTGACATCATGCGAATGCAACACCTATACGGTTCCGACGATTCCAGTCGTAGCGATATCAACTGCATCTTCCTGTTCATTGTTGGTGGGATGCCCCATCAGGACATGTGGGACTTAAAGCCGGAAGCACCATCCGAAATTCGAGGGGACTTCCACAAAATCAGTACGAATGTTCCTGGCATTCAGATTTCTGATGTCATTCCTCAATGCTCGACGGTCATGGATAAGATGGCCATTCTGCGCAGCATGACTCACGACGACAGCGACCACGGTCGCGGATTCCACGTAATGATGTCTGGCAAGAAAGCCGGAGCTGGGGATTTCAATGGCAATCAGAATAACAACCAGCACCCAAGCATCGGAAGCATGGTATCCCACATGGGAGCCCCTGGCGTCCTGCCTCCGTATATCTCATTGCCCAATTTCCTGAACAGTGGTGGCCCGTCATTCCTCGGCCCTGCCCACGGACCATTTGTGATTGACTCGGATCCTGCCGCCCCGGATTTTTCAGTTCGCGACATTTCATTACCTACCAACGTAGCGACACGTCGGGGTGAGTTACGCCAAATGGCGTTACGCCAAATTAATCAACTTGAAGATGACCTGGACAAAGTTGGGAAACAAGTAAAGTCCTTCGACACCTTCTACGAAAAAGCCTTCGGGTTAATGTCATCTAAAGAGGCGAGAGAAGCGTTTGACATTAGCAAGGAGCCAGAGCCATTACGTGAATCGTATGGAATGACTAGCATCGGCCAATGTTGTTTACTAGCACGCCGCATGGTCGAAGCCGGCAGTCGTTTTGTGGCTGTCGAAAACGGGCACTGGGATACCCATCGCAAAAACACCTACAGCCTCAAGGAATTATTGTGCCCCGCATTTGACCAGGCAATTCCGGCCTTACTCAACGACCTTGAGCAGCGCGGGATGCTGGAAAAGACGCTCGTCGTCGTTACAACGGAATTTGGGCGTACTCCCAGAATCAATCCATTAGCTGGTAGAGATCACTGGCCGAATGCGTTCTCGATCGTAATGGCCGGAGGTGGTGTTCAAGGTGGTCAGGTCATTGGGCAAACCGACAAACAGGGTGCCGAGGTAACCGATCGTCCAATTACTCCTGAAGACATGGTCGCCACGATCCTTTACGGCCTTGGAATCGACCACAAAAAGGTTCTTCACACACCACTTGGTCGCCCCGTACCAACAGCAGACGGCGGAAATGTTGTCCGTGAATTATTCGCCTAAAATACAACTTCTAAAATGGCTAGCACAGCAGACAAGAAATAGCGGAGCACCACTGTGAAGTCACTATCGAATTCGATCACGTCAGCCCTAACGCTCGCACTCTGCACTTTATTGTTTGCTGAAGTGTGCCTCGCTCAACCGGTTCCTGCCAAGACTCCTGACAGCGTTCATTTATTCCCCGCCGGGGCGCAACGAGGCACAACCGTAGCCGTCCATGTCGGCTTGGAACAAAGTCCGCCTAACACTAACTTCTACATACGTGGAAATGGTGTTCGTGGCGATAGCGTACTGAGCCAGGAAGTTTTTGACGTTGGTCAGCCATCACCTCGCCGAATCCCCACCGAAATTCCGATTAACTACCCGCGTCAGTGGGCAGCTGAAGTTAGTGTATCGCCAGATGCTCCGCTCGGCGTTGCCAGCTGGGATACCTTCTGTGCCTCAGGAGGTAGTAGCGGATCGCTCCCATTCATCGTCGGCGATTTACCTGAGTTTATTGAACAGGAACCAAATTCGACACTCGCGAAGGCTCACCCGACCACGCTTCCGGTCACTGTAAACGGGCAGATTCACGGTGAACGCGATTTGGATTACTATCAGGTGGAATTGCAATCTGGCCAGGTCATCTATGGTGAAGTCTTGGCCCGACGTCTCGGTTCAAAACTCGAACCAACCATCGCCATCTTCGATGCTTCTGGTAAGCCACAGATCTTTCAGGAAGATTCGATCGGCGACGATCCTCTATTTGCCTTTAAGGCTTCCGAGGCCGGTACCTACACCATCCAACTGGGCAACGTATCATTCCACGGTTCCCCATCGCATGTTTATCGGATGAACCTAACGTACGACCCCGTGGCACCTTATACCTATCCGATCGGCGCTCCAGCGGGCCAACCAACAAAGTTTCGATTCCTGGCCATGGATGGGGCAGGGGGGCAACTCGAAATAGAACGCGAACTCACTCTTAACGGAGTGCCTGGAGATTATACGACCGTCGATGTTGACGGATTGTCGAATCGCCCACCTTTACGAGTTCTTCCGCCAGATGCTCAGGTTATTACAACATTGACGCATCGTCAAAAGCCTGAGGTAGACATCCTGACAGGCCAGACCGCAAACGGAGTCCTCGCACCATTTTCGAGTGATACATTTACCCTAGAGATTAAAGATAAGACACCCGTCGATATTCGAGTTCATGCACCGGCACAAACCAGTGCCACATCACTGGTCATCGTTACCATTCGCGATTCAGAAGGGAAAACGCTGGTTAAAACGAAATTGAATCCGACTAGCCATAGTGTCAAAGCTTTTCATCACATGGCCAATCCGGCCCCAGGTACCTACTCCATCGAAGTTCAATCGTTAGGCGGAGTAAAGTCCGATCACCGCTTGGGATCCTATCAACTGGAAGTATCAGCTTCGACCCCTGACTTCTCCCTCACCGCCTCCCGCGACTGTGTGACTGTCGTTCAGGGGCAGTCTATTGAAATACCGATCACACTCAATCGCCAAGGCGGATTTCGTGGTGAAGTGGCTCTCTCCATTTCCGGCATTCCTGAAGGTGTCGTCATCGAAAACAACCTCATTGCAGAAGGCAAGCAAGACACAAAACTAAAACTCACATTACCTGAAGACGAGCCTAGTACTCGGCATGAAATCCGGATTTCTGGCGAAGCTACGATCAACGAGCAAGTGGTTTCCCGAGCGTTGCTAGCCATGCACCGAGGAGTCGATAGTTTTCAGCAGGCCGTCGAATCACCTTATCGCGAATTTATCGCGCTGACTGTCGCGCACAAACCAGTCTTTCGCCTTTATTGCGAGGAGGCATACCAATATGCTCATCGAGGCACGATCTACCCGTATCAAATGACCCTCGAACGTCTGGACGATTTCCAAGCTCCGGTAACCATCCAAACGTGTGACAGACAAAATCGAGACATGGACGGCATACAATTCTTGACTACCGTGATCGAACCCGAGTCTTCAGTATTCATGATGCCGATCTACCTTCCAGAAACGATGCACATTAACATCCAAAGTCAATCACAACTCTATACTCAAGCCTACGCCAAGTTTGTCGATTCTCATGGGACCGAGCAACATGTCATGGTTGTCAGTGAGAAACGAAACATGATTCGGACCATGCCGACCGTGACCAAACTGTACGACCAAAGCGGAAAGCTCCGCGGCATGCCTGGACAGAAGAAAATTCTAAAACTGGATATGCAACGAACTAGCAATATGCTCAATGCCATGACGGTGACTGCATCGAGTGACAATTCCACCGTGGCCGAGCTTTTTCGCGGACTTGAATTTAAAAAGGGCCAGCGCAAACTCGAACACCCATTCACCATTCCCAACAACTTACCAGCCGGAAAGTACTCGGTTGTACTAGAGGCGACCGGCCCACTTGATAGCAAACCGGATCACACGGTCGTCACTTCCGTCGAGGTTGTTTTCGAGATCGACAAATAACCGTACGCGGATTGCCCTCGCACTTAAGCGGCAAACGATAAAACCTCCAATTAGTTACCCCATCGTAAGAACATTACTCCCTCGGGACCCTCCCATGAAACTCTCACTCGCATTACTTGGCTTAATCACTTTCTCTCTTCCTACTTCATTTGCACAGGCTGAAGAGCATTCCGCTCTTAAACCCGTACCAAGAACTGGTGGTTGGATGACGCGGCATGAGCGTTTCAACAAACGAGTTGCTCAGGGCAATGTTGATTTGGTGTTTATCGGAGACTCGATCACCCAAGGCTGGGAAGGCGCCGGAAAGTCGATTTGGCAGGAGTTTTACGGAGAAAGAAATGCGGTCAACCTAGGCATCAGTGGCGACCGAACACAGCATGTCATCTGGCGGTTAGACAATGGGAATTTCAAGGACATCACACCTAAAGCGGCTGTCATTATGATTGGCACGAATAATTCCGGAGCGAATTCGTCTCAGGAGATAGCTGATGGCATCACCAAAATCGTGAAACAGATTCGCACTAAATCCCCCAATACCAAGGTCCTGCTACTAGCAGTCTTTCCCCGAGGAGCCACGAAGGACGATGGCCGACGCAAAGTAAATGAAGGCGCCAACGAGCTGGTCTCTAAACTGGACGATGGAAAGCATGTACACTACCTAGATATCGGACCGAGTTTTCTCAAGGATGACCTAACACTGCCGCGAGACATCATGCCTGACCTGCTTCATCTGAGTCCTGCCGGGTACAAGATTTGGGCCGAGTCCATTGAGGCGAAACTTGCTACTCTCTTGAAAGACTAATAAACGGATCGCTGCGTAAAACTCATGAGTAGCCGACGACAATTCCTGCAACTTGGCCTATCCGGGCTCACCGTTTCCGGCGTGAGCGGAATGGGTTATTTTGCGCCGCGGGCACAGGCAGCCAATGCTAATGCTCCTAGCTCCTTTGGGAAGGCACGTAATGTCATTGTGATGTTTACGTGGGGTGGAATGAGTCACATTGACACTTTCGACATGAAGCCTGAAGCAGGGTCGGAAATCCGAGGCCCCTTTAGCCGCATTTCCACCAGTATTCCCGGCACGAAGGTTTGTGAGCACCTTCCCAAAATGTCTCAGATGCTGCATGAAATGACAGTGATACGTAGTGTCCACCATACCGCGGGTGATCACCGCAAAGCCGCGTACTGGAATATCACGGGACACTCACCGTCAGAGGTAGGTGGTGGAGTAGCCGCTCCGGTGCTACCATCCCGCCAAGATTGGCCCAGCATTGGTGCTCAAGTGGCCATCGCCATGAAGGATGATCGACGCTATGCCAAGCGTCAAAAGATATCACGAATTGCACCGGAAACTCTCGAAGAGTCGGACGACTACAATCTCGACTGGAGTCAGTTAAAAAAACTACGACAAGTCAGTTTAAGTACGGACGTGCTTAAACCTGGCATGTTTCCTACTGGAGAGTTTGATACTCAGGCTGGCTATACCAACGAGGGTACCGTCGAGCTAATAGGAAAGATTAGCCTCAGGCAATCCGCAGAATGCCCGGTTGTTCGAGAGAAAGACACCTCCATAGTCGTTGATTTCTCCAAGTATGTCGCGGGGGATAGTACGGCCGGTGAATGGGGATCCGACACGCATGGGCGAGGAGGGAATTTATGGTTAATCGGTGACGGTGGCCCTAACCAACCTAGCCCTGGCTTCGGCTGTCATGCGAACAAGTTCATTACGTTTGACATGGAGCAAATTCGAGCCAAGCATTTCTCATCATCCAAGAAAGGCTTTATCTTATCTACGCGATTTGGCGTTTGCGGGAATCCTGGCGTACAGGCGGTAGCTGCAGGATGCGGGGGCGTTTGGATTGACGGCAAACTAGCATGC
>CALKCC010000297.1 GCA_938082855.1 uncultured Pirellulaceae bacterium | reverse complement strand
ATCCATTCGCACGACAGCTGACTCGAAACCACTGCGAAACCGAAAACAAGCTCCCTGATATTCCCCGCCCACCTTTTCCAGAAAGACTCGATTGATTTCGGAGAGTCGAAATTCACCGATGAATAACTGCCCCGCAAAGGGCCCAAATTTCCCGCCGGTATTGTCCAGCACAACGTCTGTGGCGCTTTGACCAACCTTCTTATAGGGAAACCAAACGGCAGGTGGCTTTAGATTCTTCACTCGTGGTATCGCCGCCGGCCAGGGTACTCCTGCCGATAGCTTATCCACTTCCTGAGACGTTGGAAATTTGTCAGAATGCGGGCTTCTCAAACCCCAAGGGTGTCCGAAGAATGACTCCTCTCGCATGTGATGAAGCGAACAGGTGGCAATCCAGTTTCCCTGTTGATCGGTAAAAAACATGTCTCCGTGCTGATTGGCTCCAAAGCCACTTGGCGAACGCATACCCGAACATACCGGAGTGAGTTTTCCTTGCTGATCAATCTTCACTCCCCAACCACGCCAGAGGTCGTCTCCATTGTATGCGTGGTCTCCCATCCCCATATTTAGCGTGACCCAGAAGTTACCTTGATGATCCAGCTTAGGTCCGTAGGTGTATTCATGGTAGTTACCTGTCACACCCCATCCCGCAGCAACATTTTCGTATTCATCTGCATAGCCATCGCCGTCGGTATCACGGATGGCGGTCAATTCCGCACGTTGCGCCGTGTAAAAAGTGCCGTCTTTATAGACCAACCCCATCGGGTCGTGTAAGGCGTCGGCGAAAAGTGAATACTCTATGTTCTTGGGGTCACCTTCGAGATTCGACAGAATCCAAATTTCACCCTTGCGAATTGCCACTGCTAACCGACCATCTTCGAGTGAAGTCAGCCCTGTAACTTCAAGTACGACTTCATTCGTATCCGGCCTCCAACGCTTATCGCGTGAATGTGTCTTAGCCTGAGCGCTGACCAGAGTTTGCAATTGGTAATAATCGTTTTCACGTCGTTGTCCAAAGACAGGCAACGAAAAAACTCCGACCAAGAAAAGTGATAACCAAGTCTTTACCATTGGTAGCTTACCTCCACCTTCTGATCCCCTGACTTAAGCAATAACAAGATATGCCCATCCTTGACGACCACTTCATGGCCCGACTTAATCTGGATACTCAATTTATCATCGACATGGACCATCGTACCCTCACGTTTAACTGACGTGTTTATGGAAGCGAGTAAGACTGCCCATTTGGCGTCGCTTGGAGCCTGTGATATCTCCATCCGACGCAATAGCCCTGTCTCGGTGGGTGTCAAAGTATCCGCAACCTTGATCTGTTGATTACCATACCGAATCGTGGGAACTGTGTTGGGGGGCTTTGCCAATCGGTATCCCAGGTACCGAATTCCCGCGGCTTCTGCGGAATCAGGCCACGTGTCACTGGCGTCATCAACTTGGGCTAATGCAACACCCTGCGTTAGAGTGATTTGCTGGTCTCCTAAAGGAGAAGCGAATGGGATAAAGCGATCGAACCAGGTTCCATGTGCATCGAGAAATCGCCCTTTCCAGGCCAAAGCTAGTCTCAATTCCCGCAGATCAAAGGCGTAATGAACTCGTTCCGGAAACCCAACAGCAAAGGCGCGGGTCCCGACGTTTTGCATAAATGTTCGCAAACGGATGGGGGACTCGTTCGGCTCAAGCTCAAACCCCTGTTGCTCATCCGCCAATAACTTATCAGGTAACTCTGCCTTATCACTGTGGTTCAGATAAGTCCAAATTGCTGTGACTTGGTGTTCCACATTACCATCGAGAATCTGAGGTACCGAGGCGTTACCCTGAGGAAAGAAATTGGGCATCCGAGTCCGGGGACGTTTGCTATTTGGATTGAGCAGGAATTCCTTAAACCATTCAGGCTGCAATCGAGAAATAGGGTTCGCCATCTCGACTCCAACGACGCCTGTCATACGTTTTCCCTGGATAGCATGACATTGCACACACCCCTTATCCACCAACTGCCGACCGGCTTCAATGAGATCCTTCTCTGGAATATTGGCCTCCAACACTGGTTGAGTCTTTTTCGCATCATCCACCGCACTAAAGACTGACGGGAGATGCTCAGTCACCGGTGCACCAAACAGAGGCATCCGAGCCTGCATGTGAGGACGGATATCACGTTTTCCGGCCAATACATCGGCCAGAGCAGTGGAGACTAATTTATTCCCGACTCCGGATAGAGGAGGTGGAATCTTGCCTTCATCTCCAAAATCCACATGGCCCACCGTTTCAAAATAAGAAAAACGCCGTGCGCCAACACCGCCGACCGATTCCTGATCTGACCAGATTCGCTGATGGCAAGCATAGCAGTTTCCAGTAACCAGCTTACGGTGCAGGAATTGTTCACTCGTTTCAGGAGCTTGTGCTGTGATGGCACTTTGTATCAACTGGCGTTGCGCGTCAGTCAGATGATATTCCACCGGTCGGCGTGCAGGTTGAGCGTCGAGACACCCTCCGTCAAAACGCTCAGGCACAAGACGTTCATAGGCTGGGCGGTCAATCTGACTAAAATCCGAATCATGCTGATGACACTCGATACAGCCGAACTGAACGAAATGGACCTTTCCCTTTTCAACTAACTCGGGAGCCGGAATGGCTTCTGAAGGCCGCGTTTGAACTGTCTTCTCTCGTAACAAATAATGGGCAACGTCGGCTGCTTCCACAACGTTCAACTTCAAACTCGGCATCCGCCCCGATGGCCGACTGTGGCTCGGATTAAGCAGAAACTTGGTTAGGGAATCATGGGAGTATTTCTCGAATAACTCTGGTAAAGGCACTGAATCTGCCCACTCGGAAAGTACGGGGCCAACCCCTACCAGACCGTTGTCTTCAAAATCCTCTTTCTTAAGTTGATGAAATTTCTCTGAAGCATCCGGGGCGTGACAGGCGACGCATCCGACCGTATGGAATAATTCATACCCACGCTCTGCATTGCTCGCACCCGGGTCACCATTCTTATCTTCTTTAATCGGAGCATAAACTGGTTTACGGGAAGACTGCAGGAATGCCACGAGTTCACGAGCAACCTGTACTCTTTGCGATTCAGGTAATTTCCCAAGAACATCAGGCATCGTCGTGCCCGGTTTTACTTGATGAGGATCTGAGATAAAGGCGGTAGCCCATGCGGGTTGAATTCGATGAAACAAACCTGTCAAAACCGGCCCCTTCTTGGGCTGCAAGGTTTCATTGAGCACCGGAGCATGGCAAGCCGTACAGCTTAGTTCTGTTAAAAGAGCGTTTCCTGGCTGACCGGCATAATCTCCATCAGCAGTTCGAGTTAATCCGGGAATGATCGGTGGTGTCCCGTCAGCAGCCTCGACGACTGATAAAGTAAGTAATGCGATGCTAAGTCCACTCAGGGTTGATACCCAATGTTTACTTTTCATTTCGTTGAAACAATCTCTCTTGATATTGAAGAGTCAAAAACACCAGGGCCATAGCTCCGGCTCGATCATTGCGGGATTGTAAAGCTTCACGATCTAGATAGGCCCGAAGGTCTTTCTGCTTCCCTGTACCTGTACAAACATTGTTGATAGAGCCATCAGCCGCGATCCTCCGTAAGGTTGCCAGTTCAGCTTTTTCCAGGACTTGATAATAATCGGACGCATCGAGGATCCCTCCGTTCACACCGATTTTGATCGCCGCCGCAATCATGCAGGTAGATGTAAACTCTGGATAGCTCTCTGGGTGATCAACAACCTGATGCCAGCTCCCTGTAATTCCCTGATGCTTTACTAATGCTTCTATGTGTTTTACAAAGCTAGCCTTACTCTGTTCCCATCCTTTTGTATTGTGTGGAACCTGCACTAAACTCATGGCTGCCCCTAGTGCAGCAAAACCATTACCTCGTCCCCAGGCGGCCTGATCTAACGGAGAATGTCGATACAATCCGTTCTCCAGTTGGTTCATGGCAGCACAGGCCTGGAGATGTGAGAGACATGCGTTAAAGTACTGTGACTTCCCTAGGCTACCTGCCAGAGACAGTAACGGACCTCCCATAAACACCGCATCACTCATTTCCGAGTGAAAGGGCATCATTCGAATCCCGTCGTATTCAGTTGGATTGGAGTCGTACAATCCTGCTACGTCCCATATTCTTTCACGACATGCTTGCTGATACTCCACCGGATAAAGGGGGTACATCAGATGAGTTACGAATACCAAATTTCCTGCAATGCCCGAACCACTTTTAGGAAGGGGCTTTTTCAATAGTGGCTCAACTACCTTTCTCGTCTCGTCACCATCAAGTGCATTTTCAAATTCGAGGTGGTGGCAGGTAATCTGCGACATGACTGCTAGAGCGGGGATGTAAGAAATGCTATCCATCTTTCGGCCATAGACATCCAGCAACTGTTCAATGGCTCCCTTGGCATCCATGGCTTTCTGTTCAAAGCTTTGACGAGTCGCACTTTTCCCCTTAGTTTGGGCTGCACCCTTAATGGACTCCGCGGCAAATTCCAACTCGTTGTTATAAGCGAGTGAAATCGCTTCCAAGGGAACTCCAAAGTGCTTGCTTCCTTCCGTAATGGAATTCAGAAAGTTGGTCTGCTCGGTGGCAGGATTGTCTTGAACAGGTAGTCGGTACTTTCGCCTTTGGGCCGATTCATTCAATACGATTCCCTGTGTTGAGGCAGAGTCGAGGAGCACAATCGTATCGACCAAGTGGTATGCAGACCAACCAATTAAGTATTGATATTCAGGGTTGGATTGCGATCGATAGAATGACTTTGTGTCAGCGGATGTCACCTCTTTTGCACCAGTTTGATCGGGGTAGAGATCCGGACAGACGGCGAGCAAGAAGTCTTCTCCACCGGCGAGTTGCCGAGCCAATTTTGCCGCATCTTTAACTGTCTCATCGCCGAACACTCCACCGACGACAAGAATTCGAGTGGAGGTATTTTGAACATCAAAGAAGTCCACCGGCGCTGTCACAGCAATGCCATTGCCTTGCCGAGTGACACCCAAAAAGGACTCATAGGCGGCCTCGACAACCAAGCCTGGTGACAGGCAGATAAAGAGTGCTAATAGAGGGAGGAAGGTTCGTCTAATTCGCATGATCTACAGCTCAGGGTGATCCGTAAAATTGATGCTCTGATTGTATCATCCTTCGAAAGATGTTTGGGCACTCCGAAAATAATGGACTCAAATCAAATAAGTGCCACCCACTCGACGATGAATTGGCCGATCGAGTGGGTGGCACTTATTGGGTCATTTTGGAGGTTTTGAGGCTGGGAGGGAGTGGGTGGCACCTATTAATTGTCGGAGTAGATGCGAGTGCTTTCTTCTTTGGTGACAGGAACATTAACGTCATCTGAGAGCATTTGCACTTTAATGACATTGTCACCCGAGTCGAGTGCCTTAGCCTTAACTCGGAAGACCGCTTCCTGATTCGGAGGTAGCCGATCCAAAGGTGCAAAGAGTGCATTTTGCCCTTCAATTCTCAAGTCGCTTGGTCCCCCTCCTTGGACCGCTCGTAACGCCGTTGGAAAGGCTGCATAAATCTGCACACCGGTGGCAGTACGGGTTCCTCGATTAACGACTCGAATCTCATATGTCGTATCACTGCCAACTTCGATTGGGTCTGCTGTATCCTTCACACTAAATTCTAATTCTGGCACAGATTCCACTCGGACAATGTGATCAAAACTATCCTTTACTCCTAAGTCCGCTTTCCCTTCCAACACAATCTTCTGCTCGCCCGGCTCGACCGCCACAGCCGTTAGCTTGACAGAGTCGCGTACATTTGGAGGCAGCTCTTCAAGCTTCCAGTACACGGCATGTTCGCGGGCGTCATATTCTCCGAAATGATCCGTCGAAACGAATTTAAGCCCTTTCGAGAGGAAGGCAACCAAGTTCACATTTTGAGCGGAAGCCGTCCCTGGATTGGCAACATCCACTGCGTAGGTTGCCTCGCGATCTAGATATCTAACTTTGGGACCTCGCAGCCCCACCTGGACACCCGGAGCGATCACTTCGATTTGCTGAACACTACGATCTTCCATCTGCCCATTACCTCGAACCGTCAGTGTATTAAACACAACCCCGGCCGCTTTCGCCGTGAGTCGCAATGCCACTTGCTTCTGCTGTCCAGGACGCAGGGTCCCAACCGGATACTCAAGTTCATTGCCTGCAACATGAGATAATTCCGGAGGGATATCCGCTTCCAAAACCACTCCGGTCGCATCACCACTTCCCGGATTCGAAACTGTCACATTTACCAAAACACTCTGACCGATCAGCACTTTTTCGGGTGTCGTCTGAGTAATGGAAAGCTGAGGGCGTGTACTTACTGTGCGAACCGAAGCCAATGCTTCGAAAGACACACGAGCAACACTACCGATTTCCCCTTCCGCCAAGGGAACGACTTTCATCGATACAGTCGTTTCATCGCCTGGTTCCAAGGTTCCTAACGCCCATTGAATCGAGCCGTCACTGGCTTGGATAAACTCAGGATGAGCACTTTCTAATCGCGAGCCTTTTGGTACAAAGTCGGTCACACGAATGCCATGAGCAGAGACCTTTCCTGTGTTCTTAATTTTGGTTGTGAACACTGCGGATCGGTTTACTTGTACTTCGGCTGGAGCAACTTTCTCTACTGTCAATGTTGGAGTTTGCTGGCCTTCAAGTTGGAGGCTGCCAGGCTGAGCGGTCAAAGCAGGGAACTCCCTGTCGCTTCCCTCCAAGTCGAATCCTGAGTCTGTAGCCACATCATTCTGTGGTAAGGGTAAGGGAGCCAGATTAGGTTCGTTGGTCAGGCTCAACTGTCCCGGCGTGTTATCCGTTAACTCCGTAGGGATCAGAGGCTGCTCGGCCGTCTCCACTCCCAAATCAACCGGCGCATCTGTAACCGAAAAAGTCCCCTCGCTCTCTACTGCGGGTTCGGGCAACGGCAGTGGTTGTTCAGGCACAGTGGATGATTCGTCGGTTATTTGGAACTCTCCAGATTGCTCGTCATCAAACGCCGGGGCGACCGGAGCTGTCTGATCTCCAATGGAAAATTCTCCCGTTGGGTTACTGGGCTCAAACTGATCCGTAGTCGGCTCATCACCAATGACGAATGAGTCACTGTCACCTGATG
>CALKCC010000296.1 GCA_938082855.1 uncultured Pirellulaceae bacterium | reverse complement strand
GGCGGCAGCTGGGGCGAAGCATTTTACTTCGCTCGGGTGTGCTGACTGCCATCAGTTAAAGCAAGATGACCAGCTGTTGGCTTCGACAAAACAATATCAAGGACTGGAGAATCTTATTGGTAAACAAGGGTGTTTGACCAAAGCAGCAGGAAGTCCTCACTACGCCTTGTCTCAGAAACAACAGGCCGATATCCGCAAAGCGATCGCCTATTTGGAAGAAGTGGAATATCAGCCGGAGATGTCCGCGAAGATTCACCGAACGTTTGTCACGATGAATTGTTATACATGTCACCAACGTGGTGAATTAGGTGGCGTAGTGGATGCCAGAAAAGATTTCTTTATCACGACGCAAAAAGAGATGGGAGATGAAGCCCGAATTCCTCCTCCACTTGGAGATACTGGTGTCAAGCTTCAGCAATCGTGGTTGAAGGACGTTCTCGGCAATGGGACAAAAGTGCGTCCTTATATGCTGACTCGCATGCCTAAATTTGGAAATGAACAGGTCGCTCATCTACCGGAGCTGTTTGAGCAAGTGGATGAATTGAAACCGGTTGACCATGCTCAGGATGTCTTCTCAGAGAAAAAGTTGAAAGTCTCGGGACGCCGACTTGTCGGCTCAAAAGGGTACTCCTGCGTAAAGTGCCATGTGTTTGGAAACCAAAAGGCGTCGGGCGTGCAGGCGTTAAGTATGACGACGATGACTAAACGTCTGAAATATGAATGGTTCCATCAGTATGTGATTAATCCCGTCGCGATGCGTCCGCTGACGCGAATGCCGACGGCCTGGCCAAACGGACAGGTACTGCTGCCTCAGGTGCTCGATGGCACCGTAGACCAGCAGGTCTACTCGATTTGGAAGTATCTGGAGGATGGTGATAAAGCTTCGACACCACAAGGCGTCGGGGGGAATCAGATCGAGTTATACGTCTTCGACGAAGCGGTGATGTACCGCAACTTTATTCAGGGAGCGGGGCCCCGGGCAATTGGCGTGGGTTATCCGGAACGAGCGAATGTTGCTTTTGATGCGAATCAAATGGGCCTGGCATTGCTCTGGCACGGTTCCTTCATGGATGCAGGTAAACACTGGACAGGGCGAGGTCAGGGATTTCAGCCGCCGCTCGGAGACAACGTGTTAACACTGGGACAGTCCCCTACTCTGGCTAGTCTGGAGTCCCGTGAAGCGACGTGGCCTGCAGGCGAATTGAAGAAACAAGGGTATCAATTTTTGGGATACCAATTGGGCGAAAAACGCAAACCGACATTCTTCTATAAACTCAACGATGTGCTGGTTACCGATTTCCCTAATCCGGAAAGTGAGGGAGGTGAATTTCCCGCGCTTGATAGAACGATCAAACTCAAATCGGATCAGGAACAACTCGATCTGTTTTTGCGACCGTTGGTGGCAAGCCAACAAGTAGAAATTGGTGACGATGGAGTGATTACCGTCGACGGCGAATGGAAATTTAAGGTCGCAGGAGATGTGGGGGAACCGTTCATTCGTGGGAAAGAGCTGCTTGTACCTGTTGAACTGCGTAACGTAAATGGACAGTTCGTAGGTGAAGTGAAACTCCGGTACGAATGGTAAACCCAATCGTAGCATCCAAAATTGATAAGAAAGAAAAGACAACATTTCGTTGTAAATGGAACAAGTGATGAGTAAAGCACGTTTGATTTTTTTAACGCTGGTTGGTTTGGTTTTGACAAGTCAGGCCCCACAACAGATTCAGGCTCAGCAGAATCAACCGAATCCGACCGAAGAAGATTATTACCCGCTCTTGCAGTTGCCCATTCCTGAAGGAGTGGTTTTGGAAGCGAGTGCCCTTGAAATGATGCCAAATAATAAGTTGGCAGTGGCATCGCGACGAGGTGATATCTATGTCGTGACCAATCCATTGGCTGAGACAGCAGAACAGATGGACTTCTCGCTTTATGCTTCAGGTTTACACGAAATTCTAGGTCTGTCTTTTCATGATGGTGGGCTCTTTACGACGCAACGTTGTGAAGTCACCAAGATTGTGGATCTCGATCAGGATGATCAAGGCGACCTATTCCAGACCGTTTCAGACGGTTGGGAAATCAACGGGGATTACCACGAGTACGCCTTTGGAAGTAAAGTCGACAACGAAGGAAACACTTGGGTGGTACTCTGTTTGACTGGCTCCTTCAACAGTAACGTGCCCTATCGAGGATGGTGTTTGCGAATCAATAAAGACGGAACGGTCACTCCCACGTGTTCTGGCATTCGGTCGCCTGGTGGGATCGGAGCGAATCATCTGGGCGATATGTTCTATACCGATAATCAGGGACCCTGGAATGGTACCTGTGGATTGAAGTGGCTTCGAAAGGGAGCATTTATGGGGCACCCTGGAGGGAATCGCTGGTTTGAGCTCACCGATGGGGCCGTGAAAAAACCTGCCGAACCGGAAAGTGGTAGCCGTATCATGACGGAGTTTGACAAAGATCCGACACTGGAGCCAACGGCTGTCTTCTTTCCTTATAACAAGATGGGGAAATCAGCGAGCGGAGTCCTATGCGATACCACCGGCGGTAAATTTGGTGTGTTCGAAAATCAGTTGTTCGTAGGAGATCAATCTGCCAGTACGGTCATGCGTGTGTTCATGGAAAAAGTCGATGGGCATTATCAAGGGGTTTGTTTCCCGTTTCGCGAGGGCTTTGGTTCCGGGTCACTGTCACTTCATTTAGATCCATCCGGAGCGATGTTTGTGGGAGGTACTAATCGCGGTTGGGGTTCTCGGGGCAACAAACCTTTCGCGCTCGAACGGATTCACTGGAATGGAAAGGTTCCATTTGAAATTCACGAGATGCGAGCGAAGCCTGACGGGTTTGAATTAACCTTTACCCATCCAGTCGACAAAGAGACGGCGGCTGATTTAGCCTCCTACAAAATGACAACCTATACGTACATTTACCAGTCAGGCTATGGAAGCCCTGAGGTGGACCACACCGAGCCGGTTATTAAAAGTGCAACCGTTAGCGACGATGGTAAAAGTGTGCGATTGGTCATTGATGGATTACAACGCGGTCATGTGCATGAATTACATGCCGCTGGCCTGCGAAGCACAGAAGCTTTGCCGCTTTTGCATTCAGAGGCATATTACACTCTGAATTTCATTCCGAAAAAGTAGCAGACTATTGCTAAAGGCTAAATCCCTGAAAGAAAAAAGGGCATTGTGATGATGATCACAATGCCCCCTTTTAGTGGGTAGTGGGATTAAAAAGCTAGGCCGCAGGGACTTGAACCCCGACAAACAGAACCAGAATCTGTTGTGCTACCGATTACACCACGGCCCATCAATTAAGGTTCTATTAGTTTATCCTGCGAGCCGAGTTGGTCAAGTTCACTTAAATTGCTCGATTGCATAAGTGGATGTTGATGTGTAATCCCTGTGAATGTAGAGGGATTACTTGTGTGACAGAGATGTGATGTTACCTATAATGATACGAATGACTCGTGACGCGTGCGATTGCGTCGAAGAAGTACTGGGGAATCTAAGAGTCGACAACCGAGACAGACAATGGCGTATCTGAAAGCAAAAAATGGCCCTTTGGCCGGACAGCGAATCGAATTATCAGAAGACGAAATGATCCTAGGGCGATCTCCCGACTGTAATATTCAAGTCGAGGATTATGCGGTTAGCCGGAAACATGCCAAAGTGATTCGTAGTGGTGATAGTTATTCACTGGAAGATCTGAAAAGTCGAAACAAGACTTATCTCAATGACATCGTGCTCACCGAAGGAGCTCATCAGTTACGCAACGGTGATAAAGTGGCAGTCTGTGATGTCATTTTTAATTTCTATGATGAGTTAGCCGGCGGGATGAGTGACAGTCTGGATGGCTCGCGGATCAGCGTGCTGTTTGACGGGAACGACGTCGGACATTCGACCATCATGTCGAAATTAGAGGTCGGCACGAGTAAAGGAAATGTACAGCTTGCTGCCAGTCCTGAGATGAAATTGTCTGCACTGCTGGAAATTACTCGAGCATTGGGAAATGCCTTGGGGCTGGACGATGTCTTGCCGAGCGTTTTGGATGCACTGTTTAAAGTCTTTATGCAGGCAGATCGCGCCTTTATTGCTTTGATGGGTGAGGATGGTAACCTGATTCCCCGCTGGTCTAAAGCGCGGCGTGATGATTGTGAAGAGACCATCCGCATCAGTCGGACCATCGTGAATCATGTGATCGATTTACGTCAGGCAGTTTTGTCGGCCGACGCTGCGTCAGACCAGCAGTTTGATGCAAGCCAGAGTATCGCCGACTTTCAAATTCGCTCCATGATGTGCGCTCCATTATTTGACGTCGATGGCGAGCCAATCGGTGTGCTTCAAGTAGACACGCTGGAACGCAATAAGCAATTTAATGAAGAAGATCTCGAGGTTCTGGTGAGTGTCGCCACTCAGGCTGGTATCGCGATCGATAATGCTCGGTTACATGACGATGCTCTGGCCCAGGCAGCCATTAAGAAAGACCTTGAACTGGCAGCCAAAGTCCAAGCGGGGTTCTTGCCGAATGAACGGCCTCATTTGGACGGGTACGAATTCTATGATTACTACAAAGCGGCTAACTTCATCGGTGGTGACTATTACGATTACCTCGAAATGAATAATGGCAATTTGGCCATTATCGTGGCCGATGTCGTGGGACACGGAGTTGCAGCAGCCATGTTAATGGCAAAGTTGTCCGCTGAAACCAGATTCTGCCTAGCTGGGACGGAAGATGTTGCTCAGGCGATTATCAATTTGAATAACCGGATGACCGGGATGGCTTTAGATCGGTTCGTTACCTTCCTGCTGGTCATGATCAATCCGGAAACTCATGAGATTACGCTCGTCAATGCTGGACATATGGCACCGTTCCATCGAAAAACCGATGGTACAGTCGACTTGGTGGGTGAGGACTTTGCCGACCTGCCGATCGGGATCATGGAGGATGTCGAATATCAAAGTTACAGTTTTCAGTTAGCCGCAGGCGAGTCGCTGACTATGTATACCGATGGCCTGAATGAACAGGACAACGGGCAGGATGAGTTGTTTGGAATTGAAGCGATTGGCGAGTTGGTCAAACAACATCAGGATACGGCGACAGAACGAGGTGAAAGAATCCTTCAGGCGGTGACGGAGTTTTCTGCCGGAGCGATTCAGGGCGACGACATGTGCCTGGTGGCATTGAATCGTACTGACTGACGAGCTCGTTAGCCATTGGGGCGGTATTGTCTTGAGAGCTTAAGATACTTTTGTCGCCAATCCGGCTTTGGTATACTCGGCTCCATTCAGGGCGTGTTGCGATTCTGTCTGGGTTGGCACGCTGAACAAATCACGGAAGATAGGTGTCGAAAGGAAATGACATTGTGAGCGAACCGGTATTGGAAACCAACATCTCAGGTCTCATTCCCAAACGAGGTAAAGTTCGGGACGTCTACGACCTCGAAGATTCCTTGTTAATGATAAGCTCGGATCGGATCAGTGCTTTCGATTGGGTGCTGCCATCGGCGATTCCAGACAAGGGCCGCGTACTGACGAAAATCAGTGAGTTCTGGTTTGGCAAGCTGGATATTCCTAATCATCTATTGACCATGGATTTAAGTTCTATGGATCTTCCGGAAGACACGGATTTGGAGGCCTTGGAAGGCCGCAGCATGGTGGTCAAGAAATGTGACGTCGTGCCGATTGAATGTGTCGTTCGCGGATATCTGGCGGGTTCGGGATGGAAGGAATACCAAGCTGAAGGGACGGTCTGTGGTATTACGCTTCCAGATGGCCTGCAGCAGGCTTCTCAGCTTGAGACGCCTATCTTTACTCCCGCGACGAAAGAAGAATCAGGGCATGATGTAAACATTCCTTTTGCTCGGATGGAAGAAATCGTTGGTGCTGACGTAGCGGCGGAATTACGTGACCGAAGTGTGGAAATCTATAAACGGGGAGCCGAGTACGCTCGGACCAAGGGCGTCATCATCGCAGATACTAAGTTTGAATGGGGATGGTATCAGGGCGAGTTAATCCTGATCGATGAAGTGATGACTCCGGATAGCTCGCGATTCTGGCCAGCGGACACCTATCAGGTGGGTGAGTCTCCTAAGTCCTATGACAAACAATTCGTGCGTGACTGGTTGGAAACTACAGATTGGGACAAAAATAGCCCTGCTCCTCAATTACCTGAAGACATCATTACCAAGACGCGTGCCAAGTATATCGAAGCGTATGAAGTTCTGACCGAACAGCCATTTGCATGGAAGTAAGCGTCGATCGAAATCAACTCCACAGGCTTGCTCTTGACCGGGGTGACACTGAAAGCCATAGACCGCCAGCTTGAATTGCTCAACGTGCCTAGTCTGAGATGATCAGGTCCCGTCAGACCCAATCTGGGATAGCTCAGGATAGAAAGCGGTCTAAGAGCCTTGCCAACAGCGAGTATGGTAATCATGCTAAAGAACTGATTTATTTTGCCCACTCTGCCTATTTTGTATTTTTGGGAATTGAACAATATGTCCAGAATCACCTGTTTGCTATCTGTATTCTCCACTCTTCTTATTGGTTTACCAGCTGACGCTCAGGAGCGAGTTGCTTATACCACGATTGCTGAAGCGGGAGCTGATTATCAAGTTCAGGGAGAGTATCGCGGAGCAGTTCGCATCGGCGGAATTTTACGTTCGGCCAGTGGACTTCAGGTGATCGCACGCGGGGAAGGCAAATTCACTGCCAACTTGATTCCAGGTGGTCTAGCTGGCCAAGGTGGGAAGCTGGATCAGGTAATCGTACTCGAAGGTGCGACAGCCGATGGGGTTACGACTTTATCGGCAGAAGGTTATGTCGTGACGCTTGCTGAAGGAGTTGCGAATGTAACTAATGACGCCGGGAAAAAAATTGGAAAGCTGCGTCATGTTGTGCGACAGAGTGTGACGATGGGAATGCCTGCTCCCGAGCAAGCGGTAGTATTATTCGATGGTGAAAATACCGACAACCTGGTTGATGCAAAAGTCACCAGCGATGGGCTGTTAATGGAAGGTGTACTGACGAAGGAATTGGTAAAGGACTTTCGATTGCATCTCGAATTCCGGACTCCCTTCATGCCTAATTCACTAGGACAGGCACGTGGCAACAGTGGAGTCTACATTCAGCGCCGTTATGAAGTTCAGGTGCTTGATAGTTTTGGTTTAGAGGGTGTCCATAACGAATGCGGAGGCGTGTATCGTCAAAAGCCACCCGCAGTAAACATGGCACTTCCTCCATTGGTGTGGCAAACCTACGACATCCACTTTCGGGCAGCTCGTTTTAATGATGCAGGCGAAAAGACAGCCAATGCGGTCATTACGGTTTATCATAATGGCGTCCCAATTCACGCAGATTATGAGCTGACAAATAAGACAGGAGCTGGTCAACCGGAAGGGCCTTCGGCCATGCCAATCCTATTGCAAAACCACAGCGACCCTGTTCGTTTCCGTAATATCTGGTTGGTTCATCTAGATGAAGACGCCATCCAGCCGGAACTCAAAACTCGCAATCGATTACTGGAAAAGAGCGAGTAGCTCCGAAGGGACAGGATGCCAACGTCGGCCGGTTGGCAGAGCTCTGCAAGGGTTAAGATTGATTGCAGCATTGATTTCCCAATGCTAAACTCGTTGGGTCTACGGGGGCATTTATTCCTAGTCGGCTAGGGTTTGTCAATTACGCTTTTGCTCGTTGGATTTACTCAGAGTAAAGGCTGGCAAGGTCTCCCCTCATCATAACTCGTCATCAAAACTACCCTTCTCTTACCGTATGGGCCGAATCTGTTTCCAAACATCTCGTATTCAATACCTTGATGAGCAATTGCTGCGCAGTTGCTACATGACGGGATTAGAAGGGATTGCCTGGGAGCGAAATATTGCATTTGCGGGTGAGCGTCTGATCGTGGATCGCCAGACGCATGAATCTGGCCATTTCTTTTTTCCCTGGCGTAACAAAGCTGGTCTGGAATTCATGCTGGGGACGACGAGTTTGCGTGAGGGTCAGGGTGACTACCAGTTGGAAGTTGAATTGGCCCGAGGGACTCTGCATCGTTTACGGACTTATTTGGCCGAACGTAGTCAGCAATTTAAGTTATCGCAATCGTACACGGACCAGCTGGCCGAAGCCCATGAGCAGCTATTGGAGGCCGTTCTGTCCTGGCGCCAGGATCCTCAGTTTGCCGGATCGGCAGCCTCAAATGCCATCGAGATTTGCCTCGGAATGATCAATCAGATTTCGGTGGAAGACGCTGATCACTTGATGGAGGCGCGACATCAGGCCGGCATGGCTAACCCGCTCTTTGGAATCAAGCTCGGGGAAATGCCTCATGCTCCACAGGAGCAGCAGGAATTGTCACAGTCGTTTGATTCAGTGATGGTACCGTTCAATTGGAAAGCGGTTTCCTCGGATGAAGGTAAATTTCAGTTTTACGAAGTAGACCGCATGTTGGAATGGTCTCATCAACATGGAAAGAAGATCTTCGCCGGCCCGCTCATTGAGTTGACCGAAGATGCGTTACCGCAGTGGCTTTATCTTTGGCAGAATGATTTCACATCGATTCAGAATTATGTCATCCAGTACGTCCAGGAAGTGGTTCGACGATATAAAGGTCGGGTGCATGCCTGGCACACAAGCTGTGGCCTCAATTCCTCCACTCTCATGGGCTTCTCAGAAGAACAGGTAGTCCGACTCTCGGTGGATATCGTAGAGACTATCCGCAAACTGGACAACTCGACGCCGGTAATCGTCAGCTTCGATTTACCTTGGGGGGATTACGCAGCGAATCGCCGGTCTGATTTGTCACCACTTCAATTTGCTGATGCGTTAGTAAGGGCCGAACTTGGTATCAATGGGATCGGCATTGATTTGAGTTTTGGTGAGTCACCTCAGGAGTGTACTCCGCGAGATTTTCTGGAATTGAGTCGCTTGCTGAATCAGTGGAGTTCACTTCAGTTGCCTTTGGTTCTGGGCGTGTCACTGCCAAACATGGATGTGCCTGCTGGTCAGGAAACGCCAGAGGGATTTTGGGATATCGAGTCGACGATGAATCTGTTGCAGGTGATACGCAGTAAACCGTCCGTTCAGGCTCTGTTTTGGAATCAACTTTCGGATGGTACGTCTCAACGCCCTGGTGGTGTACTGAAGGCTGATCTAGGCTCCAAGGACTTGTTGGCTCGCCTGAGTTCCATGGCAGCCAGCCAACCGCCTACTGCGTGATTTCCTCGAATTTGCGGATTCACAAGTTGCACTGAACAGTTGGTTTTCGTTATCTTTGCTGCCAGTAAAACAACGACACAGGGATCCAGCATGCCATGGCAGATACAACCAACAACCCGGTGACGACGACACAATTCAGTTGTGGTATCAATCAACCACTTCTGTTGATCGCCGGACCATGCGTATTAGAGAGTGAATCTGCTGCGTTAGCCATCGCTGAAAGTCTAGTCACACAAACGAGTGATCTTCCTGTGCAGCTCGTGTTTAAAGCATCGTTTGACAAGGCCAATCGAACCAGTGTGCATTCTTACCGAGGGCCAGGATTGGAAGCGGGCTTGGCCATGCTACAATCCGTGCGCGACAAACTAGGGATTTCTGTGACAACGGACATTCACGAAGCGGCTCAGGCAAAGCCAGCGGCTGAAGTCTGTTCGATTTTACAAATACCGGCTTTTCTGGCCCGCCAGACTGACCTACTACTGGCTGCTGCTGCGACCGGTCGAGTGGTCAACGTGAAGAAGGGGCAGTTTATGGCTCCAGGCGATATGAAACACGTCGTTAATAAACTGCTTGAAGGAGGATGCCCGGATGTCATGTTGTGCGAACGCGGCACCTTCTTTGGATATGGCCAGTTGGTTAACGATATGAAGAGCCTTCCGCAGATGCAGCAACTTGGAACGCCCGTGATATTTGACGCGACTCATAGCGTGCAACAGCCGGGAGGTCAGGGAGATACGACGGGGGGAAACCGAGAAATGGTTGAACCACTTGCACGTGCGGCCGTAGCAATGGGAGTTGATGGCGTCTTTATGGAAACCCATCCCAATCCAGCAGACTCGCCATCCGATGGTCCGAATATGCTGCCTTTAGCAGAGATAAAACGAGTTGTGAGTGGATTAATCGCTATTCGCCAGACAGTTCAGTCCCTGAATTAGACGATATATTCTGAGGACCGAACCCTGTAGTAGTTCTGCATAGTAAGAGTGTCAATGAAAATAAATTACTTGTTGATTGTTTGGATGACTTTCCTCTGCTGCTTAGGTTGCCGAGATCGCAGTCAGGTCAATGTGTCTGATATCCGTCCTCGTGAAACCGAGTCAGATAATCTTCAAACAGCATTGGCAATCGTAGATGGACTGGATGATGCAGATTTAAATCAGGCCACCTCGAGCGGTATCTATAATCTCAATCAGTGGATTGAGAAGCATGACGACGATCCGTTGTGGGTGACACCTTCTTTGTTGAATACCTTGCCCATTCATTTGGCCGGCACTGGCCTTGCGAATAACGTCGGTGCGAAACGCTTCTTTCCTCCCGACATTAACTACCTTCACGAGATGTCCTGGATTAGTCAGGTCGCCCGTTGGATTCAGGCTAATGAAGTGGCGCATCGTGAAATTTGGGATAACTATATTCCGTCCGAGCTCGAAGCGAGCGATCGGGCTAAGTTGCAAAGTGCATTGCGGATGTTCGACTGGACCGTGCGAAACATTCAGTTAGATCCTTTATTGGACTACCCTCAAGTACCTGAAGGAGAGACGAAATCGGCTCCTGAGCTTGGCTTGCCGGGGCCAGGATATTCGATGGCGATGCGGGATATTCTTGTCTTTGGGGAAGGAGATTGGTGGCAACGCGCTAGATTGCTTGCTCTGCTTGCCCGTCAAGTAGATGTTCAAGTCATCTTGTTGGGATTACCTGCCGAGTTCGGAGAACTCAAGGAACCGTGGTTGGCCGCTTGTCTTGTTGGGGCCGAATTATATCTGTTGGATATTGAGGATGGTGTACCGGTGATGTCCAGCGACGGTAAGTCGATTGCGACGTTTAGTGAAGTCCGATCTGATTTGAGTTTTGCCGCTACGATTCTTCCGGCCGATCTGCAGGACAAAGCCGAAGTCATCGTTCCGGAACTGGTTGGCTTAATCGAAGCGGATGTTATGTCCGTGTCTCACCGCATGGCCATTCTGGAGAAGTACCTCACGGGCGAACGTCAGATGAAACTCACGACGTCTCCGAACAGCCTGTCACGCACCTTGCGAACTGACCATGGTATCGAGAATTCAGAAATATGGGGGTCGGCTTACGAGTATTACGCGTTTGCTGCTGCATTGAGTCAGCGTTTATCGACTGGGGATCCGGACGCGATTAAGTTCGTACGAGAGAAACACGATTACCAGATGCTGGAAGATATGTACCAGTTGAAGCGAGGGCGTTATAAGACTCTCCGTGGTCAGTTTGATGACTATGAACTCGAATTGGGCCAGGAATTGCAACGAGGTTCGAAGACGTTGTTGATGGCCTCACGCCTGGCTCAGGAAAAAATCGAAGTCATGACGACCGACCGAAATGTCCAGGAAGAACTGGGGTATGTGAGACCGGACGAGATGTCGCTAACGGACTGGCAGGAAAATCTGCGGAGGACCAAGCTTACGTTTGTTCGTTCGAAGGACATGGCCAGTTACTTCATCGGCATGATTCATATGGAACAGGGAAACTATGCCGACGCGATCGACTGGCTGGAAAAGCGAACTTTACAGATCGGCGTCGAGGCACCTCAGTCGCCGCCGGTAGAGCTTGCTCCGAATCAACCGGCGACTGTAGAAGAACGTCCAAGCCTATCGTTACTTCCTGGTCTCGTAACCGAAGAGTCTACTCCCGACATTAATCGACTCGAACAATCCAACTTTGAAAACTCGGCCCGGTACAATCTGGCGAGATGTTATCTAGCCATTGGGGAGCCTGAACGGGCAGTTGAGATACTCCAAACCGTCGAGGCTGACTCGGATGCTGGACGAGCCAATGCGCGGTTAGTCAAGCTACTGCAGCCTTGAGCTATTTATTAGCCTTGAGATGCTAGTTTGCTTTTCACTCAGGGGAAGCAGGTAGCATTAATCGTAGCCGACTCGGCACTGTTTCCACCGTGATGGGAAGTGTGCTGCAGGGATCACCATCAATTTGCGTCGGTGCATCTGGCATGTCTTCCGATCGTACTTCAACTTTTGCCGCATACCGGATGAAACAGTCTTTGCGTTTGTGGTGTCGATTGGTGAGCAATAGCAAGAAGTATCTCAACATGTGAAACAGCCCTCGCTTTTGGAAAGCACAAATGCCTAATCTTCCATCCTGAGGAGTCGTTTGAGGGGTCATCGAAATTCCCAATGCATAACGATCGATATTCATAATGAACAACACTCGCGCCTCAAGGACTTCGTCTTCCCATTCCGGTGATGTTACGAGCAATCGGGGGTAATTGTACTTACGAATAACTTTCCAGATTGGGTGGAGATAAGACAATTTGGTGATGTGGCCAGTTCGGTTGGCGGCAAGTTGATGGACGATCGCTGCATCTACGCCGCAGCCCACCATCAGACAGAATAACTGGCTATCTCCATTGGCCTGGGTGATTCGACCGGCATCGATTTTTGCGACCTGCCCGGCCTCAATAAGTGCTGCCACGGATTCAGGCGTTTTGGGGAGCTTAAAATACTTTGCAAGGACGTTTTCAGTGCCCTGCGGAAACACGCAAAGATTGGCGGCCGCTGGAAGTTGGTTTAGTAGAAGTGTTTGTGTGCCATCGCCTCCTACACCAACGACACATCGCAGCGTTCCAGCTTCCAAATGTTCTTTAGCCAGGCTGACGACCGTGGCTAAATCCGTTTCCAGGTGAATGTGATATCCACGGGCGCTGAGGATTTCACCTAATTGCTCGGCTAGCTTTCGACTCGGTCCACGCCCCGCTTTAGGGTTGAGGGAAATGACAATATGCCGTGCTTCTTCGGAGATTGTCTCGGTTTCGTGAATTGTTGAAGAGTCGGGCATTTTGACGGGCCTGTTGCAAAATCATGCAGGCGGATTTGTACAGTTGTGGAAGTTTTGAACAGTGTTTCATTGCCTTCAGGGAAGCGAATTTACCGAGGGAATTCTAAATAAATGTGGTTGGGTGATTTACTGGCTTTCAAAATCCTCGGGTTAACCGTCATTATATCGCTTCCCCGACTTTTTCTTTGAAAAAAACAACGACATCAAGGGACTTTGGCACGCTAGGTGCATTACTGAGTACTGTTCACGACATGGTGAATACAACGTCGAGCGATAATTGGCTGGACGTTGTCCAAACCTCGGCGAGGATTGGACGCAGATTTGCTAACCTGAGTTTTGTTGCCCCTGACTTGGTTAGAAGACCAACAAGTTGTTGGTCGGCGTCCAAGCCTCGCCTTTTCTACTTGATGCCTCTCAGGCGTCTTTTCCCTTTATTCGGGAAAAAAGGGGATAATTCTAGCTGTTGACGCATCTAGATTGGTAATTTACAGTGGTAGTTTCCCCCTCGTTATTTGGGGCTGATGTTGCCAGCGTAGCTTCAATCGGCAGAGCACCGCACTCGTAATGCGGGGGTTACGGGTTCAACTCCCGTCGCTGGCTTTTTCAAAATACCAATAGGCTCCCTTCCATCCATCAGGAGATACTCGATGGCAATGATTTCGGATTTCGATCTTAAGACTCTAGTCTGTGACAACGGTAGTTTTGGTCCGGATGAGATTCAACAGATTTCCAATGCCATAAATGATGATTTTTCTCAGTTCGGGATTCTGCGTGATGCAGTGAACGAATTAGAGATTAGCGAATCTCTAACACCGGCCAGTGCGACTCGATTGGGCGTTTGTTACTATCTGCTAGGCCGGTTTGAACGGTCCATCGAGACTCTGGCTAACTCAGATCGTGGAGCTGTTTCCTACTTCTATATTGGTCGCAGTCATTTTGCGTTAGGTGACTTTGACAAGGCCATTGAAAACTACAAAATCGCGGAAAAGTCAGGGTACAACAAAGGTCGTTGTGTGTTGGCTTGTGTGGAAGCATACCGTAACGCCAAAGATTTGGATGCGGCTCGACAGGCGTTAGATTCGCTGGACGGCCCGATCATGCACGAAGCGGAATATGCCTATCAATATGGTGAAACAGAATTAGCCACCAACGGCTTGTCTTCAATCGTGGAAGAATGGTTTGAACGAGCCATGCGTGCTGATGACACACATCCTGGTGCACTGTTTGGCATGGCGAAAGAAAACGATCGTCGCGGCAATGACGATAAGGCAATGGACCTGTACCGCCGCAGTGCAAAGCACTTCCCATCACATGTCGGTGCCCTGCTCAACCTAGGCCTGCTTTATGAAGACCACGGCCAGTACGATCGTGCTCAGCAATGCTATCGACGGATTTTGGAAGTTTATCCAAATCACAAAAAAGCCGCGTTGTACATGAAAGACGCTTGTGCTTCCGATGACGAACTATTCGACTTGGAAGCAGAAAAAGCTCAGGATCGAATGTCACAGGTGCTCAATATCCCTGTTTCCGATTTCGAATTATCAGTGCGTTCACGAAATTGTCTTACTCGCATGGGCGTGGAAACGCTTGGCGACCTGGCTCGTTCCACCGAACAGGAATTACTGGGAAGTAAGAACTTTGGTGAAACTTCATTGATCGAAATTCGTGACATGCTGACCTCCAAAGGGCTCGCTCTGGGCCAGCTGGCTCACGAAAGCCGACCGGAACGAGAAGTGGATCGTTCTTCACTCACGCCAGAAGAAGCGGCTGTATTTGATCGCCCAATCTCAGATCTGAATCTTTCAGTTCGAGCTCGTAAATGCATGGTTCGCCTGCGTATGAACACGATTGGCGAATTATTGCGTAAGACGCCTGATGAATTGCTCGAAAGCAAGAACTTTGGTGTTACAAGCCTCAATGAAGTGCGTGAAAAACTAACTTCACTCGGCCTGAAGCTTCGCGGAGACTGATCGAATTTGTCGGTCTCTGTGACCGGTGAATACCTTGATAAGGCCCGATCAGGCTGTACGCGTAGCCAATCGTTCAGGTGTGTCAAATGACGCAGTCCGCTAATTTTAGCTTTGAGTTACTAGCCAGCGATGTAGGTACGTCTGCACGTCGTTCTCGGCTCACCACACCCCGTGGAACCATCGAGCTTCCTACGTTTATGCCCGTCGGCACATTGGGGACAGTCAAAGGCTTGACCGTTGAACAAGTCGCATCGACCGGTGCCGAAATCCTGCTGGGTAACACCTACCACCTGGCCTTAAGACCCGGTGAAGAAACGGTTGCTCAGCTAGGCGGTTTGCACAAGATGATGGGCTGGGACAAGCCAATCCTCACAGACAGTGGTGGGTTTCAGGTTTTCTCGCTGGCGCAAATGACCAAGGTGACTGAAGAGGGAGCCATCTTTAAGTCTCATATTGATGGGAGTCGTCTGGAGTTAACGCCGGAACGCTCCATTGCCATTCAGGAGGCTTTAGGGTCGGATATCGCCATGGTATTTGATCATGTCGTTGCTCTTCCCAACGAATACCAAGTAATTCGTGAAGCTTGTGAACGTTCCATCCGCTGGGCTGGCCGCTGCCAGGACGCAGCGACACTGGACAGCCAAATTCAATTTGCGATTGTCCAGGGAGGTCTTGATGAGGAGATGCGAGTATGGTGTGCCGAAGAATTGGCCAAGCTTGAGTTTCCCGGTTACGCGATCGGTGGATTGAGTGTCGGCGAGCCTCCCGCTGAAATGTACCGAATTCTGGATGCGACCTGCCCTGTGTTACCGTCAGATCGACCACGGTACTTGATGGGCGTTGGTAAACCTATCGACTTGCTCGAGGGAATTCGTCGTGGAGTCGATATGTTTGATTGTGTCATGCCGACACGTAACGGCAGGAATGCCCTGGCATTTACTGACGAAGGCCCGCTGAGATTGCGAAATGCAAAGCACCGAACAGATCGCCGGCCGATTCAGGAGGACTGTCCATGTCTGGCATGTAAACATAGTCGCGGATACATACGACATCTGTTTGCTGCCGGAGAGATGCTAGGCCCAATTTTGCTGAGTCATCATAATTTGACGTATTACCAAAGGTTGATGCAGCAGAGTCGTCAGGCGATCGAAGAGGGGCGATTTGAAGCGTATTTTCAGGCCAAAACCGCTGGTTGGAATTAGAACGCCAATTGGCATTGGAAATTTGCCTAATTGTGGCTCGAAAAGTGGTTTTTTTCCGGCCGTTTAACTGTTTTCGCCTGTTGTGGCTTGTCGCTTGTTTCAAGGCATTTTAAGATAACAGATTACCGCTGCTCGGTTTGGCCTCAGCTTATTGTTGCCTGATCAGCAGTGTTGTGCTGATGCTCTGCTGCAAGGCGGACTTCAGAGTCGACTTTTAGCTTTTCCAATTAAGGTTGCCATGTACCACGAAATTCAAATGTTAGCCGGACGCATTCAGCAATTGCAGCTCCTGCTGGCTCAGGAAGCAGGCGGCGCTGAAGGTGGCGAAGGCCAGCAGGGTCCCGGCAGTGGCTTTTTGCTACTGCTGCTAGGCTTTATGGTTTTCATGTTTATGTTTAGCGGACGTGGAGCTAAAAAACGCCGAAACCAAAAGAATCAAATGCTCAACAGCATTAGTAAATACTCAGAAGTCATCACGATTGGTGGTCTCTGTGGCACGGTAGTGGAAATTGAAGAGTCGGACGGTGAAGAGCCGGTTCCGACCCATTTTCTCATTGAAGTGGATGCCGGATCGGGATCTCGTATTCGTGTTGTAGCAGAGGCAATTGGCCGAGTGCTTGACGTGGAAAGCGAAGACAGTTCGGAATCGTAAACATCCGCACACAAAAAATGAAATAACTCCTGATAAAACTCAGGTTACAAATAATATTCTGATTGGATTTTTCGGAAATGAATTTATTGATGAATTCTTTGACATCAAACTTTACCTTGTTCGCACAGGAAACAGCTGACGAGGGAGGTGCCGGTGGCGTACTCCTGTTCATTCTGGCGATCGTGTTGTCAGTGTTAGCCAATGTGGGTAAAGACAACGCAGTAAGTGCAAAAGTCAAACGGAGTTGGAAAGTCTCGGATCCCAACTGGGGAGTGATGTTCGGCCTGTTTGTTTTCGCAATTGCTTTGGGAGCACTGCCGAATCTATTCAATCTGATTTCAGACGGTTTGGTGTCCGACAATGCAGTGAACGGATTCCGAATGTCAGGATTGATGCTGGCAATTTTCAGTGGGCTGTATTTGATATTCCGAGCCTTTTGTGAATCCTCGAGTGTCCGAGAGCCGGAACAGGCTTGGCGTCTGGCTGTAGTCGCTTCCGTCACGATTCTTGGGGCACTCTACATCGGCGTAAAGCATGATGGGCAAGAGAATATCTCCGATAAATTCAAGCTCGGTGTCGATCTCGCCGGTGGTGCCAATCTGGTTTACAAGATTTCGGGTAAAGAAGAGGATGCCGGTGAAGCAGCGAATGTTGCAACGGGACTTCGAGATGAGGATATGCAGGGGCTACTGAGTGCATTAGGACGCCGCCTGAACCCTAGTGGTGCTTTGGACTTAATCCTTCGCCCCTACGGGAATAACACTCACGTTGAAATTGTTGTACCAGCTGCAACAGCCGAAGAAGTTCGGCAGCTCAAAGAGATCATTACAAACACGGGTGCTCTGGAGTTTTTGATTCAAGTTGGAGTGACTGATTCGGATCATGCGAGTATCAGGACAGCGATGGAAGATAGCTTCCAGGATGAAGATTCTTACAACACGTCTCTTGTCAAAAGTGACGGTGAAACAGTTGGTCGATGGGTGAAAGTTGGTAGAGACTTAAACGGGCAGTTTGAATACAACGCCGCCAGCCTTACCTCCATTAAGCGAGTTTTTTATCATGACGGTGGTGATAATCAAGAGGAAGTCGATAAGCCTGTCTTGCTGAATAATGACCCCCTATCTCCACATTTCGATCGCACCAATCCGGACCATGTGGCGATCCAAGAGGCTTTTGCGTCGGTCGATATCAATGCTCCTGCCGAAGACTTTAGCGATGCTGTGATAGCGGCTAATGTCACCCGCATTGAAGTATTGATGGCTCAACCTGATGCCTCATTGACGACGACAGGTGACGACCTAAAGACAGTACGTTCGCAAATCGGAGATAACCTTCGTCCTAGCGTGGCGTTTACCATGAAGGCTGGTAGTGCATCTAAATTTGGGCGTTTCACAGCTAAGAATGTGGAAAAGCAGCTTTCAATTGTGCTAGATGGAAATCTGCTTTCCTCGGCAAATATTAAACAGCGTATTTCTGAGAATGGAACCATAACCGGCGATTTCACTCAAGCGGAAGTCGACTCGATCATTGGTATTCTGCGAGCCGGTGCCTTGCCGAGCACGTTAGAACCAACACCTGTCAGTGAAAATAAAATGGGTGCCTCATTAGGGACTGTCACCATTCAGAAGGGACAGTTTGCGATTATCGTTTCAATGATCGTCGTCCTACTCTTTATGATTTTGTGGTACCTGGGCGTCCCAGGGGTTGTCGCTGCCTTTGCACTAGTACTCAACCTGATATTAATCCTGGCAGTGATGGTCATGATTGGTGCATCGTTTACCTTGTCTGGGATGGCCGGACTTGTATTGACCGTCGGTATGGCGGTGGATGCCAACGTGCTGATCTTCGAGCGTATTCGTGAAGAACTTGCTGATGGTGCCCGGATTAAGGCGGCGATCCGAAATGGATTCTCGCGAGCGACCATCACGATTATTGACGCCAACCTGACCACGCTTATTACTGCGATTCTGCTGTATGCGATCGGTACCGATCAAATTCGTGGTTTTGCGATCACATTGATTCTTGGAATCATCATGAGTATGTTCACAGCGATCTATGCTTCACGAGGACTGTTTGCAATTGCGGCTGGGCTCAAGTGGATCAAAGAATCCTCATGGTGTTTGCAGCAAGGTCGGCTCAACCGCATCAATGTAGAGTTTATCAGCAAGGCTAAATTCACCGCTGTGTTCTCTGCGATAATCATCATTGCAGGTTTGGCACTAACAGTGAATCGACAATCCGAAATGTTGGCAATCGACCTGTCGGGTGGTACGTCCGCTATTTTCCAGCTGAAGGAGAGCATGGAGGCCCAGGACGTAGAAGCTGCGATCGAATCTAAACTCGACAGCGTCGAAGGACTGCCCGAGGCTGTTCAGTATACCGTTACGAGCGTCGCTTTGAACGATGGCCCTGCTGCCTGGCGTGTGAATACGGATATTGAAGATCAATCTAAACTTCAAGCACTGCTTGCCAATGCCTTTCCTGGCAAGCTTCCAGTTCAATCAATCAGCGTCACCAAAGTGGCTGGGGCAACCGAGACTCCTGCAGATGATGCTTCTTCGGCTGTAGAACGTGTCATGCCTCAGTTTGTGGCCTATCAGGAAGAAGCAGCACCAGAAGATGCTGCGACGGAAGATGAGTCGGAAGTCGTCTCTGAAGAAGAGAGCGAAAATCCAGCCGAATCAGCTCCCGCAACCGAAGGGCCAGCGGCTCCGGATGAGGAAGCCACCGTTCCTGGACCAACACTACCCATGCCTGAGCCTTCCACGGAATTTCCTGAAAAGGAAACGGTAGAAGAATCTTCTGAGGATATCGTTGAGCTGCAGTCTGTAACGCTTCAGGTGGAGCAAAAGATCGATGGTGAAGATATCGATTTAAGTGCATCGGTACTGGAGGGAATGATTGATGCTGCCCAAACGGAAACTGGTTTAGAAATCGGTAAAGTAGAAGGGAGCAGTGACGACAATCAGGTCACGATTTACGGTTTGGACGACAGTCAGGTCGATGTTCTGATCGCCGAGCTCATTAAGACGGATGGTAGCCCACACTTCGAAGAGACTCAGAAATTTGGAGCTACCATTGCTGGTGACATGACCAAATTGGGGACTTACGCGATTGTCTTCAGCTTCATCGGGATCATCACTTACATTTGGTTGCGATTCCAACATGTCAGCTTTGGTATTGCCGCTGTTGTTGCCTTGGTACACGACGTTCTCGTGACATTGGCTGCGATTGCTATCAGTAAGTACCTGGCAGGATTCCTGATGATCGAAGACTTTAAGATTAGCTTGCCCGTGATTGCGGCATTCCTGACGATTATCGGTTATTCGCTAAACGATACGATTGTTGTGTTTGACCGAGTTCGTGAAGTTCGAGGTAAGAATCGTGAGATTACCGCTGAGATGCTGAATCGCAGTGTTAACTCGACATTAAGTCGAACGTTGCTCACCTCTTTAACCACTTTATTCGTGGTCGCCACACTGTACTTTATCGGTGGCTCAGGAATTCACAGCTTTGCATTTGCTTTAGTGATTGGTGTGGTTGTCGGAACCTATAGTTCGATCTTCGTCGCCTCTCCAACCTTGCTCTTGTTGAACAAGAAAAAGTAAAGCAAACGATCACAAATATTCCAACATGAACCACTGCTCACTAGTTAATAGTGGGCAGTGGTTTTTTAGTCATCCAAGGCTATAGGGGCCGGAGGAACCGGTTGTCTGATAATGACTTGGGTCGGTTCATTACCCTGCTCTGGCGTTTTATTGACCGTAGAAGAAATCTCAGAGAAGACTCCTTCTGCAGGAGGAGCTGGAATGATGATTTCCGCTCCGATGGGGAGCAGTTCAGGCCGGGCAATTACCGTTTTGTTTTGGTAATAGATCCAGTCAGCCAAATTAGCCTGTCCTAAAAAGTGCTCTGCGATACTTGTTAGGGTATCTCCATCCTGAATCGTATAAGTAGACAGGATTTCTGGTTTTGCACCTGAGAGATTGAGCTTCGCCACTTGAGCTGCAGTACTCTGGCTATTCCCGTCATCCGGATAGCGATCGCTTATTTCAGGAGCTCGCGCAGGCATGAGTGAAATAGTAGGAGGCGTTAGTGGCGTCCTGGCCACCGACTCTCTTTGTTGCTGCGAAGTCAGGTATAGCGCAGAGGCTGGCGATTCGATCGTACCATCAGGGATGGGTTGAGCGGATTCGAGAGGCTCGAAGGGCGCAGTTTGAACGATGGACTGGTCAATAGGCACGGACAGATTCTGATTGATTTGATTACCGTCCGTGGCATGTCGCTGAAAGGGAATGGCTCCTAAGCTTCCAGCAACCAGAATGCCCGTACCCACAACCCAATGTTTGTGGATAAGCATTTCTGTACCTTTGTCATATAGTTTAAGTGTCGGAAAAGATCCTTACCCCCGAGAGGGCATCCAACACTTTCTGTTTCGACAGGCAAAGCCTTGAGGGCTTAACAGAAAAGCACTTAATTCTTCAAGCGAGCTGAGGTCCGTTCAGCTTACAGCGATCGTGCTGATTATAGGGCGTTTGGATCGCGACTTGACCACTTCAGAGTCTCATCCTTTTCAAGGCGATTAACCAGGAAGTTGTAAATCAACGCGCTCGGTTGGGGTTGTAGGTTGGGGACATTGAGCATGCCTGAACCTTGAGCACCCGTATTGAGTCCGAATAGAAATAGCTTTGTGCCACTCCAGTTGATCGAACCATCAGTGTTCTCTTGATCCTTGTGGAACCGAGTTAACTGGTTGTGTAGGCGTTTGCTTTCGGAGAAGTATTGAGCGTTCTGTTTGCCAGCAATAATCAGAATGTTCATATTCTGCTTTACAGTGGGATGAGACATGCCTAGCTGCGGAGTCAGGCCTTTGTGCGATTGAAGTGGCGTGAACAGAATGAGTGCTTTGACATCCTGTCCGTTGCGGATGAAGCCTCCTCCTGGTTTATTCCAATCCAACGCTGCCCAATTCAATGCAACGATGGCAGTAATGTCTGAACCGACGACCGTGAGTTTTTCGAGATTGACCTGACCTTCGTCATTTTTTGTTCTTAGGAATGACTTGCAAGCCTCCACGTCTTGAATCACCGAAGCAAATTCAGCCTTAGCGAATTTCTCACGATTGATCTTCAGTCGATCGTTTATATCTTGCGGATTTCGACGTTCCGTTGATTTACCGTGTCCTCGCAGATCCGGAATGATGACAGCGTGGCCCATATGTTCCTGAATGGCAGCGGCCAGCTTGGTGTAGACCGCATTGCTGGCTGAGACGTTTAGCATGCTATGAAGCATGATGATTGGAATGGAGTCTTTGCCCTTGGTTCCAGGGTAGTATTTGACATTGAGGAACACTCCATCCTTGGTTTCCAGCACATGCGCCTCTACCGGTGGTAGGTCCTTCTTGGGCTTTTCTTCATCCTGCGCAGATAGCGACGTACTGAGGCTAAAGACAATGACAGCAAGAGTAAGTAATGATGAGGTTTTGTGCAGTCGTGAGTTCAACATGACCAACCGGGGCTCCTCAGTGAATTAAGGGAAAACTTGGGTGTGAAAACAAATCATCAATGCAGCAAAGGTACCGGATAACCAGTCACTTCTGCAAGGGGAAGCAATTGCTTCCAGAGCCTATTTCAATAGTAGAATTGGAAGGCGACGAGGTCAAATCAACCTTGATGGATGGGTGCTGAATGCATGATAGTGGTGGGGAAATGTGCCGTGAAGATACGGGCAAAATGAGTACATCCATCGCCTGCAAAGCGTTTAGGTGATAGAGTTCGTAAAAGGAATGGTCTTAGAATCCCCCAATTCCCTTGATTTTTGGCGGTTTCACGTAAAAAATAGGACTAGGAATACAGCGTTTACTTGTCGATATCTCAAGTAGGCTGAGAATAACAATAACTTCTTATCTGGAGGACATCCTCCTAGCCGGAAGCAGTTTGTTATTGAAGTGTAAAACGGAGTAGGAAAGTGGCTAAACGATCAAAGCTAGTTCAGTGGTGGCAGAGCCGAACGGGAGAAGAAGAAACACCGTTTGATTCTGATTCTTCAGCCTTCCTGCTTTCAGTAATGTTTCATGTGGCAGTGCTTGTTGCACTGGGATTGTGGCCTTTGCTGGCCGATGATGACGATCAGATCCTGGCTCTAACCACAACGAAAGTGGATGTCGAGGAAATCACTGAGCCAACGCCCCCTGAGGAAATTCACTTTAGTGAACAGGAGATGGCAGAGGTTGGTGCGAATAGCGATCTGGGAACGCAGATGGCCTTATCGGAAGCCCCGGTCATTTCTGATATCTCTGAAATCCCCAATCCGGCAGATCCTTCAGATCGAGAAGTGGCCGAAGTTTTATTGAATAACCAAGTCGTTCAGGCAACAGGTTTACACTTCAACGAAAACCTGGCAGTTCGCGGTGCCGTGGGAACTGGAACGACCGGTGCAAGCGGAGCGGTTGACCGAATTACTCATGAAATCCTTCTCTCGCTGGAAGAACGACGCACCTTAGTCGTTTGGTTGTTCGACCAGTCCGGAAGCTTGTCACGTCAAAGGGAGAAAATCCACGACCGTTTTGACAAGATCTATGAAGAATTAGGGATTCTAGAAGCTGCAGAGAATGAAGCTTTTCAGGGCAAAGATCCGTTGCTGACTCAGGTCATGGCGTTTGGGAAATCAATTTCCAAAATGATGAAAGAGCCCACAGCGAATTTGGCTGAAATCAAAGAAGCCGTCAAAGCCATTCCTCAGGATGATACAGGCGTGGAATTGACATTTGAAGCAGTGGTTCGGGCAGTCAATGGTCATGCCGAATACCGCC
>CALKCC010000295.1 GCA_938082855.1 uncultured Pirellulaceae bacterium | reverse complement strand
GCGGCTCCTGGTGCGGAGGCCGGCATAGTAAATGGCTTTGAGCAATATGAGCAAGCGGCTTGTTGTCCCGCTAGTGCAGGAACGTACTCGAGAGCGCCTTGGCAATGGGGGCAGCGGATGTTGGGCATGATTAAAAGTCCTCGTTATTTGCGAGAGGGTTTTGGATCAAGATTGGATTCTAGGTCTTGGGCTGAGACCGCTGATTTCACACCACGCTTCGGTACTTCCAGTTTAGAAAGCCAAAGGAATGCATTTAGGATAGTCTTACGAAAGTTATCGTTAGCCCAGTTGTCATGAAAGTGGCCACCAGTAAAGCCGAACCCTCTACCGCCATCACGACGCTCTACCGCCCACATCATTGCTTCAGCTCGGCCGCTATTTGCCTGGATATGACTGTAGGGGCCCTTGGGGTATACATAGGGGCCGTTTCGGACTTTTTGATCTGGGATGCCGACAAGAATGGGGGTGAATTGCATTCCATCTAATTCCGTTGGTTTATTGCCTGCTACATCATTGATGAATCGCATATTGAAATACCATTCGTCCTTGATGCTGAAAGGCTTAACGCCGCGAGTAATTGGATGATTTGGAAACTGTTCAAACTTAGGACTCCAAATTGGATTGCAGGAGTGCATGTGTTCGTAGTGACCGCCAATCCAACGCTGAAATTCTTCTCCTGCTTGTTCAGGAACTACTTCAACGCCGTAATGCATGAATCCCAAACCCACACCATCTTTTGCCCATTGGTCGATGATCTTGAGTCGTCGCCCATCTTCCTGGACAGCCTCGTGTCGACCTCCACCGTCCATGTAGAAGACGACAGCATCGACATCATCGAAGATCGATTCATCTTTTGGCCAACCATTTAGGACAAAGTGTAAGTCCAATCCTGGAATGTCTTTCATGCATTTGGCTAATAGTTGAACTCCGGCGTTAAACTCATGCATCCGTGGTGGGTGTGATGGTTTTCCTGCAATAATTACAAGCTTGTGCTTGTCAATTGCGTGCGCGTTTAGGCTGAATATGAATACTAGGGAGAACGCGATTATCGCTCGTGCGGCCATGGAACACTCCAAGTTTAATGAACTCTATTTCGTTGTTTGGTAATGTACCGTATTGAACGGATTCTTAGCAATTGCACTAACACCACAGCTCCGAAGGCCGAATACTTGATATCGTTTCGTAAGAAGTTCTTTGCCTTCCGACCGGTCGTGATACCCAGCTCATTTTAGGGTAAAATGTGGCGTTTGAGTGCCGGATCGAACCCCGCGCAATACAGGCGTTAAATGGCCATCGGTATAATTTCAATATTCGCAATCCCCAAGATCAAAAATTCGGGCAACTAAGATGAAAACACGACCCCACGAACGACACCTCGCATTTTTGCTGCTAGTAGGTGTTCTATTCACTGCTGCCTGTGGCGCCTCGCAAGCTGGGGATAATTGGACGCAATGGCGTGGTAGCAATAATGCCGGAGTTGCAGAGTCCAGCGCCCCACCAACTACATGGAATGAAGATAAGAATGTTAGATGGAAAGTTGCCATCGATGGGAACGGAAGTTCCACCCCGATTATTTTTGGCCAACGTATCTTTGTGCTCACGGCAATCGATACGGGGATTATTGATCCCACACTACCCAAGCCCGAAGATCAGCCAATGCGAGTTTTCGGCATCAAACATCCAAATACGGAACATCAATTTGCCGTAATTTGCTTAGATCGCAAGACTGGCAAGGAACTATGGCGTGAAATCGCTATCCAAAAGGTTCCCCATGAAGGCCACCACGGCGATAATGATTTCGCGTCGTCTTCGCCTGTCGTGGCCGATGGGAAACTTTTCGCGTGGTTCGGTTCAGCTGGAATGTATTGTTATAACCTCGATGGAAAGTTGTTATGGAAACGCGATCTTGGAATTGCAAAAATGGGCGCATCGCTGGGTGAAGGTTGCTCGCCAGTGTTCCATGACGGCAAGCTAATTGTGGTGAGAGATCATCAGGGGCAGTCAACAATCGAAACATTGAATGCCTCGACAGGTAAGACGCTCTGGAAGAAGCCCCGGGAAGAAGGAAATGCTTGGGCGACACCAGTGGTTGCGACTCATGACGGGACCACGCAAGTGATTACCGCAGCCAGCAACTTCGTTCGTTCCTATGATCTTAAGGATGGGGCGCTAATTTGGCAGTGCAGTGGACTTACAGGTAATGCGACGCCGTGTCCGATTTTAGATGGTAAGCATGTTATCGTAATGAGCGGTTACAAGGGGCATAGCGTTATGAGGATTCCAATTACTCAGACTGGAGACATTTCAGAAATGGGCAAAGTCGTATGGAAACAAACTCGGGGAACACCCTATGTCCCATCCCCTGTGCTTTATGAAAACATGCTTTTCTACAACCAATCAAATCAGGGTATCTGGACGGTACTCAATGCGACGACAGGTGAAATCGTCATGGATAGAACACGATTGCCAGGCATCGCTAATATGTATTCGTCACCAATCGCGGCAAACGGTCACGTCTATGTCACTGGTCGAGCAGGTACAACACTAGTACTAAAGCCAGACTCGACTTTGAGTGTAGTTAGCTCAAATAGACTTGATGAACGGTTCGATTCTTCCCCAGCCATTGCTGGCGACGAACTTTACCTAAGAGGCGAGCGGTTTCTCTACTGTATAGCAAAATGATGCGATGCCTCAATTGGTTCATAGTAATCTTTGTATTGGCAGTCCTTGCCAATGACCTTCGTGGCGTCAACAAGCCTTTCAAAAATAGGCAGCATCCAGACGCTATTCCGAATAGTCATCAGCCCGGCGAAGTCGATATCGCTGCCAACTTAAAATATTGTGTGCGGCAGCCTACGCGACTACCTGGGATTGTGCTTGACGAGACTGATGCGACTTTAGTTGGGGCCTGGCAGTACTCAACGCATACACCACCCTATGTCGGCTATGGCTACCTACATGACCAAAAATCGGGGAAGGGTGAGAAGAAGGTCATCTATCGATTCAAGGTGAATCGATCGGGGGAATACGAAATTCGGATGTCTCACTGCTATAACATCAGACGGTCAACCAATACATTAGTGAGCATTGAAGGGCCAGAAGTGAAGCGAGAGCTAAGAATCAATCAACAAACGACGCCGGAGATCAATAAGCTCTGGCGAAGTTTGGGGAACTACACATTAAACACTAAAGAGTCCTACTGTATAACTATCTCGAATGAAGGCACGGAAGGTAAATACGTCATTGCGGATGCATTCCATATCCTGCCTGTGAAAGTCAAATAAGCCGCCATTAACGGAGAATCAGATGCTTGCCATTTTTGTAACAATCAATATTCAAGAAGAATATTTAGAACAATTCATTCAGGCTAGCTTTGGGGATGCCGAGGGATCGGTCAGTGCTGAGCCAAATTGTTTCCGTTTTGACATCAATCAAGATGAGGAGGTGGCAACACGTTTCTATCTATACGAGGTATACGAAGATGAAGATGCCTTTCAGCATCACCTCACCACGCCCCATTTCCTGCAATGGAAAAATCAGGTTGAACCTTGGTTTGTCGGTGAATTAGAAATTGTTCGCATGAAGACCAACTTCCCTAGCGACGCTGGCTGGAGAGCTCAGAAGGCTACTCTTACGGATTATTGAATGACGTAACTGGGCGACGTCGGGATAGTTTACCCGCCATTTAGGAGTCGGTGAATTGGCGAACCAGTTAAACGATACCCAGTGGGTACGGTAAACAGTATCGGGCATTGTTTCGGTCAAGCAGGCCGTTCTCTAAGAATCTGAGGACGGTCAATATCCCACTTTGCGTTAAGAGGGAAAGAGTAAGTAGCTCGAACAGGGGTCGAACCTGCACTCCCGAAGGAACTGGATCCTAAATCCAGCGCGTCTGCCAATTCCGCCATCGAGCCATTTGATAATTGGAACGCTTCTATTCTTTTCAAAAACCGATTATCCGTCAAGCCGTCATACAGGGTGACAAACGCTGCACGGCTAATAAACTATTCGATACAATGAGAATTTTGATACTTACCTTTCTTGATTGAACAAAATATGCCAATTATGAAATCAGCTCTTTTGATATGCATGGTATTGTTGGCAGCCAATGGCTGTGATTCGAAGCCAACTACTGCTGAAAGCAATGACTTCCCATCCGGTAACTTGCAAATCATCTGTCCTTGGGGCGCGGGCGGCGGTACTGATCGAATTTCACGCTACTTTGCGGAACAATTAAAAGAACGTCTAGGCGTTAATTGCGTGGTCGTTAACCGTACAGGCGGAAGTGGAGCTGTAGGGCACCGTGCTGGTGCGGAAGCTAAGCCCGACGGTAATACGATCGCGATGATCACGGCTGAATTATCCACGATGCATCAACTTGGTATTACCGACATAACCTACCAAGACTACACCCCATTAATCCAAATGAATGGAGATCCGGCAGCGATTATCGTGAGTGCCGATAGCGAGTACGGCGATTTAGATGCGTTTTTGTCAGCTGTAAAGCAAACACCGGGTGAGTTGAAAATGTCAGGTACAGCGACGGGAGGCACTTGGGATCTCGCACGTGTTGGACTCTTTCAAAAAGCAGGTCTTACGAAAGACGATGTAACTTGGGTCCCGACGAAGGTCTCCGCTGAGTCAATTCAAATGCTTCTAGGAGGCCATCTCGATGCGGTTTGCTGTAGTTTGCCTGAAGCTGCATTGCAATTAAATGGCGGGCAACTGAAAGCAATTGCAGTGATGGCAGAAGGCCGTGACCCGGCCTTCGAAGACGTTCCAACGGCGATTGAACAAGGGGTGCAATGGTCATCCATTGGTTGGCGGGGATTTGCCACTCAGCTTGAGACACCTGCGGACACGGCTAACATTCTTCGAACAACCTTAACCGAAATCGCGAACAGTGAAGAGTTCCGCGAATTCATGAATCTTCAAGGATTTCAGATTGATGTAAAAAGCGGGGATGATTTCTCCACATTCCTGGAGCAACAGGATAATCAGTGGAAGGAAGTGCTTGAGCACTATGTCAGTCAGTAATCAATCGGGCGACGGGGGAGCGGGATCGCCCGAGTCATCTCAGAGCTCGGTCTTGCTATGGCTGATATCGGGGAGTGTCTTCTTTGGCGCCTCATTCCAAATTGGTACGCCTCTGATCCAGTCAAAATACGACCCGGGTCCCAGCTTCATTTCGATGGTACTAGGGATAATACTTCTAGTAGGAGGTGGGGGTATTTGGGTAGCGAGGTTTATTGCAAAGAAGCTTAGGCGCGCCAATTCTTCAAATCAGCGTCCGATAAAAATGATTGGATTAGTTCTTTCCTACATAGCCTCAATTCCATTTATCGGATTTCATATTGCAACTTTGGTCTTCGGAATAGCCTCGATGAATATTCTACGTGTTAGCCCGAAGTTGTCCTGTATCGCCACGGCGGTGCTGATGTTAGTGGTCCATTTGGTTTTTGTGGAAATGTTTGGAATCCAGTTACCTAAGTTTTCGCTTTTAGAATACTTCAGAGCTTAGGTGTAATCCGTGATTGAACTATTAGAAGCTATTCCTTCCCTGTTTAGTCTCCAAATTTTGGTTCCATGGCTCCTAGCAATGGTGTTTGGGATTTTTGTAGGTTCTACACCGGGCCTTACTGCAACGATGGCAGTCGCATTAATTGTGCCTTTCTCATATTCACTGGAAAAAGAAGCTGCATTGGCCATGGTCATAGGTGTAAGCTTCACCGCTATCTTCGCCGGTGATATTCCAGCAACGTTTTTACGGATTCCAGGGACGCCGGCCTCGGCCGCTGCAACGCTTGACGCACACGAATTGGCGAAGAAAGGTCAGGGACGGCAGGCGCTACTAGTAAATCTCCTCTGTTCCGCCCTTGGCGGAGTTGGCGGTGTGATTCTTTTGATGTATATATCGCCAGCGTTGGCCAAAGTAGCGGTTGGATTCGGAGCGTTTGATTATTTCTGGCTTTGTTTACTCGGTCTAATATTAGGTGTTTCCGTATCAAGTGGAAGGCGTCCGACCCTAGGCCTGCTGGCTGCTTCGTTGGGTTTCGCATTCGCCATGATCGGTCGTGATCCGCTTACAAATCAGGAGCGTTTTACATTCGGACTTTCCTCCTTAGAGGAAGGTGTGAGATTTATCCCTGCTATGATCGGGCTGTTTGGGATGTCTGAAGTATTTAGGGCTGTAGGTAACATGGAACGACGTCGGCCAGATCGTATTAAGGCAGGGCCGTTCCGCATAATTCGATCATTAGGGCTCGTACTACGTCATTTCCCTACCTTTATACAATCATTGCTAACAGGGACGATCGTCGGAGCTTTGCCCGGCGCAGGAGCTGACGTCGCAGCGTGGGGGGCGTACGGTATTTCCGAAAAGACTTCACCCAAAGAGTCCGGAAACTTTGGCAAAGGAGAGTGGAAGGGAGTGATCGCGCCGACCAGCGCAAACAACGCAGCCGTTGCGTCGGCTTGGATCCCGGCGTTGGTGTTCGGGATCCCTGGCGATGCCGTCACTGCAATCGTGTTGGGCGTGTTTTTAGTTTATGACATTACACCCGGCGTAGAGTTGTTCAGTTCGGGGCAGGGCAGTTTTATTTTTGCAATTGCGTTAGTGACGCAGCTACTTCTGATTCCGGCTGGCCTGATTGGGATACAGTTCTTTAGTCAGCTTGTTAGGCTTCCACGTGGAATGGTATTAACAAGTGTTGTTGTATTCTCGGTCGTAGGCGCATTTGCAATGCACAATAGCATGGTAGACGTATGGGTTATGTTAGCGTTTGGGCTTTTAGGTCTTAGGCTGGAAAACGCTAAGGTACCGCTCGCTCCTCTAATCCTGGGGATGATATTAGGCCCCAAAGTGGAGGTGTATCTTAGACAGGGGCTGATAGCAGCCAATGGTGACGTGTCTGAAATTGTTGCTTCAAGTGTAAGTATGGTGCTGGCCGGTGTGTTTATTCTGACCGTAATACTAACCATGTCGCGACAGTTAGTGAGGAAAGAACGATGAAATCATTTAACGCGAATAAGCTTTCATTGGCATGGGAGACGTTGCAGCAATGGGTGGACAACCGGGAAGTCCGAGCAATCGCGGCGCAAACGGGCAGTGCGGCTGGCCCTTCTGAGTCATTTTACTCCGGAACCGACGATGCAGAGGGAAACATCCCCGTCGACCGTGACAGCACGTTTCTTATTGCCTCGCCCACTAAACCATTTATTGCAATGGCGATTATGCTTTTAGTGGAAGAAGGGGTGCTTAGGACCAGTGATTTGGTTTCCAAGTATATTCCCGAGTTTGGTGTAGGGGCAAAAGCGGGAATTCGAATTGCCCATCTGCTTACTCACACGTCCGGATTGCCGGATATGCTCCCTAATAACATCGAGCTGCGAAAGGCGGGCGCGAATTTAGAAGAGTTTCAGGAACACGTAAACCGAGTTGATCTGGTGTATGCACCGGGCACTCGCGTTCACTATCAAAGTACCGGCATTCTTACACTCAGTACAATTCTAAGAATCGTTACATCAATTTCTACGCCTGAGTTCTTGAGACAACGAATTTTCTCACCCTTAGGAATGACCCAGACCTGGCTGGGATGCCCGAAGGACGTTCTTAAGAGTGATCGTCCGCCGGTCGCATCGATGGTCGAATCTCAGGAGGGGCATGATATTTGGGGATGGAATAGTGAATACTGGCGAACCCTGGGGGCGCCATGGGGTGGTCTGATTTCAAGCGTGGAGGATTTAGGACAATTCTGCGCCCATCTATTACAAGTTTTGGAAGGTGGCGATGGGATTATCTCGAGCAGTACACTTCGGTCGATGACTAGTAATCAATTAGACGGTTTCCGTAAGTTACGGCCTGGAACTTCAAGTGCAATTCCCTGGGGATTCGGCTGGCAACTTAATTGGCCCAATCATCCACGTGGCTTCGGGTCGATCTTGCCGGCTGAGGCGTTTGGGCATTGGGGCGCGACTGGGACATTAGTCTGGATTGATCCGACACGAGGCGTTTACGGAGTTATTCTCACCAATGAACCAATGGGGTTGGAGGACCGCAGGCAAATCACCTTTGCAAATATGGTTCGTTTGGCATGGGATTAGATTATTAGGTACATTCCCTAGTCATTAAATTGTTCATTGAAATTCGCCTTGATAGCGTCAATACCAAGCTTCATTGCAATCGTCTCATTACTCATCGAAATTAATTGACACCCTTTGCTCCTCGCTTTTTCCGCCCAACGCGGATCCGGAGTAACAGCTCCCCAACTTTTACCGTGCTTGGAACACGCCGCGGCAACGCGATCTACAGCATCCCAGAGAATATCGGCGTGGAAATCCGGGTAGTTGCCCAGTGCGATGGAAAGGTCCGATGGCCCAATGAAAAGATGGTCTACGTTGGGTAGTTCGGCAATTAGTTCCACCTCGTCCAGAGAGCCAAGTGTTTCGATTTGGATTGCAACGAACACTTCTCGATTTGCGTTTTCATAAAAGTCAGCAGCATTACGTGTGGTGAACTGGCCATCGACACCACTCATGTTCATGCCACGCACGCCTTGGGGTGGGAACTTCGCCCAGCTTGCAAACTCTGCTGCCTGTGAAGCACTATGAATCTGAGCGGCCATAACTCCGCCCGCTCCGAGTTCAAGGTACTGAGTGACCTCGTGATATCCCGTTGGTGCCATTCGGACGAATTGGTTGAGCCCTACTGCTCGAGCTGTTACAAATGCTGCTCGAATTTGGTCCACCGTAGCCTGACCGTGCTCGAGATCAAGCCAAAATCCACTGAACCCGCCGCGAAGTGAGTAAAGTTCGATGGATACTGGATTGACGAGGCGTGATAACGCGAAGAAATTCAGGATCTCTCCATTTGCAAAGCGTTCCTTTAACACGGACATGATTGCTCCCAATTGCATGCAAGACTTAGCTGACTAGATGTCGTAAAATAGGATTATAACCGGTTCGCACCACGGCCTGCAGATCTAGTCACATTATGCTCGCGAGAAAAATACGATGGATGACTACAAAATCCCTAGATGCCAAATCGTCCCCGAAGCCGATTCTCAAACTGCCTTCATGCTTGATGGGAAGGAGCTATTTCGATGGCATTTCGGTGGGCAATACCCACGCCCGTTTTTCCACCCTGTTAATGGACCAGCAGGTGCAAACCTAGTAAGAATGGGCCATCCAGGTGCGCCTAATCACGACCATCATGCAGGTATATGGTTCGCGCATAATAGCATCGAATCATTTGATTTCTGGGCTAATGGGACAGGGACACAGATTCGTCAGCGCCAGTGGCTTGATTATATTGACGGCGATAACTACGCAGCAATGGCCGTAATGCTCGATTACTATGATGGCCATGAAGATCGCCCCCTATTGAACCAACAAACGGTTGTCGTACTGCGGCCATTATCAAACGGAGAGTACTTCATCGAAATTCAGCTCGAATTGCAGAGCACTCATGGTGTTGTCAATCTAAATAAGACGAATTTTGGAATCATCGCAGTGCGAGTGGGCGCCACGATTGCTGAGCATTTTGGAGGCGGCCGGATTACCAATTCGGATGGAAAAATTACGGAGGCCAATATTTTCGGAAGGACGTCATCCTATATGGATTACAGTGGGCCCGTGCGAGCATCCAATGGCAAGCAGGTCATCAACGGTATAACACTGCACGATCATAAAAACAACGCAAGCTACCCTTCTAAGTGGCATGTGCGTGAAGATGGTTGGATGGGTCCCTCGATAAACCGGGATAACTCAATTCAGATAACAGAATCGGAATCTCTCAAACTGCGTTATCAGCTACACATTCATGACAAATGGCTCGATCGCGAGGCAACCGAAAAAATACATCAGGAGTTCAATCTCAGCAAACCCTGGTCAATTAGTAAGTCGACGCAGAAACATCGAAGCTGGGAGATCCGTCGCGAGGTTTGAAGACTCGGATCACCCTAAATGTTTGGCGAAAAACGTCTTAGTGCGTTGCCACATCGCATCGCTTAGCACGTGCCCGACGGCTGGTTCTATAAAGAAGGAAAAGTTGTCTTCGGCATGCATGCTTTCATAAGCTCGCCGAATTACGGGTATCGCCTTTTTTACATGTTCAATAGGACTTCCGCCGTCGAGTTCCCCGAAATTCATATGTAACGCACGGGGGGCAATTAGCGAGACAATATCGGGCGTGTCGGCTTCGGGATAAATGCCTGTCACGAAATTTGGGAAGCAGTGTAGGATTTCATGTTCTTCGATCGCTGCGTACGTAGGTAGACAGCAATTACATACCGTGGCATTTATGCGTGGCTCCCATGGTCCAAGCATGTAAGCGTGTGTCGAGCCCATGGAATGACCATAACATCCCAGTCGATCGGAATCGACGTCCGGTCGACTGCTTATGTAGTCCACCGCACGACGCATGTCTAAGACGTTCTTCCAGGCCATCGTTTTACCACGGACCACATACTTCAGGTAAAGCAATCGCTCTAATGCTCCGCCCTGAATTCGATAACCTTTCGCTCGTTCTTCAAATCCGAGTGCGTCGGGACACAAGACGACATAACCCTCGCGTACCAAGGCTACGCCAGTATGGTGCATCTCATTGCCTGCCAATCCAGCTGGCTCGGTTTTGCCGAGATGCCATTGGCCATTATGTTGATGCCAAATGCAAATCGCTGGTGCAGGATTATTTTCATCGACCCCATCGGGTATCAAAACGATTGCCGGAACGGAGTCATCCGGCTCGCTGTCGTAAGTAATCCATTCCAAACGATAGCCGTCCTTTTTCTCGACACGAATTGTCTTGACGTTTAGTTCCCCGGCCTCTGGGAACGGGCCACCCAAACCGGCAAGTAATCGTTCCTTGAAATCAACGCTTGGCATTAACAGGCTCCATTTATGGAATCTAATTAGGCGGATGCATCTTCACAATCAAATGCTACCACGTTCTTAATGTGCGGGAGAATGATCGATTTGACACGTTCGTGCTCTGGATGGGGGAGATAGATGTCTCTGTTTTCCGGAGAGTCGAACGTCATTAAGAATCCGTGTTTAAAGTCCCCATTCATTCCCTCGGGACTCGAATAGGCACCGCCAGCGTAGTGAAGAATCCCTGGGCAAAGCTCTTTAAGACCAGCCAGTTCCTGAAAGATATTGTCAATGGTTGGTTGCGTGGTCTCTTCCTTGAAGTCGAATAGGACCATGTGTTGAATCTTTGGCATCGTGTGGATATCCCTGAGGTGAAAGTGAAGGATTTATTATAGCCAATTCAAACTTGACGGATTTTGAATCATCTGTGAATATTCAGCCCCATTCAATCTATTAAGTGAGCACCAGCCAATGCAAATGCGTACGATCCTTCATTTCATTCTAGCCGCCATTCTTCTGGTAACTATTGGTTGCGCGTCCTCAAATAAAGAGGCCGCGGGCACTGCCAATGGTGCGTTAATTGGAGCTGCTGCGGGAGCCGCGATTGGCGCCAATAATGACGCGCCTCTCAGCGGTGCGCTGATCGGCGCAACGACAGGTGCGATCGCCGGAAATATCATTGGAGAGACGGCTCAACGACGGTCAGATGCGTACGAAGCAAAATTCCAGCAAGATCAAGAGCTGCTACGTAGTTCTGCCAGTCAACGCGTCGACGCTTCAGTAACGATCGAACAAGTGGAAAAGATGGTTCAAGCCAATGTGTCGGACGATGTAATAATCTCCCAACTACAAGGCCGTGGAGCGGCGCAAAACCTGTCAACCGACGACATTATCAATCTCACCCAAAAGGGAATTTCAGCCGAGGTGATCAAGGCGTATCAAGCTGCTGGTAGTTATGCAGCAACCGGGACGCCGCAATCTACAACGATACAGCGTTCCAACGCTGGGCCGGTCGTCGTGGAGCGACATTACCACCATAGCCCACCCGCGCGAACGTACTATCAGCCGTACGCTCCTTCTCGTCGTAGTGGGATTATCTTGGGAATCGGCAACTGAAGGTGAGTAATCCCAAAAGTTTCGGAGCCTTATGGCCTAACGGTTGCTCATAGGACCGTTGCTTTAGCTGTGCTTGGCAATCGCACGCTGCAAGGCGGCACCCATGTCAGCTGGGCTCTCGGCAACCTCGATTCCAGCAGCTTCCAACGCCTTCACTTTTTCTGCGGCGGTACCTTTTCCACCAGAAATGATCGCGCCTGCATGCCCCATGCGTTTTCCAGGAGGGGCGGTACGTCCTGCGATAAACGCAGCCACGGGTTTGGTCACATGGTCTGCAACAAACGCGGCAGCTTCTTCTTCTGCCGTGCCTCCGATTTCGCCAATCATCATAATGGCTTCGGTCCCGTCATCAGCTTCGTAAAGCTTGAACAGATCAATGAAGGAAGTACCAACGATTGGATCTCCGCCAAGGCCTACGCAGGTGGATTGTCCGAGTCCGACATTACTAGTCTGCCAGACTGCTTCATAGGTCAATGTCCCTGAGCGGCTCATGATACCCACAGTACCAGGCGTGTGGATATATCCTGGCATAATTCCAATCTTGCATTCGCCTGGCGTGATTAATCCGGGACAGTTCGGGCCAATAAGCGTAGAATCGCTTGCCTGAATTGCCTCGTAGACTCGTACCATATCAAGTACTGGCACGCCTTCAGTGATTGCGGCGATGGTTTTTATACCTGCGTCAACAGCTTCAAGGATCGCATCAGCTGTAAACGGAGCAGGCACGAATATCATCGTTGCATCAGCTCCGGTTTGGTCAACAGCTTCTTCAACGGTATCGAACACAGGCAACCCGTCGACGTCCTGCCCACCTTTGCCCGGGGTTACGCCACCAACCATCTTGGTGCCGTAATCACGGCATCCGCGGGTATGAAATGTGCCTGCGCCACCGGTAATGCCCTGGCAAATTACTTTTGTATCTTTATTGATAAGAATGCTCATTATCTTTTTCTCTTTTACGGTTTATCGTGTGAGGACTACGCGCCAATTGCTGCGCAAACTTTGGAAGCGGCATCAGTAAGATCCGTTGCCGTGATGATATCTACATCACTTTCTTCCAGGATTCTTCGGCCTTCTTCGACCTCAGTTCCTTCTAGACGGACAACTAATGGGACTTCAAAGCCAACTTCCTTAGAAGCAGCTACGATGGCCTCTGCAATAGTGGAACACCTAGCGATTCCACCAAAAATGTTAACGAGTACCGCTTTCACGTTTGGATCGGAAAGCAGAATGCGAAATGCCTCTGTAACCTGATCTTTGTCCGCTCCGCCACCTACGTCGAGGAAATTCGCTGGTTCTCCTCCGTGCAACTTGATGATGTCCATGGTCGACATAGCCAATCCGGCACCATTGACCAAACACGCAATGTTTCCATCCAATTTGATATAACTCAAACCAGCCTCACCGGCACGGATTTC
>CALKCC010000294.1 GCA_938082855.1 uncultured Pirellulaceae bacterium | reverse complement strand
GATCGTCCACTGCGAAGAACACCAGTGAGTCGGCCATCCGCATCACGCTCCAGTTTGTACGACGCACCTTCCGGCGTTTTGAAGTTTTCATCAATTCCAGACAATTCGAGTGCTCGGGAATTCACCGCGGTATCGGGACCGGTACGAAACATTACAGGGTTATTTGGAGCGACCTTATCCATTTCCTCTCGGGTAGGAAAGCGTTGCTCCTTAAGCCGAGTAATAAACACCTGACTCAAAAAGATCCATTGATCGTCATCAAGCAACTCCGCCCTTTGCTTGATATAGCCAAGCACATCTGCGATTTCATGCATGGGTGGAACGGCATGATCATATTCGTAGATAGCCGCCCCAGTGGAGTGCACGTGGGAATCGATCAGACCGGGAATTACAGTCCTGCCATGCAAATCGACGATTTCTGTATATTTGGTCCTACGAAGCATCACTTCTTCGTCACTTCCAACAGCCAGAAATCTATTTCCTTTCACAGCAAATGCCGAGACCGTTTCGTCTTTCGAGTTGACGGTTAACACATTTCCATTGCGATAGATGGTGTCCGCTCGTTCGAGTTCTCGTCCTGTTAACCAAAGAGGAGACAGGCCAACCATTGCCAGAGCAATAATATATTTCATAACTACTGAACTCCTCGATTTGTTGAACAGGTAACAAATGGTACCATTGAAATCTGACGCCCAAATACAGGCTCCATTCCATTAGAAACTATTGCCTCATGCCATTCACTGCTCGCCATACGCTTTTCATTCAAAGTTTTTTATTGATCTGTTGCAGTCTCTCCTTTTGCAACACTGGATTAGCAAAACATCCTAATGTCATTTTTCTTTTATCGGATGACCAGCGTCCAGATACCATTGGCGCACTCGGGAATGACATCATCCAGACTCCCAATTTAGACCGATTGGTTCGCGAAGGATCCGTGTTTACCCAAGCAACTTGTGCCAATCCACTCTGTGTACCCAGTCGCGCTGAGATACTTTCAGGGCAAACGAGTTTCCGCAACGGTGTGCATGTCCCTCCACTCAAACCAGACATGAATCACATTACGTGGCCTCAGGCCATGAAGGCAGCTGGTTACAACACCTATTGGGTCGGAAAATGGATGATCGCCGGCCGTCCATCCACTCGCGGTTATCAAGAATCATTGGGCCTTTTTTCCTCCGGCACGAAGCCCGAGCTACCACAGTTTGATGATGCCGGACGAGAAGTCACAGGCTACCGTGGCTGGGTATTCCAGACTGACGATGGGCAACGATTTCCTGAACAGGGAATCGGCCTGACTCCTGGGATTGAAAAGAAGTTTGCCGATTCAGCGATCGAGTTCATTCAACGTGAGCACGACAAGCCCTATTTCCTCCACGTTAACTTTACCGCTCCCCACGACCCCTTGCTTGCCCCGCCTGGATGGGAGAACACTTATTCCGCCAAACGCATGCCTCTGCCTAAAAACTTTAAACCACAACATCCTTTTGATCATGGCAATTTAAAGGGACGTGATGAGCTTCTAAACTCGTTTCCTCGCAAACGTGGTGACATCAAACGGGATCTGGCAACTTACTATGCTGTCATCTCATACATGGACCAACAAATCGGCCGCATCCTCGACGCTCTAGACAAATCCGGACAAGCCGATAATACAATCGTCGTTTTCAGTAGTGATCATGGACTGGCATTGGGTAGCCACGGACTAATGGGGAAGCAAAACATGTACGAACACACAATTAATGTCCCCCTCATATTTAAAGGGCCCGGGATTCCTCAAGGCGAGCGTTTTGATGCTCAGTGCTATTTACGTGACCTCTACCCAACCTTTATGGATATTACAAATCAGGAATACAATCCGGCTATCGAAGGGACCAGCCTCATGCCGGTATTACGTGATGAAATTGATGAAGTTTATCCATTCATTATTGGGTACTTCAAAAACTCCCAACGCATGATTCGGATGCAAGGTTGGAAATTAATCGACTATCCAGAAGCCAACGAAGTTCAACTATTCCATTTAGGTACGGACCCTCATGAACTGAAGAACCTTGCAACCAATCCGAAGTTCCAATCTATTGCCGAACAATTACGCGAAGAAATGCATACCTGGCTACTTAATCACGGCGATCCAATTGCAAATTAAGTTGCCTAAAACCTAATTCTTCCTAACAACATACCCTCCTACCATTTGCCCGCTTCTAATGACGATTTGCCCCGACACTTATTATCAGTCACTCACTGACCCCATTGAGAAAATCAAGCTTGAGATGGCCGCCTGCCTTCGTTGGGCTGACCGACTTGGACTAAGTGAAGGGATCTGCAACCACTTCAGTGTCGAGATCCCGAATTCTCCCGGCCAATTCCTCCTAAATCCTCAGGGGCTTCATTGGTCAGAGATCAAGACTAGTGACATCATCACCGTCGCTACAGATGGAACTCTTATTTCCGGTAAACATGAGGCCGAGCCAACAGCCTTCTTCATACATTCCGGGATTCATCGAAACGTGTCCTCCGCGACTGTCGTCCTCCACACCCACATGCCCAATGCCACAACACTCTCCTGCCTACAAGATGGAGAGGTTATCCACTGCACACAAAATTCCCTTCGTTGGTTTAATCGCATCTCCTATGACAAAGATTACAACGGGCTGGCATTGGACCATCAAGAGGGAAATCGGATGGCAGCCTTAATGCAAGGTAATCGCGTGCTCTTCCTTGCGAATCATGGGGTAATCGTCATCGGGCCCAATATGGCCGAAGCATTCGACGATTTGTACTATTTGGAACGCGCCTGTGAAATCCAGGTGAAAGCCATGCAAACCGGACGCCCGCTGTCGATCATCGATGAATCACACGGTGAGCACGCATATCAACAGATTATGAATGATCGAACACAGTGCTACTCTCATCTCGATGCCATCATTCGAATCCTGTTGCGGGAAACACCCGACCTTGCCGAATAACCGGCATTCTTCATGCCATTTCCTCTCGCCTTGAGCCTGACATTTTCGATAAAATACAGGCATGAAAACATTGCTCATATCTTCCGTACTCTTGCTGACATGCAGTATTGGCGAGCCGCTTTTTGCCCAGCAATTACATCAGGTCATTGATGCCCAAATTGTAGCTGCAACCAATAAGCCAATCGCCCCTCCTTCCACTGACAGCGAGTTCGTCCGACGCATATACCTTGACCTTGTCGGTCAAATCCCAACGGCTCAGGAAGCCGAACAGTTCATCAATGACAGCAGCCGTGCCAAACGCCAAACTCTGATCGACAAATTACTTCAGGACGAACGCTACTCACGCCGCATGAGCGAAGCTTTCAACGTCATGCTAATGGAGCGACGGGGAGAGGATCCAGACTGGCAGGCGTTCCTAAGTCACAGCTTTCAAGACAACATCGCCTGGGACCAAATGGTCAGTTCCATGGTTTTTCCTGACGAACAGAATGAGCAGACACGCGGGTCCGCTTACTTCCTTACTAAACGACTTGAAAAGTACGGACAAAACCCTACCGATTTCCCAGGCCTTGCTCGTGACATCGGCCGCATGTTTCTCGGGATGGACCTAGCTTGTGCTCAATGTCACGACCACTTGTTTATAGACGACTACAAGCAGGCCGATTTCCAAGGGCTCTTCGCATTCATCAACAATAGCTTTATTCGTCGCGACACAGATTATCCGGCGATCGGAATGAAGCCCGTCAAAGCAAAACTCGCATTTAACTCCGTCTTTGAAGAGGGTGAGTTCTCAACCGGTCCTAAGCTACCTGGCCTAGATGAAATTCCAATCCCCGAATTCGTAACTGGTGAGGAGTTCGCAACACCTCCCAACAAAGAAACTAAAGCGCCGGGAATTCCTAAGTTCAACCCACTCAAATTCCTTGCAGAACAACTACCAACTCAAGCCAATGAGTCCTTCAATCTCAATGCGGCCAATCGCATTTGGTTTCTCATGATGGGAAGAGGAATTGTTCACCCTCTCGATCTGCACCACTCAGATAATCCAGCAAGTCACCCGGAATTACTCCAATTGATGGCTGAAGAATTCGCAGCACATGACTACGACATTAAATGGCTCGTCCGTGAGATCGCTCTTTCTGCCACTTACCAACGCACCAGTGTGGTGACGGCTGGTCTCGAAGACGCCAAACCCCGTGAATACCGGCTTTTCCATGAAAAACCGATGAGTGCCGAGCAACTGATGTGGAGCATGTTAACGGCCACTGGGCACCTTCAACACATACCAGACACTACCAACACAGCAACCTCTCAGACTGATGATGAGCAGGACCAGTTGTCATTGGGGCTTGATGATATTCGAGCCGATTTTCTGGCCGCCTTTGCCAATCCTCCTCGGGAGCCGGAAACGGAATTCGCGCCGTCCGTCAGAGGAGCATTGTTTGTCTTAAATGGCCCAAGAGTGCTCGATTGGCTCGAGTCCCGCCCTGATAATCTCACTGCCAAACTCGAAACTTTGGAAGCCGGCTTTGCAACGCCACTCTACCTTGCAGTCCTCTCCCGAAAACCAACTCAAGATGAGGCTTACAAGTTTAATCAATACATTGAGTCAAATCCTGACAAATCTTCAGCTGTTAAACAGGCTATCTGGGCATTGCTAGCTTCTAACGAATTCGCAATCAACCATTAACGACAATCCCCCCATGACGCAAACTCCAAATAACTCGGAAAGACATCCACTCTGCAATACGGCAGAGCACGTACTCACTCGCAGGCAGCTTTTGGGCGGCGGTGCAGCTGGGATGATTGGCCTAGGCGGATTAGGGGGGCTCGTAAATCCACTATTTGCGGAAGAGATGAAGTCCAAAGAAAAGCAAGTGCTCTTCATTTGGATTGACGGCGGTATGAGTCAGCTTGAAAGTTGGGACCCCAAACCCAACACTCAATTCGGGGGCCCTTTTCGCTCCATCCCCACCACCATCCCAGGGATCCATGTCAGTGAATTAATGCCCAAGACGTCCCAGATCATGCATAAATTGGCGGTCGATCGTGGTGTCAGTACTTTTGACAATTCTCACTCTGCCGGAGTCCCTCGAATTAACCGCGGTGATCCTAAAGACCGAGGTGTAATCTATCCATACTTTGGCTCGGCAGTCGCCAATTTGATGGGGCCAGGTGATAGTGGCTTACCACCTTACGTTTGGGTTAAACCTGGAAGCGGAGGTTTCAAATATCAGGATGCCGGTTTTTTGGGCCCCAAGTTTGGCGCATTAGCCATTGGTGAGGGTGAGCCACCACCAAATATCCTCCTTCCTGAAACCCTGTCTTCCACGAACAATGCCGATCGCAACACTCTTCGCGAATTTGCAAATCGTCAATATTCACAGAAGCGACCACCTAAGTTCAGTGAGGCTCAGAATTTCGTCTATGACACTGCTCAGGCTCTGATGCAAAAACGATCACTGTTCGACAACCCTGACCCTAAAGATGTTGCCCGCTATGGCGACACACCGCTTGGCCGTGACATGTTGATTGGACGGAAGATGATCGAAGCCGGCGTTCGCTTCGTCAAAGTCAATTCCTATGGCTGGGATACACATGGCGACAACTTTAATGCCCATGCCAGCCTCATGCCCCGTTTCGATCAGGCTTTCACCGCTGTCGTTGAAGATCTGGACGCGCGTGGTATGTTGGACCACGTATTGGTGATTGCGATGAGCGAATTTGGTCGTACTCCTCGTATCAACGGTCATATCGGACGAGATCATTGGCCGGAAGCATGGTCGATCGCCATGACAGGCACGGGAATCAAGCAAGGAGCTATTATCGGGTCCACCAATGACGATGGGACTTGGGTCACCAGTGAGCCCCATGACATCGGGCATTTTTTCCATACTTGGTTTAATGCCCTAGGTATCGACTCTGAACATACTGAGTACATCAACGACGGCCAACCTCTTCCGATCGCCGATGACGACTGCTCGCCAATCCGCGAATTGTTGAGTTAGGGAGAAGACTTCATGAATAACGTCCAATACAAACCCGTCGCGGCTCCTTCCACAGACCGCCAACTATTCAACGCGAAGTTCAGTCATGATGGCAAACTGCTAATTGCTGGAAGCTATCAAGGCGATCTCCGTCGGTTCGAGTTAACCGAAGACGAACCAACTGAACTGACGCCATTTGGAAACCACCATGGCTGGGTACAGGCTTTTGCTCTGCATCCTACTGAAAACATCCTGGTTTCAGGCGATTCCTGGGGCAAACTGCAAGCACACGACTATACACAGGAAAACCCTATGCCCCTGTGGTCTCTAGAGGACGCACATGACGGATGGATTCGCAGCGTGGCGTTTTCTAACACCGGCGATTGGTTTGCAACCTGTGGTATGGACCAAGTCGTTCGTATCTTTCAAACCAAGAATGGTAAATTACGACACGAACTGCAGGGGCATAATGCTGACGTCTATCACGTTCTTATTCACCCTCATGATGATTCAGTCGTATCGGCCGACGCCCTAGGAAACATCATTCACTGGGACATGAAAAAGAATCGGCCCAAACGACAATTTGACGCGAGCGAAACTTTTCTAGCTCACCGTCTGCAGGATGTAGGTGGCGTTCAATGTATGACTTGGTCTCCAGATGGTACGACACTTTTGGCTGGAGGTACACGCCCTAAAAATGGAGCGACAGTACAAGGCATTCCGATCCTCATCGGATTTTCCTGGGAGACCACCGAAAGGACATTTCTCAAAGAATTAGGGGCGACTTCGGATTGCTATTGTGAAGACGTGGCTTATCATCCCCAAGGTTTTTTGATGGCTGTGACCAGTGGCACGCCCGGCACTGGAAAACTACAATTCCTCGACTCGCAAAAACCAGACAGCGCCGAACCGTTATTCCTACTTTCAAATTTATCAAATTGCCATTCACTAGACGTTCATCCGGATGGCGAAATGATCGCAGTGACAACTACCGTGCGAGGTAGCAACGGCAATGGCCGCAAAGTCGATGCCGACGGAAACTACATTGGAAATACCAGCCCCATTCAACTGCTCACTCCAGACACGCCGATGGAATAGCTAAGCTGATCCAAATAATAGCTAGCCCGTAATGTCCCAAATTGGGAACGTCCGTCACTCCAGGACGGCTTTGATCGATGGATTGCTATGGGCATTTGTTCATCAAATACTCGCAATAGTCGCCAAACACTAAGACGTGCCTCTACCACTTGGGCGCTATATAATAGAAAGCCTCTTTCTACTATGTCGGAATCACTCGCTAAACCATGCGCATTTATACAATCTACACGGCTCTATTAATCGCACTTTTGGCACGGCCCACGCTCGCCAAACCGAATGTCGTTTTCATATACACCGATGACCAGGCCCCGTTTGCTGTCAACGCGGCCGGTGACTCGCGATTTATCACACCTAATATTGACCGGATTTTTAATGAAGGTGCCCATCTGACAAACAGCTTTGTCACGACGCCTGTGTGCAGTCCCAGTCGCGTTGGGTTGATCACAAGCCGCTATGGCAGCGAATTTGGAATCACTGACTGGATTAATCCAGGCAATGAAAAACAAGTTGGACTACCTAAAGACGCCCTTACTTTCCCTCAGCTATTTCAGGCCGCCGGCTATGCCACTGGACTATTCGGAAAATGGCATCTTGGCATCCAAGACCAACAGCACCCAACTCAGTTCGGCTACGACTTCTTTGCAGGCATTCGAGTGGGTGGCTGTCCTCCCAAAGACCCTGTAATGGAGACTCTGGACGGAGAAATGAAAAGAGTCGAAGGATACACCTGTGACATATTCACAGACCACACCATTGACTTCATTCGCAAAAACCAAGACAGACCCTTCCTCGCTAGCCTGCACTTCCGGGCTCCTCACGCTGCCTGGCTTCCCGTGCGACCAGAAGATTGGGAACCCTTCAAAGACTTGGACCCTGAAATCCCAAACCCTGACTATCCCAACCTAAATATTGAACGAGTCAAGAAGCAAACACGTGAATATTTGGCTGCCGTCAAAAGTATTGATCGCAATGTAGGACGCGTTCTTGAACTATTAAAAGAATTGGAACTCGAGGACAACACCATCATCGTCTTCACCAGTGACCATGGATACAACCTAGGGGAGCACGGTGTGTGGTACAAAGGCAATGCCATTCGCATCCTCAAGGAAAACCCGAAACAAAGATGGCCCAACATTCCAGCCGCGCGACGCCCCAATCTCTGGGACACCTCGCTTCAGGTGCCAACGGCGATCAAGTGGCCAAACGTGATCAAGCCGGGCACCAAACATTCACAGACATTTTCGAACTTAGACTGGTTCCCGACTCTGCTCTCCATGGCACGCCTACCCTTGCCAGCCAATGCGGTCATACGAGGAAACGACTTTTCACCAATTCTTCGGGGTGAAAGTAGTGAATGGGATGACGCTCTGTATCTGGAATACAGCATGCATCACGGCGCGAAGACTCACATGCGTGGTATCAGAACACCCCGATGGAAGTTCATGGTGGATTTCGCGAACCCAGGGCGAATGGAATTGTACGACCTATCCGAAGATCCAAGTGAAACTAAAAACTTAATTCCCACTGCTAACCAAGAGCAAGACAAGCTTGTTCTTGGATTCATGAAACAGATCTCAGTTGAGATGCAGCGAATTAATGACCCTGTTCTAAACGAACTCCAACAAATCAAACAACCCACTCGTTCGAAGAAGGAATGACCATGACTCGATTCATCGCCCTCGTACTCACAGCCATTTCGCTTTCGTGTCAGGCTGGCGAACCAATTAAAATTGGCAACAATGTGCAACTCTTGCTTGATGACTCTTTGATCGAACGGCAGATCAACGGCGAACGTGTATATCATCGGCCCACTCCGAAGGAAGTAGCTATCACGACGGATGCTCCCTGGGAAGGCAATGTCAGCGCCTATTTCACCTTTCTCCAAGACGGAGACGAATACCGCGCCTACTATCGTGGCTCGCATTATGACACCGAAAGGAAAGTCGTAACTCATCGAGAAGTCACTTGTGTCGCCGTTAGCAAAGATGGCATCACCTGGTCCAAACCAAAGCTCGGACTCTGGGAATTCGATGGCAGCAAACAAAACAACATTGTCTGGGACGGCATTGGAACCCATTGCTTTGCCCCCTTTGTTGACACCAATCCTGATTGTCCCCCAGAACAACGTTACAAAGCTGTCTCACGTGGCAGATATGTAACAGGTGATTTCGAAGTGCCTGGTCGGCAGAAGGGTGTAACAGGGCTTTATCTCTTTGCGTCCGCTGATGGTCTCAACTGGAAGCAGATTTCTGACAAGCCCGTCATCACTGACGGTGCATTCGATTCTCAGAACATTGCATTTTGGGATACAAACAAGAAAAAATACGTGTGTTATTCACGCCTTTTCATTAATGGCGTTCGTGCCATTCAGTATTGCGAATCCGATGATTTCCACGGCTGGACTAAGCCAGTCCCCATCAACTATGCCAAAGAATACCGTGAACATCTCTACACCAATGCAATACAGCAATATTCTCGAAATCCTAGTTTGTATGTAGGACTACCAACGCGTTATCTCCCCCAAGAAAACTCACGCGTCGAACCAATCTTCATGCATAGTCATGACGGCCTCAACTTCATCCGCCACAGCGAGGCGTTTATTCCAGAGTCCTTCCCGAAAGAACGCTCTGGCAATCGAAGCAATTATGCCTGTCGTGGAATTCTCACATTACCTCACGACGCAAACACACTTAGCATTTACGGTTCCGAGGCATACTACACGGGCAAGGATTCGCGTGTCCGTCGTTTTGAATTGCGAACCGATGGCTTTGCCTCCATTCGCGCAACCGGACAGGCACAGATTTTCACAAAGCCAATTCTCATCGAAGGGGATGCGATTTATCTCAACAACCAAACTCGTGGCAAAGGTGGAATTTGGGTCGACCTATTCGACGAAAACGACAAGCCTATTCCCGGCTTCTCCAAATACGAAGCTAATAGCATGGGAGGTGACTCAGTGCACAACGAAGTGGTTTGGAAGCAGGGCCGTAGCCTTAAGGAACTTCGAGGCAAAGCCGTGAAGATCCATATCACCTTTTCCAGTACAGATCTCTACTCAATTCAGATCAAATAGAGCGGCGGACAAGTGCCACTAGGTATCAGGCCAGTATTTCCTGAACAATTCGCGGCTTAAAGGTGTCCGTCAAGCGTTCATTGAGGCCGTTGCGTTGGAAAAACAGCTCGTGGTGATGCAATCCTAACAGATGCAATATCGTCGCGTGCCAGTCGGCAATACTTACAGGATTTTCCTGCGCCGCGTACCCAACTTCGTCGGTTGCACCGTAGCTTACCCCCGGTTTAATACCACCGCCGGCCATCCACAATGTAAATCCACGTGGGCCATGATCACGACCGGCCGATGCGTAATTCTTTTTATCTCGCATTTGAGCAATGGGTAGTCGGCCAAATTCACCGCCCCAAATAACCAGCACGTCATCTAACAACCCTCGCTGTTTCAGGTCTTTCACTAGAGCGGCCACAGGCTGATCCGTTTGTCCGGCAGCTGAGCGAATCGAATTCTCCAATCCATTATGGCTATCCCAGGGCTGGGCACTCATGAAGATCTGAATGTACCGGACTCCCCGTTCCACCATCCGTCTCGCCATTAAACATCGCTTGGCATAAGAGTCCGTCTGTTTACCACCGACACCGTACATATCCAATGTCTGTTGACTCTCTTGTGAGATATCAAGCACATCCGCGGCTTCCAACTGCATTCGAGCTGCCAGTTCGTAACTATTGATTCGTGCATCAAGTTGGAGTTGATTTGGACGCTTTTTACGGTGCAAACCATCAATCTTCCGCAACAAGTCTCTTTGAAGATTCGTGACACCTTCAGGATAGGGTGTCTTCGCATTTAAGTTGAGGATCGGCGCTCCTTCACTTCGCACCCGCGTTCCCTGGTAAACAGGCGGTAGAAATCCATTTTGCCAACTCTGCACCGTATTAACGGGCAATCCACGGGGATCGTCGAGTACAACATAGGCGGGTAAATTTTGATTCACACTACCCAAACCGTAGGATACCCAGGCGCCAATCGACGGACGGCCTGGGAGCAGACGCCCGGAGTGAATTTTAAACAACGCCGGCTCATGATTTGGATGATTGTTAAACATCGATTTGATGAATGACACGTCATCAACGACTTCTTGTAGATGCGGCAAGGCATCACTGACCCACGCACCGCTCTCTCCATGTTGCTTAAACTTGAATGGAGTTCTCAATAGCCCACCGGCTGCCTGAGGAGAACTAATATCCTCAGCGATCTCATTAAAATAGTCTTCGCCATGCCGCTGATCTAACAGTGGCTTTGGCTCAAAAAGATCGACCTGACTAGGGCCACCATTCATGAACAGCTGAATAACGGCTTTTGCTTTAGCAGGGTGATGTGTTTCACGCGGGAGCGTATCGTAACCTCGACGCGGTCCGCCGGAAGCTGCCTCTAACGTACCAGCAGCAGGAATCTCTGCACCAGAGGCATACTCATCGAGTGCCAAGGCTGCCAACGCAGCACCACCGATACCGTCTGCGGCACGCTCAAAAAATCCACGGCGATTCAGTTCTTTTGAAATCATCATCCAGACCTATTCGATACTTTCTTTGTTATGCTTTCTTTGATCTCGAGCGTCTAATCGACATACAGGAAACCCGCCGAATTAAGCAGCGTATGCCCGTAAATCGTCAGTGCTCTTAACTCCACGTCCAAGGCAGCCTGTTCCTTTTCAGGCAGGCCCTGTTTGTGTACAGTCCATTGCTTTTGCAATTCCTGCAATGCCTCAACAGACAATGCCACCTCTTCTGCATTCGGCTTACGGCTGTAGACTGTCAGGTACATTTTCTCCACTTGAGCAGGCAACTCTCTGGTTTCCGCTAAGATCCGAACTGCAAACTGTTCAGACAATTCGCGAACCATTTCGCTGTTAAGTAGATACAGTGCCTGCTGGGCCACATTTGAAGTAGACCGCACCTGGCACGCAGGATTCATTTGCGGCAAATCAAAGGTCTCGAGCCATGATGGCATCTCCTTCCTTCGTTGCCGGAGATAGACACTACGTCGATACGCACCGTCCTTGGCGATCGCAGTGACTAGCCCATCCTTCCGAACACTCACCGCGTCAGGCTCACCAAAACGTGACTGCTCTAACATACCCGCAACGGAGATTACCGAATCCCGAACTTCTTCAGCCGTCAAACGACGTAGCGGCATCCGCGTCAACATGATGTTTTCAGGATCATCGGCAATCAATTGCTCATTCAAATCCGAAACCTGACGGTACGTTCTCGAGGTCATCATCAGGCGATGCATATGCTTCATACTCCAACCGGATTCAACAAATTCCACAGCCAACCAATCGAGAAGTTCAGGGTGGCTCGGTAGTGTGCCAAGCTTGCCAAAGTTATCGACACTCGCCACGATACCCCGCCCAAAGTGATTGGACCAAATTCTGTTGACCATCACTCTAGCAGTCAATGGATGTTCAGCATCCACAAGCCAATTTGCCAGCGCCAATCGACGACCTGTACCCTCTAAACCAGCTTCCAATTCCGCAGGCTCGAATGGGGTTTTCCCATCGGTCAGTACGCTAGGCACACCTGGGCCAACCAATCTCCCAGACTGAGTGTGATCGCCTCGCACATAGATATAAGTCGGTGAGGGTTCTCCCCGATCCCACAAGGCTCGGATCGTTGGTACAGTCCGTTTTTGATTATTAAGTGCTTTAACCTGGTCCTCTACAGTCTTCTTCAAGTCCGCGTAGGGTTTCTGCTTTACCAGCATCTCTTTATTCAATACAAGTGTCGCTTTGAATTTTTCGTGAAGATACCGTTGCACTTCATCGTGCTCATTGCCATCTGTCTCAAAAGTCGTTTTAACGTCGGCCCGAATCACCTCGGGTAGCGTTTCCAACCCTTTCAATAAGTGCGATTGTTGAAGCTCCTGCTCGAGCGTATTCAAACGGCCATTTTCGAGGTCGATCTTCTTCTGTATTTGCGGATTGTGCTCATCCA
>CALKCC010000293.1 GCA_938082855.1 uncultured Pirellulaceae bacterium | reverse complement strand
CAGGGAGAAAGTCTGAATCAGTTTAAGGTGCGCCAAACGCTTAAGGCCGGACATCGCTATCGCATGAAAGTTCGATATCAAAAGAGTGACCTGGCCGTCTATGAAAACCTTGCCTGGAAAATTCCGCTCACGCTACTCGATGCCGAAGGCCGTGTTGTAGCCCAATGTAATGAAGTCTATAACGTCCCAGATTCTTTAAGCCTCCGAGATACTCGTTCACTGACGAAGACTACGGAGTGGATGGAAACAGAATATGTCCATTTCTCCATTCCACCTGGGCAGGATGTCCACGAGATTCGCGGTGACTTGCTTGCCGCGGAGTATTCGCATCCGCCTAATCACATTCATGAAGACTCGGTTTTACAAATCGGGGATCTCACGATTGAGCCGCTGGGAAAGCTGCCTCAAACCAAACAGCAAACCTTTGTCACATTGCTCAATCCTCTTAAGAAAGAGGGCGAGGTGATTCACGCCGAAGTAACACGGATTGGTGATGCCAGTGTGATCAAGATACCCAGAGGAGAATTTGAAGCGGATTGGCTCGTGGTTGATGCGGCTCAACCCATTACATTTCAGTGGGGTACGGTCGCCGCTGAACTGGCCTGGTTCCGCATTACCGATGACGAAAATATCGAGCAGATATATATGCGGAAGGCAGCTTATCTCGCTCTGGATGGGCAGGAGATTTTTAAGAACTCAGGACCATTGGACCTGGCACTCATCATGAACAGTGTGGGACAAATTTCACAAGTTCGCGCTTCGGTCGATGGAGCCACAGAACTGACCATGTTTGGAAAGACTTATCCGTTGGGTAATGGCGTTCAAATTGCCGATAATCGATTGCGATTCCAGTCGGATCCTACGGTAGCAACGATTGAGCATAACTCACAGGTTAGCCAACAGCAGCTTCAGGCTGGTCTGGCTCCGATCTTACAGCAACAACTTGCTGAACGAGATGAATCTCTGGAGAAGAATCTGGCACGTGAAGCACGCGTCACGGCATCAGGGAGTCGCAGTATTCGCTTCTCGCCTTACTTAACGATTGATAATAAAACATCAGAGTTTCCAGCCGATGGAAAACTGAACTATCTTCAGCGTCCGATCGAGACGGCCTCGTTAGGGGGATACGGCCCCGACAAACATCCATTGATCAGTGATGAAATGGCCACTTTTCCATTTTATGTTGCTCCGACCTATTGGCTGCTTCCTTATCAGCAGACCGGTTGGATTGAGTATGAATGGAAGGCGGATCAATCTGTATCTGAAGTGAGAGTCCTTAATACAGCCAATGCAGGGTTGAATGACTTTGCGACGATGAAGTATCGAATTGAACTGAGGGATGAAAACGATCAGATATTGGCGACGAAAAGTCGTCAATTTGGAAAAGTGTTTGACCGGCCTTTTCAAGCAGCGTTTAAATATCCACAGCACTTCGGTAAGTACAGTGAGACATTCGCCGGCATGCTCGAGCCCGGAGTGGCCGTCCCGTTCGGCGATGGTTGGCAAATCACTGAATTCGAATCGACTCAGGCTCGTAAAGTGAGAATCTATATCGACTCGTATTGGGGGCTAGGTGGTGGCCTGAATGAGGTTCAGATTTACCCCTAATTAAAAGCTGCTCTTACTCAGGGTTTAACAGGTACACGAGTAAGTCGCGCACTTCGTCTTTCGTTAACGAATCAAGTAAGCCGGATGGCATGAGAGACACTTTCGAGGGTAGCACTTTTTCTACATCTTGGGTTCGGATGGTGGTACGTGCAAAGGGACGGAATGGATCAGTCCGTACTTGATAGCTTCCACTGGATAAATTGACGATTTGCCCGTTTACCTGACGGCCGTCATTGAGGATGAAGCTGGTGGACTGATACTGATCAGAGATCACGCGACTGGGTTGGACAATATGTTCCAGGATGGTTTGCGGAGTATATCGTCCGGACAGTCCATTTAAGCTAGGCCCCAGTACACCTCCGGCATTACCTAGTCGATGACAGTTGTCACAACGGACCGCTCGAAAAGCCACTTTCCCTTGCACGGCATTGCCCGAGTCGAGTGAGGATTTGGAAGCGAGCGGCAACAAGTCTGTGAGTGTCCAATACTGTACGACCGGGCGTGATGGCATTTCCCCGTCGCCTTCCGGTAATCCTAGCGTTCTTATTAACTGCTGTAGTTGTTCACTTTGTGCACGGTACTTACGATGAGCAACGGCTCGCAATTCGTAAGGATTGATCGCACTCGTTAGTTGTTCCTTTTGCTTCGCAGTAAAGTTGTGAATGCCTTGGTCCATCAGAATGGAAAGGAAGTGCAGTTGAGTCATCAGCGATTCTGATTCAGATATCGACTGTAGAATGCGATCCGTGAACTGCTCAGGTTGAAAGTGACTAAGCAGTTGGGCGAGCTCCTTATTGACGTTACTGTCTGGGGACGGAAACAGAGGGTTCAAATAGTCCAAAGTTTGCGAACGCTCAGACCCTTGAGGGATTCCCATTCGTTCCAAAACAATAGCAAAGAGGCGAAGCGTGTTGAGCTGTTGGTTTGTTGTGAGAGTCTTCCATGGGAGTGATGTTAACTTGTCTGTCAGACGCTGCCTGAATGCTGGCGTGGCCTGGCGAGCGGCTGCCGTTAATCCTTCAAGCAATGCCGTCGTATGAGACTCGGTAAGCGTATGTTCAATCCAATCGTCAAAGGGCTGGTGTTCCAACACAATCCGGGCGGCGTATCGGATGGTGCGATCCTCGGATTTCAGCGAGTCAGCCAGAGATTCGTAACTGACAGGATTGTCCGATACGTTCAGGGAACTGAGTTTCCGCAGATCTTTGGTGGCGTTCGATAAGTCGATCTTGTTGCTGATGTCATTCTGTTGGGCGTGGAAGATACGGTAGATTTTTGACGGGTTACCTCGACCACCTGTGGAAAAATAAAGCGCACCATCATGTCCCACGACGATGTCGGTCACGGCCAGTGGTGTCCCGCTGGCAAAGAACTCCCAAGAGGCTTTGTAGCCGGCCCCGTTAGACTCAAGATGAACGGCATAGATTCGTCCGTAACTCCAATCACAAACATAGAACGCCTGTTGGTATTTGTCAGGGAAATGTGATTTGTCTCCGAATACGACGCCGGTTGGAGAACCTGGACCAATCTCTATCACCGGGGGCAGTGTATCCGGATAGTAGGGCATCAGATTTTGAGGGCTTTGACGCCAACCGTAATCTGCTCCGCTGATCAAATGATAGACGTTGGCAGGGCGATACCACGGGAGACCCATAAAGCCTTCATTGTCGGAGTCGAATGTGAATAGATCTCCCTGGCGATTGAAGGCAATGTCGTAAGCATTTCTAAGACCGTCGCAAAACATCTCGCGCTGGGTTCCATCCGGAGAGAAGCGAATCACCCAGCCTTGTCGTTTAGGGACCTGATAGCTTGGGGTCGCCTTTGGTTTGATGGTATGGTCGGCAGTGAGATCGGCTGGTGTGCCAGTTGCATTGCCTGCGATGAGATAGATCCACTTGCCATGTGGTCCCACCACCAAACCGTGTCCGCCATGTTCACCGCGGCCAGGGATAGGAAGGATTAATTCAGGGTTTGAATAATTCCCTTTCCCATCTGTATCCTTTAACCGGTAAACCCCACTGTCACCCGTCCCATCTGCCTTTACCAGATAAAGGCTGTTAAAAGCCACGAGCAGTCCATGTCCGCCTCCAAACTCCACATTCAAATTGTGAATGCTGGTTACAGGGTGTTGTTGCCCGAGCTTTCCGGGGATGATTCGAAAGAGTTTGTCGTTTTGGCTACTGGCCAGAATGTGTCCCTGAACGTCTGTCGCCAGACTGATAATGGATGCTTGCTCTTTTGGGAAAGTCGCAACAATCTCGGCCTGAAATCCTGGAAGTAGTTTTAGCTCGTCAGTTGGAAGGACAATGTTTTTTGAGGCTTCTGCAGAAAGGAGGTAGCAGCCTGACATAAATATTGTCGTGATGATCGTCCGCCAGTTATTCATGGTTAATCCTGTGGAGTTTCAATGCAGATAAGTTCTTTCAATGTCCGTGCGTAGAGTCGTCCGTTTGAATGTGCGAGACTCGACAGCGTCCAGGTTTTTCCCGCCGGCCCAAGGTCACTAACCGACAATAAGGTGTTTTCATCGAATTGATCTACATTCCATTTCAACACATACACTGTGCCGACCATGGTCGGGAGGTACATGACATCTCCGACCACAGTTGGGCTGGCAGCCGAGACATGGCCCCATCCACTTCCTGAATTCCGCCGATCCTGCGTTGCAAGAAAACCATCCGCGTTCTTCATGTCATTGGGAAGCGTTTTATCGAACAGGTACTTTTCCTCTTTGTTTTTGATATTACGCACAACTTGCAACGGAACCTGTAAGTACTCGACCGAATTGGATTTCAAATGAACACGGCCAATGAACCCCGCTTTATGAGAGAGGAAATAATGGTAGTCGCCTACGACAATGTTTGTCTGGTAGGTGATCGCCTTTTTGGCTGGCTCAAACTGCTTATGTGTTTGCGTCCTGTAATTTGGGAAACCGGAAGTAATGGAGACGTCGTCGGTCAATGATGCCAGCGAACTGGGTGAGCCGGTTGTCAGGTCGAGTGAAAAATGAGTCTGTCCTCCAAATCCATAGACTCCGTTTTTGTTCCAGGTGACGTTTTGTGCAGAGGGATATCCAGCGACCCCCGCATCCCAATCAGTCGATCCGTCTTTTGCATTTACTCGGGAAATCCCGAACGGTTCTTCAGGTGGTTTGTGACCTCCGCCGCGACCGGTGAGGATAATCGGATTACCCTGGTAAATGCCGAAGCGGGATGCCGCGTGAATTCCAGTGCCCGTTTCTGCGATCCAGGTTGTCTTTCCAGACGCGAGATCAAAGGCATGTAGATGCGTCCAGTACTCTTTGCCTCGTCCCAATGGGTGAGAGCCAGCTTTGGTTGTGGCCGAAATGGGAAGGTCGTCCTTGATTGTCTTGACGACAATGAGTTGATTTTCGAACAGGAACGGCTCGTGTTGTCTTGAGTGATGACGTCCGAAGGGTACCCAGGCGTACGTCCATTTTTGATTACCACCGTGATCAAACACAGAGATGCGTCCGCCCACATTGACGAAGGCCACGAGTTCCTTGGTGGCGACCGCTGAAGCAGCTGTGTTATCGCTAAACAAACTTGATAAGTCAGTCGTCCGTGCGGCAGGTAGTTCTCGTCGCCAGAGCTCCTTTCCAGTATTCGCGTCGAAACAGAGTCCCACGGTGAGGGAACTCATTTCAGTATCCGCCTGGATCGGTTCATGGCACTGGATGAAGACGCGATCGCCGACAACCACAGGAGTCCCCTGCCCAGTGTTGGGTAGCTTCGCACGCCAGCGAATATTCGTACCTCGGGTTCCACTAAAGTGAGTTGGCGTTTTACCCGTGTCGACAAAGTCATAGGTGGGGCCGGCAGCCTGAGGCCAATCGGCTCGGGCTGTGGACGTTAGAGTTGTCAGTAGAGTTAAGCAAAGTATGAGTTTAGTGATCGTGGTGTTCATGCATATACATCTTGTGCTTTTTATCACCCTTGGCCATGACATAGGCGATCAGGTCAAGAATCTCTTCGCGAGAAAGTTTATCGAGTAAACCTTTGGGCATCAGGGATACTTCAGATTTCCTTTGGGCATCAATGTCGTCCTTGGCGATGATCGTCGCTTTGTCTTTGGCCAAGGGGTCGATGACGACATGTAGTTCATCGGGAGTGTCCTTGATGACCATGCCTGTGACTTGTTTACCTGAAACCAGTAAGTAGGAGTGCGATTGGAATTTCTCATCGATCTTTTTAGAAGGTTCGACAATCGACTCCAGAATGTGACTGGTGTTGAAAGTTTTAGCATCCAATTTTGCTAAGTCAGGACCAAACACTCGACCCTGGTCTCCCAATTTATGACAAGACGCACAGCTCGCGACCTTAAACAGTTCACGTCCAACTTCGTAATTGCGTCCCATAGGCAGTGGATTAACGTCGGCCAGTAATTCTTCGACTTTCCATTCTCGGCCACGGCTGCTGAGCTTTAATAGATCGTCTTTGAATTCCAGTTGGTTGTCTGCCAGATAGGCTTCCGGATTGAGATTGTATTGCTCAACATCGGCAACCACGTATAACGCGCCATACATTCGCCGCCAATGTCCCGGATAAGTACAGACATAAGGATAGATTCCAGGTTCCTTAGGCGCGTCAAAGATTAATGCTTCAACCTGATTGGTTTGTAGCAAGGTACTGTTGAGCAAGACCTTATTGCTCTTCGGTACATAATGTCGTGCCATGGCATCAGGTTCACGCCCCGTTGCCTCGGCCAATTCACCGATTTCCTGCATCGCGCCAGGAATAGTGATGACAAAGTTGTGAGGCATACTGTCTGTATTGGAGAATCTGAATTCAACCGTTTTGCCAGTTTGGATGACAATTTGTTCTTTGTCATAAATCATTCGATGCGGTACCGTTCCAATGGCAATCACTCGTACGTCGAGATTCTCGAGTCGGTTTTCAATGGCTGCTTTTTGAGCATCAGGAAGTTTGCCAGCGACAGTCTTCGTGAGTTCAATAGCCTGAACAGCGGCATCACTTGTTCGATAGGCCGCTGGTAGTTCCGTTAAGTAGGAAACTAAATTGTCAGCCAATGGCTGTAGTTGTGCCGGTGGCCAAGCGTCTGCAGGAATGAGGCTCAATGCTTTGATCGAGGAAGTGCGTTGCCGTCCCGCTTTTAAGAGTGTAATTAACGCATCGAATTTTTCAGCTTCGTGTCCGGGGATGGCCGCGAGCGAGTTGATAGCGAAGTCGTGAATCGTCTCGCCGGAACTGACAGAGAGTCGATCCTTGGCTACATCCTGTTTGTTAATGCCAGGGCCGGACCATTGGAATCGCAGGGCATCGCCTCCGCCATTGTCAAAGTAAGTAACGACGAGCTTATGACTACCGGCTGCCAGATCGATCTCGCCGGCCTGTTCCGTAGGTCCCTGAAGTCGGTCATTGTTGATCAACAATGAATCATTGAGATAGACTCGAGAGCCATCGTCAGAAGTGACATAGAACGTGTATCGTCCCGGCTGATCCACACGAATGTAGCCACTGAACTTCAACGCAAATGCATCCGAGGCTTTTCTTTGAGGTACATCCATCCCAATGTGATCGGCGATGCCACTTTCTTTGGGTGTGAGTTTATTGAGGTTGTTGATATCGACATTCCCAATGGACGGTTGATAGAAATCAACGTGGATGCCTGGAGGAGATAAGGAAGCACCTCCTGCTTCAGCTTCTAACTGAGTGGGTAGAGCTGAGACTAGAGGGAGTACTTTTGAATACAGATTACTTCGTACTCCGTCGTCCGGAATCGCAGGAATGGCAGAGAGGAAGTCACGCAGTTGTTCTTTACTTCGAGTCGCTGCCAGGTAGGCGTCGTCGCCCGTGCCGTCCGAGGCAATCCAGGCGGCGAAGGCAAATCGCCTCGTATCATTGGCCTGACCGTTCACGGCTAGTGATTCAATCGTAGCGGCGTGAGGAGCTAGCTCTTGGGCTGGTTGTAAGGTAAGTAGCGTTCCGAGTCCGAGAATGCCTGATTGACCTTCGGCATCACGTTGCTTCAGTAGATCGACAATCAAGGCAGCAGGATCAGTCTTCTGTAGTTTTGATAATCCGTCGATCGCAACCGATAGTTGCTCCGCGTTAGCATTTTCCCGAGCGAGGATGGCCAGATAGACAGCTTCAGAAGGTTCTAGTTTCATCAAGTCCGCAATGGTGGCGTTACGCAGGACATACAACTGGGCTGCCTTGGAAAGTGGTTTGTTGTTGGCAATCGCATCGTTGACGATAGCGTCCACATTCAAACTTTTGGTGGCATAGTTTAAAACGGTCGTCAATTCGGGGTCCGTCGGACGAACTGCAACTTCAAAGACAGCTTCGGCTGCCGCCAGTCCCTGTAGTTCAACCGCCGCTTTGGCAACTTCGGCACGTACCAGAGCCGAGCTATCTTGAGCGGCCTGGCTGAGCAATGATTCCCAACCCTCAATCTTCCCAGCCCAGTGACCGAGTGTGCGAATGGCAGCGGCACGATGACGGTCATCCTCTGCTTCAAACACGCGCCGCAGTAATTCCAAATTGGCGACCCGCTGTTCCTCAAATACCCAGAGGCATTCCAATAAAGCCTGAGCTTCAATGTTGTCTTTCGGATTTAGCGTCTTAGCCCATCGGGTGACTGTTTGTAATGTGCTCTTTGCTTCTCTTCCACTCAGCTCCAATCGAGCTCGATAGCGAATACCGTTTTCAGGAAGGAGGAACGCTGGCAGGATGTCTTCCACCGAAGCCCCAATCATCTGTGGATGTTCAACCAGTGGACGCCCTTCATAGGTCACTCGATAGATACGACCGTGTTGAGCATCCCGATTAGGATCTCGCATGTTGTGTTGCATATGGCCGATCAAGGCATTGCTCCAATCGGAGACATAGATGGCTCCGTCCCCGCCGATTTCGATGTCGGATGGTCGGAATGTGGGATCCGATGAATAGAGAATGGGCTCAATTTCTTCAGCCGTAATATCAGCGCCGTTGAAACTCACTTCATGTTGCAGCACGCCTTGAAAACCAATCACGTTACAAATCAAGAAGTTTCCGTTGTTGGCTTCGGGGAAATGGCTACTCGACAGAATGCCCGTTGCCGCCACTGGTCGAACTCGTTTCTTGAACCACTGTTTGTTACCCATGCCTTTACCAATATTGACATAGCTACCGGTTCCTCCCGTGCCGTCGTTGGCGAATTGAAATCCCCACTGATCAAACACATCTCCGTGTGGATTCGGTCCGATAGGAAATACAAATTCCATTTCAAAAGTTCGCGGGTCAAATCGGTATACACCGGAGGCTGTGGAGCGATAGGTTTTGGTCGGCGTTTCCATGTTGGCGACATTGAAAATTCCTCGACTCCAATAGAGCCCTCCGTCCGGACCGATGACAAAAGCATTCGCACTGTGGTGGGTGTCGGCACTGGAGACTCCCTGAAGCATGCGGACCTTTTTATCTGCGACCATGTCCCCGTCGGTATCTTTGAGAAACCAGATTTCCGGTGGCGCTGCGACCAGCATGCCGCCACCCCAGAATTCAATTCCGGTGATGCTGTTTAATTTGTCTGCAAAGACGATGCACTCGTCAGCTTTTCCGTCAGCATCTTTGTCGGGAAAGGCTAGGATGCGGTCCGTTCGTGGTTGCGTAGGATTCCAGTGCGGGTAGGACGGCCAGACTGAAGCATAGAGTACTCCGTTGGGGTCAACGCACATTTGAACGGGATTCACCAACTCTGGGAATTCCGCTTCCGAAGCGAATAGGTTGACTTGCATTCCTTCAGCCACTGTCATCTTGCTAATGGCATCTGCACCTTCGAGGTAGGGATGTAATCCGCCTTCGAGTGCTCCTGGTTTATTGGTGCGAACGACCAGCTCGCCAGGCAGGTTGTCATCTTTGACTTCCAGATCTTTCCCATTGGCACGCGCCCAAACCAATGCATCGCGATTGTCGGTCATCACGTCAAAGATTTCCATCTCACGTTTCATCACATCGGCGTTGGATTGCCCGAACCAATTTAACGTCGAGCGTCCACCATACACGTTGTAGCCATCGACGACTCGGTAACGGCTGAACCAGTAGTAGTTTCGCTCCAGGACGGCTTCCCGGATACGTTCGATTTGTTCCCGTTTTGCTACCTGACTTGCATTTAGGCCAAAGAGTCGATCGATGATTATTTTGGCAACCGCATCGGCACCATGGTCGAGTAAATGGACGCCATTGAGCGTCAGTGGTTTGGACGAGCCTTCGTAGAGTGAAAGTGTTGGGCGGAATAGATCCACAAAGCGAACATTTTGCTGTTTACAGACTTCGCTCATGGCGGTGGTCGCCGCCAGCAGTTTAGGATTGTTTTCCGATCCATCTGGTAGGTGAGGGCTGTGAAGATCTTCGTGAGCGATGGGGGAAAAGAGAACAATGGTAGGCGCGGATTCACCGTTGTATCGTTGTTGTTTCATGCCCTCGATCATGGACGTCAGATGTTGCTTGAACTGATCCATCGTCTCGGGTCCGCGGAGTGCCTCGTTGTATCCGAAAAAGCAAAAGACTACATCTGCCTGTACTTTGGTAAGCCACTGATCAGCCGATCCGAAATTATTGGACCGAGGACGCAAATTGACCTCGTCTCCGGTGAACCCTAAATGGCGGACGGAGATTTTCTGCTTGGGATAAATTGCCTGAATATATGACTCTAACCACCCCTGGTGCTGCATGCGGTCGGCAAGATTGTTTCCGATCACGGCGATCCGGCCGCTGTCAGGTATTTCCAATGCCTGAGCATCGACCTGGCAGGGTACAGTCAATGAAATTAAAAGCAGAGAAAGTGTTGGTAAGGTAAAGCGAATCATAGGGCTTTCCTCGATCAGGGCTAATATCATGATGGTTCAGGATGAGTAGTATCGTTGAGTGTATCATGGAACAATCCACTCATGCTAGTTTTTGCAGGATCGACTCTATGACCATGAATCGTTGGGCCACAGGCTGGTTTTTTCTGTTTGTCTCGTTGTTGACGACGTTAGTGAATGCCGAGAACTCGAAGCCGAATGTTCTCATTCTGTTAGCAGATAACTGGGCCGCACCTCATGCTTCTATGATGGGAGACCGCTCAGTAAAGACACCGACCTTCGACTCCATCGCCAGAAACGGTGTCTACTTTACTAATGCATTTTGTCAGGTCCCCTCATGTTCGCCGTCTCGAGCAGTATTGTTAACCGGTCGGGTTTCGCATCAACTCCAGGATGCAGCTAATCTCTGGGGACATTTCCCTGATCAGCAATGGACGTTTCCGTTAGCCCTGTCTCGTTCCAATGCCGAGTATCAAGTTGGATATATGATCAAAGGCTGGGGGCCGGGACGTTATTTAGGTGAGCGTCATACCTTTGGGAAACCCAATCCAGCCGGTTTTAAATCGGAGTCATTTGCGGCATTCCTGGAGACGGTCGGCGATAAACCGTTTTGCTTTTGGTTTGGTTCCCATGACCCTCATCGCCCCTGGGAAGCTGAACAGGAATTTTATCGAGGGTTGGATGCCTCCAAAGTTGAAGTTCCCGGCTATCTTCCCGATCATCCAACAGTACGTAAAGAAATTGTGGACTACTATGCCGAAGTTCAGAAGTTCGATCATCAGTGTGGTGAAATCATCGAGTCTCTGAAACGAGCCGGGAAGTATGAAAATACGATCATCCTAATGCTTGGAGACAATGGCTGGCAGATGCCTCGTGGTTTGGCAAATGTTTATGACTGGGGCACTCGTGTTCCCTTTGCCATACAGTGGCCGGGGAAGATTGAGAGTGGCATTAAGTCAGATACGTTTGTCAGTTTTGAGGATATTGGTCCGACCTTGTTTGAATTAATCGGGATGGAAGGCCGTGAAATGGCGGGCAAGAGTTTTGTCGACGTGTTGCAAGGAGCAACGGTTGACCATCGCGATTCGGTGTTTCTGGAAAGGGAACGGCATGCGAATGTTCGAGCGGGGGATGCGTCTTACCCTTGCCGAGCCATCCGTACCGCGGAATTCTTGTGGATCTGGAATATTTGCCCCGAGTTACATCCGGCTGGTGACCCTGAGACACATTGGGCCGTGGGGCCTTTTGGAGATATTGATAACTCGCTCACCAAGAGTCTGTTACTAGAAAGTGAAGCGGCCCCCCATTTGCAACAATGGCGTGACTTGGCGGTTGCGAAACGGCCGGAATTTGAACTTTACGATCTCAGAGTTGACCCTTGGCAGATCAATAATGTTGCCGGACATCCGGAGTATTCCCGTCAGGAACGCCGACTGAAATCCGAGGTGACGCGATGGATGCGTCGCACTCAGGATCCCAGAGCTACCGAGTTAAAAACCAATGTATTCGATCGATATGAATACTTTGGCCGAGCCGTTAAACAGGTAACCAATTAGCCATTTAACCATTTAACCATTTAGCCATTTAGCCATGTGGCATTGGACAATGGACAGTTAGACAGTTAAACAATTAGACAATTAGACAATTGGGGCCGACTATGCCCTTCAGGCTTCGGAGTTTACCCGTCGTAGTCCGTAGGACGAAGTCGGGCCAAGGAAATCCCTTTCCACCAATGCGTAGGCCGCTAGGACGAAGCGGATTGCCAATTAGCCATTTAACCATTTAGCCAGTTAGCCATGTGGCATTGGACAATGGACAGTTAGACAGTTAAACAATTAGACAATTAGACAGTTGGGCATTGGACAAGTAGACAATTGGGCTCGGCCGCAGCAAACTTGCTACCTTGGTTTTTTCACTTCATGAAAGTACCAGGTTGCTTCCTGCTCCAACTCGCGTTTGAATTCAATCCACTGGCAGTATTCATGCCACTGGCGATTCCAAAAAACTAGTGCGTCATTAGGTACGTCGTTGATTAATACTCTACTCATTGTAAAACTCCTTTTTACAACTCTCTAAAAATAGACCCGTTATGGTCGTTGGATCCATTTGGTTACGATCTCTCAAATGTTTGTTATCACAATGATCGTAAAGCGGTGTGACACGGTTGGTCACTCGAAAGAAGTTTCTTTAAAAAAACTTGAATAGGACAATCCAGTCCCCTAATCCGACTTCGTCGGACGGAGTTTATTCGCCAGAGCCCAACGGGCGTAGGTGGAACGGACAAGCTCCCTGACTCTGTAACTCAGGCTTGCCAATTGTCTAATTGTTTAACTGTTTAATTGTCTAAATGTCCACTGTCCACTGTCCAATGCCACATGGCTAAATGGCTAACTGGTTAAATGTCACAGTGTCCACGAGTTTACCCGTCGTAGTCCGAAGGACGAAGTCGGGCCTGATTATTCTCATCTCTTTCCTGCGTAGGCCGAACGGCCGAAGCGATCAATAAGCTTAGTCCAAATCATTGAGTTCATTCATGGCATCGGGCTGACACTATTTTTTCAGATTTCAGGGCGCCCTTTGGCCCGTAAGCGCAACTAGGTATATGAACATTAATTAAATCCGTAAGGAGATATCAAATGCCTAGTGTCTATCTAATCAAATCTCAACAGAATCCAGAACAGAGGTATATCGGACTGACCTACAATCTTAAAAAACGGCTAGAGGAACATAACAGAGGTGAGTGCTTAAGCACTTCGGATTATCGCCCATGGACAGTCGAAGTAAGTATCTATTTTAGAGATCACAAGAAGGCTGCTGCTTATGAGCAATACCTGAAGACCGGCTCCGGAAGAGCAGTAGCCAGTAAGAGGTTTTGGTGATACCGGAGTTCTTACCCTCAGAGAAACAGAAGCACTAGTTAGCTTCGGCCGTCCGGCCTACGCAATTTTCTTGGAAGCCTTTGATCCGACTTCGTCCTGCGGACTACGACGGACAAGCTCCCTGTTTCTGTAGCGGAGGACGGAGTTTATCCGCCAGAGCCCAACGGGCGTAGGTGGAACGGACAAGCTCCCTGATTCTAATGCATGACCTCTGTAGTGGAGGACGGAGTTTATCCGCCGAAGCCCAACGGGCGTAGGTGGAACGGACAAGCTCCCTGACTCTGTAACTCAGGCTTGCCAATTGTCTAATTGTTTAACTGTTTAACTGTTTAACTGTTTAACTGTTTAACTGTCTAAATGTCCAATGCCACATGGCTAACTGGTTAACTGGTTAAATGTCACAGTTCTAACTCTGTACCTTCAGCTTCCAGAGCACTGCATTCGGCCGGGTTGATGGTTTTGGCCTTGTCATAACCGCGAGTTGTTAAAGAAAACTCGCCTCCAACCTGATGCATGACCAGGCCTGCATCACACAACTGTCGAAATCCTTCTAAAAATCGCACCGTAATTTCTGGCTCGGTGCGACTGCGAAACATAACGTGAGATTCTGCCGTCCGTTCAACATAAACAGCTAGCATTCGCTGAGATGACTCAAATTCGGTGTTATTACTCTTGAGCTCAATGACGCCGCGATTACGAGTGATCGAAAGAATGGTCCTGGCTTCGGGAGATAACTCGTAGTCGGCCGGAGCTGAAACGACCAAGCGGTCCGAGGCAAGTTGAGCCAGAGCAGCCAGAGTAGGGACGCTGTGGATCAGATCTTTCCATAAATTAGCCTGTCCGGTCGCGCTGGCAATAAAAGGAGGTAGATTCATTTCAAACTTTGAGGCTTATATTGGTCTTTCATCAATGATTAATAGAGATGGCTATCTATAATTGCCGACCAATAACTAGTCCTCCTCCTAAATAGAATACACCCAGCACCAAAACTAAGTTAATACAAACCAGTAGTATTCCCGCCACAAGCGTGAATGAGATAGTTTGTAGATTGGTCATTCTGTAGCTGGGCTTCGCTAATACCAAAATAACAAGCAAACTATATAGCCCATAGCCGAAATATGCCGCCACTAAAAAGACTGCCGAGAGTGTCCAACTTCTTATATACAGCTGGAGATTATTTAAAAAAAGCTCCGGATTCTTATTCTGGTTTATACGGCAAATGGCGGCAATTGCCATAACAAACAGCGCGATAACGCTATTTAGGGTTGCCACTAGTAGAAACATTGCAATCATATAAGTAGTTGTACTTACAGATTCTATGGACATCAATCTACCTCTCCTAACCGCATGATGCTTGCGCCCCGCCTCGGGAGACGGAATTACCCCCCTAATCGGTACAACTGTGTCTAGAACATCTGAGATTTGTAAATGCTCTGAAAAAAGCAACTTTGGCTACAGAAAGTAACCTAAGTTTCATTCACAGGCAGAAAATGCTTCGATGTTGAGATGAGCTAGAGAGAGTAGATAGGAACACCTTCGTGATTCAAGCAACCACAACTGACGTATTTGAAGAAGATTCCAAGGCCGACGTACGAGTTATCGGAAAACGCAAGGAATCCACCACTCGCAGTGAGTCCCGTAATATCACTGACGACCCAATTCGCATGTATCTGATGCAGATGGGCGAAATCCCATTGCTGTCCCGCGAAGAAGAGCTTGCTTACGCCAAAGAGATCGAAGCAACACGCTACCACTATCGAAACAATATGCTTGCTACTAACTATATGTTGCAAGCGGCCGTCTCGATGCTGGATAAAGTCCTGCACGGGAAGCTTCGACTGGACCGCACGATTGAAGTGTCCGTTACCAATGCTTCGGGCAAGGAAGCTGTCCTGAAACGCTTAGGCCCCAATCTCGATACGATCCGCGAACTTTTGAAGCTCAATCGCCGAGACTTCAGCGAAGCGATCTATAAGAAGAACTCTAAAAAGAAACGTCACGAAGCCTGGCGTCGCATGGTCGTCCGCCGAAATAAGGCCGTTCGACTGATCGAAGAGATGAATCTGCGAACCAATAAGCTTCAACCGGCGTTCAAAGAACTCTGCAAAATCCAAAAACGAATGATTTCCCTGAGACAGCAGCTTCAGGCAGTCAAAGATGGAACGGCAGATTCCTGGACCGATGCAGATGCCTTGAAGACTGAATTAGTGCACCTGATTAAGTCGACACAGGAAAGTACAAATACACTGACTCGACGAGTCGATAATACGATTCTGTATCGAGATCAATACGATGAAGCCAAGCGGAAACTATCAGCTGGAAATCTTCGATTGGTTGTTTCCATTGCGAAGAAGTATCGCAACCGAGGTTTAACCTTCCTCGATTTAATTCAGGAAGGTAACACAGGTTTAATGCGAGCCGTAGAGAAGTTCGAATATCAGCGTGGATATAAGTTCTCCACATATGCCACCTGGTGGATCCGTCAGGCGATCACTCGCGCTGTGGCAGACCAGAGCCGTACGATTCGAGTACCCGTGCATATGGTCGAAGTCATGACTCGCGTGAGAAACCTGAGTCAAGAATTGGTACAGATTCTTGGTCGTGACCCGACACCGGAAGAAGTCGCTGAACACGGCAAGATGGAACTGTCAGACGCTCAGTGTATCCTCATGATGCTCAAGCAACCGCTTTCGTTGGACCAAACTGTTGGTGATAGTGACGAAAACGAATTCGGTGACTTCATTAACGATCATCGTGAATTCGATCCGCTAGCTCGAGCAAACCATGACGCTCTGACTACCGAATTGCAGGATGCCATGGAAGTACTCAGCTGGCGTGAACGTGAAATCCTGAAACTACGTTACGGTTTAGGCGATGGTTACTGTTACACACTGGAAGAAGTAGGACGGATTTTCCAGGTGACGCGAGAACGTATTCGCCAAATTGAGAACAAGGCGGTTCAAAAACTGCAGCAACCGTTCCGCTCAAAGAAGCTCAAGTCCTTTTTGGACTAACAGAAGGTCACCTGCACGCAGTGGAAAGCTTTACCAAACTTGGTTGAAGCGACATTCCCGCTGAATCACAGCACGTTAGAATGGATGGAAGTTGAAACATACTTCCATCCATTTTTTTGTGATCGCTATGAAACGAATTTTAATCGTTTACCTTATTGTCTTAATCTCCAGCCTAACCTCGTCACTGGAGGCTAAAGAACGCCCAAATATTTTGTTCATCTTTACCGATGATCAGTCGCATCGTACGGTCAGTTGCTACGATCAGGCGTATGACTGGGTTAACACTCCCAATATCGATCAATTGGCATCGACCGGCGTACGATTTAGTCAGGCCTACATCGGCACCTGGTGTATGCCTTCGAGAGCGACCCAGTTGACCGGCTATCACCAATTTGGTGTCGAGTCGATGCGGATGGAAGGTGAATACCCTGGCAGTGCATACGATCCGGCGAAGACGCCATTCTGGCCCAGTGTCTTTCGTCAACACGGATATACGACCGCTCAGATTGGGAAGTGGCATACTGGTGTCGACAACGGTTATGGCCGGGATTGGGATTATCAAATCGTTTGGAACCGTCCTGCGCATCCTGACAACGCGGGTAATTATTTTGATGACCAGATCGTGGAGATCAACGGTAAGAGCACTCGAGTTCAGGGATACACGACCGACTGGTACACCGAACGGGCGGACCAGTTCATCCGTGGTGATCATCGGGATGCAGAGCAACCCTGGTATCTGTGGTTATGCTTTGGAGCCGTCCATGGACCCTTTACGCCTGCCGAACGACATGTTGAGGCATATCCCAATGCCAAAGTTCCAGTGCCCAAAGATATCTTTACCGGAGAGAATCGAGCTGACAAACCGAAGTACGTCCAGATTCGTGACCGTTGGGCCTTGGATAAAAATGGAGAACCGGAACTTAAATCAGGTGTACAGCAACGGACGGTTAAGAACGCTCCGATTCACGGAAACACATTGCAGAATTGGGTACGTCAGTATCAACAAGGTGTTCTAGCGATTGATGATGCTGTCGGTAAGCTTGTCGCCTCACTAAAAGAGACAGGACAGTACGAAAACACACTGATCGTTTTTGCTTCGGATCAGGGGATCGCCTGGGGACAAAAAGGATTCCAACAAAAGATCGCTCCTTATGATGCCAACATTCGGGGGCCGTTGATTATGAGCCTTCCTGGGAAAATTGAAGCTGGTGGTGTTGTCGATGCCGCTGTGAGTGGAGTCGATCTTCCTCCCACGTTCTTTGATTACGCCGGCCTACCGCTACCATGGAGAATGCATGGCCACAGTCTGGCTCCCGTCCTACGGAACTCGCAAAAGAAATGGAAGCACCCTACGCTCACGGTGATGACCGGGCAGAATTATGGAAGTGCAACGGATGTGATTCCGACCGATGAAGAGGTTCTATTGGCAACGGCTAAAGTGCCATGGTGGATTTCCTTAGCCGAGGGAGACTTCAAATACATTCGTACTCTTGTGAAGGGCGAGGTCGAAGAGTTGTATGATTTGAAGAACGATCCAGAGGAGTTGGTGAATCTGGCGTTTCAGCCCGAGTATCTAAATAAGCTCAGACGGATGCGTGCGGCAACCATTGCTGAGCTCCGACGCACCCGCGCCGGCATGGCCGATAACCTGCCGGAATTTTCCACTCCGAAGTAGAGTTACCATACAAGCAATCGGGGCAATGGTGTCAGGGGAAGTGACTATTGATTTAAGATAAATAGGGCGTAGCTCCCCATACCTGTTTGCAGAAAAAGTGGTTCACTAGTCAATTGTCCTGATTGACTTTAGACGTATTGACCGGAAATGCATCCGTACGCTTGCCCGTCATAATACGACGCTGGAGAATGACGTTTTCTCACATGGAATTCTTCAAAACAGCCCAGAGCACAACGACTACATTTCTCGTGCATGCTGCTTCATATCAATGGTGGTTGATTCGTTGACCTGCTTTGAGGGGCGATTTGATATCTTAACGAAACAAGATAAATATCAAATTCACCAACAAAGGCGATTCTTAAAGATGACTTCCTTCTTTGTGTTACTTTCTATTGTCTTAGCAGGGTTGCTCGCGATGGCAGCCTACTTTTATTTCAAATCGAGAGAAGATATTCAATTCCTGAATTCTGAATTGGAGAGATTTGATGGAATTCGAGACTTGGAATCCTATAGGGACAAAGTTCAACAGCAACTAAAAGAGGCTAAGCAGATTTTGCCTCCATTTGAATCGTTGGCAGAACTGGAGAGGTATCGTATCGATCTCCAAACGACGATTGAACAAAACCAAAAAACTGAGAGAGCTTGGCAAGAAAGGATCGCTGGTCAGGAAGTTGTATATAACTCGTTAATAAAGAAAACAGCTGAAGTTGAAGATCAACTCGAATTGCAATCATTCGCGTTTTATCAAACAAAATATGGGTTTGAAGATTCAGAACAATATAAGCATGAAATCAAAAGAATTCGCACGCAACAAAAGACACTGATCAAAAAGAAAACTGCGACTCACTGTTCGCAAGAATGGTTGGTAGAAGGTGACGCAAAAAAAGGTGCGAAGATGATTGCTGAGCATAGTAAGCTCATGCTTCGAGCATTTAACGGTGAATGTGATTCAGCAATTTCAAGTGTCAAGTACAGTAATGTAGACCGGATGGAAAAGCGAATTCAGCGAGCGTTTGACCAGGTCAACAAACTCGGTGAATCCAAGAAGTTGTTCATTACCAATGCCTATTTGAAAATGAAGTTACAAGAACTTTATCTGGTATACGAACATCGCGATCAGTTAAATGCAGAACGAGAAGAACAGCGACGCATCAAAGAACAGATGCGAGAAGAAGAGAGGGCTCGACGAGAAATCGAAAAGGCCCAGAAGAAAGCTGAGGAGGACGAGAAGGCAAAAGAATTCGCTCTTCAACGTGCTCGTTTAGAATTAGAGAATGCTCATGACACAGAAAGAACCAAACTCAATGAACTAGTAGCGAAACTGGAAGGAGAATTGCAGGAAGCCTTAGCGAACAAAGAACGAGCAATTGCTCGGGCTCAGCAAACGCGTTCCGGTCACGTATACGTGATTTCAAATGTTGGTGTATTCGGAGAAGGTGTTTACAAGATAGGAATGACGCGCAGGTTAGAACCACTTGATCGTGTTAAGGAACTGGGAGATGCTTCTGTACCATTTCCGTTTGATGTTCATGCCATGATTTATTCGGAAGATGCACCATCACTAGAAAATGAACTACATCGCAAATTTGCAAACAAGCGTCTTAATCTGATTAATCTACGACGAGAGTTTTTCCGGGTCGGTATTCATGAGATTCAGGATGAGGTTACAAAGGAATATCCTGATGCTAGTTTTGTCAGCTTTGCAGAAGCGGAAGAGTTTCGCCGTAGCAATGCTTTACGTGAACAAATTGATGCTGGCTACGATCTGGCAGATCTGTTAGCTGTTGAATCGGCATAGCTAAATTCAAGAGAACGACTCACTCATGACTCAAAAGTGGCAACAACAGATTGACGAGAACCTCGGAGCATGGGATGCGATTGCTGCGATGCATGCTCGTGGAAGTGGTGCCCAATTCTATCGAATTCAACAATTCCTCGATGGCGAATGTCGCCTCAGTCCGTGGGAAATTGAAGAACTTGGAGATGTGTCGGGTAAGTCACTCCTGCATCTGCAGTGCCACATCGGAGTCGATACACTTTGTTGGGCTCGCCGCGGTGCCACTGTGACAGGACTCGATTTTTCCTCTGCAGCTATCGCGGAAGCTGAACTCTTCGCTCAACAATTAAACATCCAAGATGCATCGTTTGTTGTTTCGACCATCGCCAATGCGTGTCAGACGCTCAGTGATTCAAAGTACGACATCATCTATACCGGACGAGGCGCTTTGTGCTGGCTTCCTGACCTAGACGCTTGGGCCGGCACCTGTGCCAGTTTGCTCAAACCAGGCGGCACCCTTTATCTGGAAGAAGTGCATCCAATGTTGAGCCTGATGGAGGTCGTTCCAGATTCCGACCCGCCAGTCCTTCAGCCTACCTACCAACCGTTTTCTGATCAGCCAACATCCGATGAAACTTCAGGGTCATATGCGGATCCCGATGCGGATACCGGATTACATGCCTATCACATGTGGGAGCATTCCTTCGCCGATATCATCACTCCACTGATCGCACAGGGGTTTCAAATCGAGCTCTTACAAGAACGGGCTGAAGGCTTTTTCAACCCATTTGCTGACATGATGGAAGCCGTGTCCCCACACCATTGGAAATTCAAGGAATCCTTCATCCCCATCCCCATGTCTTTTACCTTGAAGGCAAGATACGACGGGGCTTAGCTTTCGGCGATCATGCTACGCGAAGTGAGTTTTCCAAGCACCAGAAAGATCACGGGAGTGCAATATAGCCATAGTGTTGCTGCCTGAAATGGATCCTGATTGATTCGTGCCGTAAACGCTACGGCGATGAAGATTAAGATGGAAGCCGTCGCAAAACAGGGATAATACATCCTTGCTCCTATTTTAATCCGCACCAGTAATTCAGTTAAATGGAGAACCGTCATCGCTAAGGTGATGCCGCTCCATAGCAGTGCAATCTGCCCCAGACTCTGGATGTTATAAAACCAGGCTTCAAAGTTTCCATATTTGAAAAAGGTAAGCGACGCTGTGACTGGAATCGAAGCGACAATCGTAGGTACTACGAACTTCAATATCTTCAACCTGTTTA
>CALKCC010000292.1 GCA_938082855.1 uncultured Pirellulaceae bacterium | reverse complement strand
GGACTAACCAGGTAATCAGCGCAGCGAACACTCCCAATCCCGCAAACAGGAAAATCACAGGCCGCCAACTAGCAACGTAAAGACCTTCAATGCCCACAGGGAACACTGCTTCCAAAAGATGCCTGTTCAGACGCTGACTATCACGAACAACCAGCGTTTGGCCACTGCGAATCAGCTCAATTTGTTCTGTAGCAAACCGGTCCAAGCTACCTAACTCATCAAATGCCTCACTTTGATAGAAAGCGGGATCATTTATGATCTGGTTAAATGCAACCGAAAGAATACGTTTGGTGAGAATGTCTGATTCTTCTTTTGCGACCACCTGGCCCACATATTCGTCTATCCGAGATAGATATGGTCTATTACCTTCTTTAACTTTTCGATTTTCGGCAATCGTCTTTGCAACCTCCGTGGGTTGCAATATTTGACTCGGTTCAAGTTCGTATCCTTGATCTGACGGCAAAAATGCAACAAGCAATATGGCGCTGACAATTGGCACAATCGCACCACCGATACGCCCCCCCAAAGCCACGAAACTACTCGCCTTACCCCTTTGGGCCTTAGGGATCCAGCGTCCAACAATCGCTGAAGCCGTCGGAAACGCGCCAGCCTGACCAAGACCAAAGGCAGCTCGTGCAAGACAAAGCATCACCAACGACCCAGCCATTCCGACGGTGGCGGCAAAAAAACTCCAGACGAGAATATAGCTCGTCAATAGAAGCCTAGGACCAAACCGATCTGAGAGCCAGCCAGCTGGCATCTGGCCAATAGCGTAAAACCAGAAAAATGCACTTAGAGCATAGCTGAAGTCGGTCTTACTGAGCTCCAATTCCTGACGAATATAGGGCTGCGCAATTCCGAAAGCATATCGATCGACATACAAAATGATCCCCATCAACATACAAGAGGCTATCACCCAAAACCTTACTCGTGTCGGTCTATCCATCGTAAATTAACCTTGTCTATTTTGCTTTGTCCCACCAATATTTCGGATACCATCCTAACTAATATCAGAATCCATTGCCCCTATCTATGGATAGGGGTCGTATAACATTCGATGTATTCAACGAACAAATGCGGTAGAATTACTAGTCTCACCTTTGCATCCTTCCTGGACAGCCTAACAATGCGAACGTTATTGATTTTGCTCGCTCTGCTAACTTGCAACATTGCGAGCGGAGATGACTACGAGTTTTTCGAAGCTAAGATTCGTCCTTTACTATCGAAACATTGCTATGAATGTCATAGCGAATCCAATATCGAGGGCAGACTGCGGCTAGACATAAAGGCGGGATTACTCCGCGGAGGAAACGGTGGCCCCGCCATCGTGCCCGGATTTCCTGAAAAGAGCCTTCTAATCAAGGCGGTCCGGCACACGGACTCAAAACTCCAGATGCCGCCGGCAGATTTCGGAGATAAACTCACGAGCACCCAGATCAAACTTCTCGAGCAATGGATTCTCACTGGAGCCGCAGATCCCCGCGAAGGGAAATTTGAGACAGAGATCGAACAGAATGCGAAACAGCACTGGGCGTTCCTGCCAATCGTTAAGCCTGAAATCCCCAAAGACCGCCATCCCGTGGATTACTTGTTGGAGATCAATCAACAGGACCGTGGATTGGAAACTCTTCCAACAGCGGACGCGCGGACACTGATCCGGCGTCTTTCGTACGATCTAACTGGTTTACCTCCCACCCTGGAAGAATTGGATACACCATTACAGGATTACTCCAAGCTCATTGACAGGTATCTCGCATCAGAGCATTACGGGGAACGATGGGCTAGGCACTGGCTTGATGTGGCTCGATATTCCGATGCAAAGGACGGAGTGCTCATGTATGGCGATGCAAGGATCCGCCCATTTGCTTACACATACCGCGACTATGTCATTAGAGCCTTCAATCAAGACATACCATTTGATCAGTTTATTGCCGAGCAACTGGCTGCTGACCAACTGGACCTTCCAGAAAATTCCCCCGCACTATCTGCAATGGGATTTCTAACGTTGGGACGTTTATTTGATAACAATATCCATGACGTAATCGATGATCAAATCGATGTCGTCAGCCGAGGCTTTCTCGGTCTCACGGTAAGCTGTGCTCGCTGCCATGATCACAAGTTCGACCCCATTCCCACGGCGGATTATTATTCGCTTTACGGCGTATTCGCAAACAGTGAGGAACCATACGAACGACCGCGAGTCGGTGAAATTACAGAAGAAGGGAAGGCATTTGAAGACGCTTACAACAAGAAACTTCAGGAGATTGCCGATCGTCAATCTAAACTCTACACGGAAACCTTATACGCCGCCCGCTCACGAACTACCGAACACCTTGTAAGGGTGGCCACCACCGAACCGGATAACACGGAAACAACAATCTTTTTCCTTTCGTTAACCAAGGACCAATTGCGTCCACAGATCACTTACGCGTGGCGTCAGTACATTGCACAGCATGCAAGAACAGGACATCGTATATTCGGTCCCTGGGCCGACCTGATGCAGGGCGGAGAACTCACACCGGAACTCTGGAAAGAGCAGGGGATAGAACCTCGCGTCATTTCAGCACTTGTTAAATACAAACCCCAGTCCCCTGAAGATATTGCAAAAGTCTATGGTGAGCTTTTGACAAACAGCTGGGGATTGCGTTCCGTAATCCGAGATAAGATCAAGAGTCTCGAGTCACGGTCTGCCGAGTTGGGTAAGGGGATCATCAATCTTGCAGATTTAATGGCCGGTGGAGACGGGCTTGGAAAAGGCGAAGCCAATAAGGCAATCAATCCAGTAACAGGTGAAACCACAGCGGGAAGCACTTCCAGCATTGATGCTGGAAAGTTTGATACCTATCTTCCCGCTGAGAATCCTTATGTAGACGGCGTTTTTATTCCCCAACAAAAATCGTCCCAGATCATATCTTCTACCGGACTTGCCATTCATGATGCACCTATCGGCAATAAAACCGCCTCTTGGGATTACATCAAATACGGGCCCTCTCAGGGATTCACCTCCACCTCAATTAATGGAATTGATTACGCCGCCGAACCTAATTGGATGATGGGATTGCATGCCAACAAGGGTTTCACAATTGATATTGCCGCGATCCGTGCACTTCACGACTTCGAGCAGGGGGAATTTAAGACAGTAATCGGCCATGGTGGCGCTAAAGACATGAGCACTATTGACGTGGCCATCTACTTAGACGGCGAACGTCGATTCTATCAGCCTGCATTCAAAGCACAGCAACCAGGTCCAGAACTATCTATCCCTCTCAACGAAAACAATCGCTTTCTAACGATCCTGATTACCGAAGGGACGGATGGTAATTCCCATGATCAGGGATTCTTTGGGAACCCTCGCATTGAAATCGGCAAGGACGCGCAATACCAGGCTAAGATTCGCGCACAACGCGATGCAATACGCCGTGAAATAGAAACGCTGGAACAACAATACTCTTCAACGCCGGACCCCAAAGAGGACGAATTGGCACAAGTCCTGCTCGACAATTCTAGTCCCGTCTGGTTCCCGAAACGCCGTCTCTACTTCTATCTTGGCAGAACCGATAAGGATTCATATCGAGGCCTACTAAACTCTCTTGATTCAATCGCCGTGAGCAATGCAAATGCAGCAGACCGTGCCATGGTGATGGTGGATAAATCGGAATTGACGGACCCAGCGATCTTTCAACGAGGTGACCCAACACAACTTGGCAACACGGTTCCACGCCAATTCTTAGATGTTCTTTCCCATGACCGCAAACCATTCGAACGCGGGGCAGGGCGTCTCGATTTAGCACACGCCATTGGTGATCGAGACAATCCGTTGACCCCTCGCGTCTGGGCGAATCGCATTTGGTTGCATCACTTCGGTACACCATTGGTCGAAAACCCAAGTGATTTCGGGCTACGTAACGAACCGCCCTTACAATTGCAGCTTTTAGATTATCTGGCAGCTTATCTAATTGCCAACGACTACCAAACTAAAGCGTTACACCGCCTCATCCTTACCAGCCAGGCCTATCAGCGCACTTCATTCATTCCAGACACTATGAAATTCGTCCAGCAAAACGAAATTGATCCGAGTAATCAGTATTATTGGCGATTCAATCGCCGGCGCCTCGATCTCGAACAAATGCGTGATAGTCTTCTTCTTGCCAGTGGGCTGTTGGACCGGACTATGTATGGACGGCCTGTAGAGCTCGATCGTGAAGATAATAACCGCCGAACAATTTACGCCTTTGTCGAACGTCAAAATCTTCCCAATATGATTCAGGTCTTCGATGCTGCCAACGCTGACAGCTCCACCGCACTGAGGCCGACCACCACAGTTCCCCAACAGGCGTTATTCGCACTAAATAGCCCGTTTATTGAAAGAGTTTCACACAATTTGGCTACAAGGATCGAAGCGAACGAAGCGTCACATTCGATTGAGCTTGCCTATCAATACACACTGGGGCGATCACCTACGGATAGTGAAATCTCACTCGGACTTGAATTCCTTGCAACCAACGAGCTAGTAGACTTTGCTCAGGCGTTGCTTATTTCCAATGAATTTTGGTTTGTTGATTAAGGGGAAGCAATAAATCAAATGCAACTACAATTACTCACACGAACACTGCAATTACTATTAGTCAACGCCGTGATCATTCCAATCTATCTCTTGCTTCGCGTCTACCAGGATTTGCCTGATAAAGTCGTATCTCACTACAACACGAATATGGTAGCCGATGATACGATGGGAAAACTATCTTTTACGATTACGATGATAGCCATGACAGTCCTATTGGGTTTCGGCACTGGCTTCGGGTCGGGATTTCTCATTCGACGATATCCGTCGCTTCTCAATATTCCCAATAAAGAATACTGGCTTGCAGACGAACGCCGGGAAACCACATTGGCTAGTATAAATCGTCACATGCTACAAATCGGAATTGCGACATCACTACTTTTCGCATGTATAATACAAGCAAGTATCAACTCAACTCTCCACGGTTCCGACGCTAATAACACACCACTATGGATTGGCACCGGAGTAATCGGAATCTATACAACGGCGGTTGTATTGGCGTTGTGCTTTAGATTTAAAGGCCATGCGAATCAATCGTCATCCGAAGGAGCGGCAAATGGAAGTTAAGATCTCAAGACGCAGTGCCCTTGGGACGTTTGGCACGGGTATCGGTCTGCTCGCTCTCCCTCATTTAATCGAGGCTGGCGAGAGTCCCCTTGCTGTCAAACAGCCTCATTTCCCTGCAAAAGCGAAACATATCATTCACGTTTACCTGAACGGTGGACCTAGCCAGGTTGATACATGGGACTACAAACCAGCTTTAGCTAAATACGACGGTAAAAAACTTCCTGTTCACCTACCTACGGAACGGGAAGTCGGAGTCGCGTTACCGACGCCATTTAAATTCAAGCAGTATGGCGAGGGTGGTCTTTGGTGCAGTGAAATCTTTGAACGAACTGCTTCACAGCATGCTGATAAGATTTGCGTGATTAATTCGATGTATGCGAACACACCGAATCATGAGCAAAGCATGCGGCTCATGAACAGTGGAGATGAACGACTTTCCAGACCCAGTTATGGTGCGTGGCTCACGTATGGACTCGGCACAGAAAACCAAAACCTTCCTGGGTACGTCGCAATGTGCCCGGGCTTGCCGGTAGCGGACAGTTCGAATTGGCGTAGTTCATTTTTACCTGGCATCTACCAGGGTACGTACCTGGACACACGTAACGACACGGTTGATAAATTAATTGCCAACATCAATAATTCACGTCTCAAACCCGCTGCCCAGCAGCGTCAGCTAGAATTTCTCTCTAAGCTGAATGCACAACATCGGGAATTGCGTCAGGAGGATACTCAGCTCGAAGCACGAATTCAGTCATTTGAGCTTGCGTACCGGATGCAAATGGAAGCAACAGACGCTTTCGATCTCAGTCGTGAGACGCAGGCTACGCAGGATCTTTATAAGGCTGACACAGTCCATGGGCGGCAATTATTGATAGCCCGGCGATTAATTGAACGCGGTGTGCGCGTGGTCCAATGTTTCCATGGAGACGTCCAACCTTGGGACACTCATTCCGGATTAGCAGCCGGCCTCCGAAATCTCGGCAACCAGGCAGATCCTCCTATTGCAGCCTTACTTTCAGACTTAGAGCAACGTGGACTGTTGGATGAAACGCTGGTAATCTGCGGCGGCGAATTCGGACGAACACCTGCCATTGAGATTCCAATTGGCGGTGGAAAACCAACTGGCCGTGATCATAACCATCACGGATTTACAGTTTGGTTAGCAGGAGCTGGCGTTCGCGGCGGTATGTCCTATGGAGCAACGGACGATTTCGGCTACCAGGCAGTTCAAAACCGTACACACGTTCATGACCTACATGCGACGATGCTCCACCTCATGGGAATCGATCATGAGAAACTGACCTATCGTCACTCGGGGCGGGATTTTAGACTCACAGACGTTCACGGCAAAGTGATCTCGGATATTCTCACTTAATAACGGAATCGTTATGACTCGCAAGCCACGTCCCATCAATCGACGCCAAGCACTTGTTACAGCCGGTGCGTTGGGCACCTTTGGACTAACGGATCTATTAAAAGCTAATAGCAAGTCCCCATCGGACGGCAAATCGCAGAACTCCGTCATCCTTCTATGGATGCGTGGTGGGCCGTCTCAGCATGAAACCTGGGATCCGAAACCAGATGCTCCGGTAGAATTCCGCGGAGCCTTTGGGGCAACCTCGACATCAGTTCCCGGCATTAACATTTGCGATCGCCTACCTAATTCAGCGGCTATCCAACATCATTGGAGTATTATTCGCAGCCTTTACCATGACAATGCGGGCCACAGTGCCGGTGACCAAATTGTTTTCACGGGATATCCGCCCGGACCGTCCCCCGATGTGAATGTCCACCCTAGCTGTGGATCCGTGGTTTCCGAACAACTGGGGCATCTTTCACCTGAGTTGCCTAGCTATGTCATGGTGCCACGACAAGTACCAGGTACAGATTCAGCCTATCTTGGCGCTGCACATAAACCATTCGAAACGATCTCAGATCCCGCCACTCGCGGCGCATTCAAAATGCAGAACTTCACCCTGCAGGAGTCGATTAGCAATCAGCGATTCCGTGATAGACGAGCCTTGTTGCGGGATTTCGATACTTTGCAGCGCGGCCTCGATTCATCCGGCCAAATGGATTCGATCTCCACATTTCAACAACGCGCATATTCCATCCTTACCAGTGACAAGGCGCGTCAAGCTTTCGACATAGAATCCGAATCGTCGGAAGTGCGAGAACAATATGGGTTTGTCGATACTTATAACCCCATGGATCCACGTCGTTGCAGCGCCAGCGCATTTAACCAAAGATTTCTATTGGCAAGAAGACTAGTAGAAGCTGGAGTACGATTAGTTACGGTTGATTGTCGCTGGTGGGATACACACGTTGAAGGAATAGACTCTATGGTAAATGGGTTCCTTCCCAGATGGGATCAGGCGTATCCTGCATTAATTAAGGACCTTGCAGAGCGTGGGCTTTTGCAATCCACCTTGGTTCTTGCTTGGGGGGAGTTTGGTCGAACACCCAGAGTTAATAAGGACCGTGGTCGGGATCATTATCCTAACGTATTTTCCGCAGCCATAGCTGGTGGAAAAATAGCCGGCGGACAAGCACTCGGATCTTCTGACGCGAAAGGTGCATTCCCCAAAGACACGCCTATTCAACCTCAAGATGTGTTAGCAACCGTCTATGATCACCTAGGCGTTGATCCCCACAAAGAATATCTCGATCATGCTGGCCGTCCAATCCGCACTTTGCCTCACGGCAGAGTTCTT
>CALKCC010000291.1 GCA_938082855.1 uncultured Pirellulaceae bacterium | reverse complement strand
CTCGCAATCCACCGTGACAAAGCGAGTTGTGCCGGGTGCCATAAAAAGATTGATCCTTTGGGATTCGCCTTGGAGAACTTCGACCCGGTTGGCCAGTGGCGAGAACAATACAAAAACGGCAAACCCGTCGATGCCAGTGGGGTCCTGTACAATCAACATGCCTTTGACAACATTGTCGAACTCAAGTCCGCTCTGCTAACGGAGAAAGATCGGTTTGCCTATGCGTTTAGCGAGCACCTGCTGAGTTTTGCACTTGGCCGCAGAACGACTTATCGCGACACTATAAGCTTGGAACAAATTGCAGAGAAAGCCAGTCAGGAAGATTATCAACTCAAATCGGTAATCAAACATCTAGTAACTAGTCCGGCATTTTTACAGGTTGGGCAGAAGCCTGCCGGGAACCAACTGTCTATTAAAGGAAGTGCAAGTGAGTAAAGCGACCCGCCGACAATTCCTCCGAGGCGCAGCCGGTACCACGCTGGCGTTACCCTTGTTTGAAAGCCTGGCCGCTGGCAAGGACACAAAGACTCGTCCGCAGCAACGAATGGCAGTCTACTACATTCCAATGGGAGTGGTTCGCAAAGGGTTTTTCCCGGGGGAAGAGGAAGCCGTTCTTCCTAAATTCGTTGGCGGCATTCCGAAGGCCGCAACCATCGCGCGTCCAGTTGGCACAAAAGCATTCGAGAATTTGACTCCGACTCAAGAGCCATTAGAGGCAATCAAGGGTAAGGTCAGCTTTATTTCCGGTCTGGATCGCACGTACAAGCAGGGTACCGATGTACATGCACAATGCGGCTCCTGTTTTCTTAGCAGTGCAACGTTGGAATCGGTAACCGAATCGGCATTTCCGCTAGATCGTACATTTGATCACATTGTGGCAGATGCCATCGGCCAACAAACTCCTTTTTCAACACTTACTCTCAGTTGCAACAGCCACAAAGACAACAAAGAGTCGATTCATTTCGATAACATCTCCTGGTATGGCACGGGCCATGTAACTCCGTCGATCAGAGACGTGCGTCAGGCTTACCGCCGCCTGTTCGGTACGCAGGCACGAGGGGACTTCCGTGACATCACCGATCTTGTATTGGATGATGCCAAGGAATTGCAGCGTGACTTAAACAAACGCGACCAGGACAAGTTCGAAGAATACTTCGATGGAATACGTAGCCTCGAACTTCAAATTGAGCGTCTCGAAGCAATGCGAGATGAAATCAAGTCCGCCAACATTGGCATCCCAGCTGATTCCTTACTCCCTCGAGGCGAATACATTCGAGCGATGGGAGACATCATGGTAGCTGCGTTGCAAACCGGCCTGACCAATGTTGCCACTCTGATGATAGGACCAGAGCGTTGGGACACTCCCAATTCTTTCGAGAGTTTGTTTGACAAACCGATGAGCCATCACAAAATGACTCACTCGCCTCAAAAGTTCATCAACGAGCTATTACAGATCGACAAGTTTTACATGCAGCAATATGTGTACATATGCCAACGCATGGACTCGATCATCGAGCATGACGGCTCGACATTATTGGACAACACGATATTCACCTATGGCTCTGGATTGGGCGATGGCACGACTCACCAGTACAATGACCTCCCGATTCTGGTGGCCGGCGGTGAACACCTTGGCATCAAGCAAGGTCAACACATCCATGTTCCAGAGGACACTCCGCTTGCCAATCTCTTTCTCACGCAGGCTCAGCTGTTAGGAATGGAGCTTAACTCATTCGCCGACAGCACGACTACTGTTTCAGAATTAACTCTGTAACAACTGTATCTCACTCTTCACGTTGCCACTCGACGTGTTATAGGAATTCCTCATATGTCATTTCTGTTACGATCTCTTTCCGTCGTTATCGCCTGTTGTTTATTTGCCGCCTCGTGCATTGCTGTGGACGGCCAATATTACAGCGTCAATTATGAACCGACCGGCCGCGAGGGAGGACTACAAATCGGGGTGACGCACACGCTTTGGATTCCAGATTCAGCCAAGACTGTACGGGGGATCATCATCCATCAGCACGGTTGTGGGGAAGGGGCCTGTAAGTCCGGCGAAACGGCAGCCTACGACCTTCACTGGCAGGCATTAGCAGCCAAGTGGGATTGCGCCTTGCTTGGGCCATCCTATCGTCAGGCTCAGGAACAAAGTTGTCGCCTGTGGTGCGATCCACGAAATGGATCCGCAAATGTGTTACTGAGCTCACTTCAAAAACTCGCCAAAGATTCTAAGCATCCTGAAATTGCCACTGTTCCCTGGTGTCTTTGGGGACATTCCGGTGGTGGCTTTTGGTCGAGTCTGATGCAAATGGAATATCCAGAACGGATCGTCTCGATTTGGTTCCAATCCGGAACGGCGTATGGATACTGGAAGAAGGATGGCGAGGACGTAGAGCCCCCCACCATCACCAAAGCAGCGATGCAGATTCCCATGATGGCTAATCCCGGCCTCAAAGAACGCGACCACGAGCGATTCCATGTTGCTTGGGATTATAGTCTGGCGATGTTTGAGGACTACCGCAGTCAGGGAGCACCGATCGCATTTACGCCGGATCCAGCAACAGGTCACGACACTGGCGACTCTCGCTATCTGGCGATCCCATTCTTTGACACCACTTTAGCGATGCGATTGCCTGACCAGATTGGAAATCCGCTTAAGCCTATCGACCAACGTGCCGGTTATCTCGCGAAAGTTGAATCGTCCAAAATTGTCGCGGCCAGTGAATACAAAGGCGACCCGCTCAAGGCTTCCTGGCTGCCGAACAAGAAGTATGCTGAGCAGTGGTCCGAGTTCGTGAAGACCGGTGCTGTTTCGGACACCTCCGCTCCACCTAAACCGTCTGATCTAGAAGCCAAAGTAACCGACGCCGGGATTTTGGTCACCTGGAAAGCCGACGCTGATTTTGAGAGTGGAATTCGGCAGTTTATCGTTTTGCGTGATGGAAAGGAAATTGGTCGAATTCCAACTAACCCTCCCAAACGCGCCTATCGCAATCTCTTTCAGGGCAAGACATACGGCGACACTCCCACGGCAGAATTTCCAAAAATGAAATTCCTCGACAAGGATGGTATTGGGTCTGCTCGTTATAAGGTTATCTCAGTCAACAGTGTCGGCTTGGAGTCAAACTAAACTCGATGTCGATTGTCACTCTAGAAAACGTCTCCATCGGCTATCGCGGGCCAACGCTGCTTGAAAACGCGAATTGTCGGATCGACGAGCATCAGCACATTGGGCTGCTTGGGCGCAATGGAGCTGGCAAGACAACGCTGATGCGAATGATCCTGGGGGTTGAAGAGCCTGATCAGGGTGAAGTAATCCTGCACCCTGACAAGCAAGTCGGCTGGTTACCGCAGGATGTCCCACAGGACATGCAAGGAACGGTGCGGGAGGTAGTTACTGCCGCTTTAGAGGACAGCTCATTACAGCAATGGGAGCGAGAACATGAGGTTGAGAAACTTGCATCCCGAATGCAGCTCGACTTGGATGCCAATTGCAATGAACTGTCATCCGGCTGGAAACGGCGAGTCCTATTAGCGAAGGCAATCATCACTCAGCCCGATCTTTTGTGTCTGGATGAGCCTACCAACCATCTGGACATTGCATCGATCCGTTGGCTGGAGACGTTTTTGGCCAACTGGAAAGGTTCTCTGTTGTTCGTCACCCACGACCGGGCGTTTCTACGAAAGATTGCAAAACGAATACTGGAGATAGATCGCGGACGGATCTTTGACTGGACGTGTGACTACGATACTTTTCTGGTGCGTAAAGAAGAGGCGCTTGCTGCCGAGGAAAAACAAAACGCCTTATTTGACAAGAAACTGGCTGAAGAAGAAGCGTGGATTCGGCAAGGCATTAAGGCACGACGCACTCGTAATGAAGGCCGTGTCCGCGCGTTAAAGAAAATGCGAGTGGAACGCAGCCAGCGTCGCGAGCACACCGGAAAGGCCAATATCCAGATTCAGGAGGCGCAACGTAGTGGTCAACTGGTTGTCGAAGCGAAAGGATTGTCTTTTGGTTACGACCAGCAGCCGATCGTAAATAATTTCTCCACAACGATTATGCGAGGCGACAAGATTGGTGTTATCGGCCCTAACGGAGTCGGCAAAACGACATTGATTAAGTTACTCCTCGGGCAGCTCTCGCCGGACAGTGGCAATATCCGGTTGGGTACGAATATTGAAATGGCCTATTTTGATCAATTGCGAGAACAGCTGGACCCTGAGCAGACGGTGCAGGAGAATGTTGGCGAGGGTGCGACAAAGATCAATCTCAACGGCACGGCTAAGCATGTGTTGGGTTATCTGCAGGATTTCTTGTTTACGCCTGAACGAGCTCGGATGCAAGTCAAGTTCCTTTCAGGTGGAGAACGTCACCGCATTTTGCTTGCCAAGTTATTTGCAAAGCCGGCCAACGTCATCATTCTCGACGAGCCCACAAATGATTTGGACACGGAAACGTTAGAGCTGCTTGAGGAGCGATTGCTTTCGTTCGAGGGAACGGTCATCGTGGTGAGTCACGACCGAGCATTTCTCAATAATGTCGTGACCAGCACCATTGCTTTTGAGGATGGGAACTGTAAAGAGTATGACGGTGGCTACGATGACTGGGTGCGTCAGTCTAAACAGAGCGAGACAGTAAAACCGGTGGAGAAGGCTCCGGCTAAGCCACAGCCGGCAGCCCAGCCCAGCAAACCTGCTCAACGTCAAAAGATGTCCTATAAGGAAAAGCAGGAATATGAAAAACTGCCTGAGGTGATTGACGGGATTGAACAGCAGATCGCTGTTATCCATGAGGCGATGTCTGCCCCGGATTTTTATAAGCAGCCTGCGGAAGAGATTAAACAGGCAAGCGACCAACTCGCCCAACTGAATTCGGAACTTGAAACTGCAATGCTCCGCTGGGAAGAATTAGAGCAATTGACCTAATAGCTCTCTTAATCTGCAATTCAGGCTTACCAATTGTCTAATTGTCTAACTGTTTAACTGTCTAAATGTCTAATTGGCTAACTGATTAAATGGCTAAATGGTTAAATGCCTTCTTGGCTTCGGCCGTCCGGCCTACGCATTTTTCTTGTAAGCCTCTGATCCGACTTCGCCCTGCGGGCTACGACGGGTAAACTCCGAAGTCTGAAAGACGAAGGTGGACCGAACAAGCTCTCTCACTCTGCAATTCAGGCTTGCCAATTGTCTAATTGTCTAATTGTCTAAATGTCTAAATGGCCAACTGGTTAAATGGTTAATTGGCTAAATGGCTAAATGCCACTCCCCCCTCTACGTGGTGGTTTCAGAGCGTCTGACGTGGCAGTAATCGGCAGTGGTGCTTATAATTAGACGCATTAATTACCGATAAAGGTAATGGTAAGAAACACACTGGAGAGGCTAAGCCCCATGCTTTCGATTTACGGAAAAAAAGCGCCTAAGAATTCATTTTGTGACGGCATTAGCCGACGTGGCGTACTGAAAATAGGTGCGTTAGGTGTTGGAGCATTTGGGCTAAACATGGCTGATATTCTCCGTGCTGAGGCAAGCACGGGTTCATCGATGAAGCACAAGGCTGTCATCAATGTATTCCTCGGGGGTGGTCCTCCACACCAAGACATGTGGGAAATCAAGACTGAGGCTCCAAAGGAAATTCGCGGTCCATTCCAGCCTATTTCTACTAGCGTACCTGGAATTCAGATTGGCGAATGTTTCCCAAATATTGCCAACATCATGCACAAGTCGACCGTGCTTCGTGCCGTAGTTGGATGTGAAGGGCGGCATGATTCCTTTCAGTGTATGACTGGATTCCGCCATGCCCAAATGCGTGCCCTTGGTGGGCATCCAGCGCTGGGTAGTGTACTGCACAAACTACAAGGGCCCGTCGATGCCAGCGTACCTCCATACATTGGTATGAAGACTGATGGTGTCTGGAAGAATCCCGGAACACCTGGATTCCTTGGCCCCACCTATGCTCCGTTCATTCCTGATGGACAGGGTCTTGCTGACATGAAGCTTCAAGGGATCACAACCGATCGATTAGCCGATCGCAAAGCCGTACTGAAGAGTTTCGATCGCTTGAAGTCTAATGTCGATTCTGCTGGCCAGTTAGCTGGATTAGATTCCTATCAACAACAGGCTTTTGACGTCCTCACTTCCAGCAAGCTTGTCGATGCTTTGGACCTATCTAAGGAAGATCCTGAAGTTCGGGCCAAGTATGGAACAGGGCAACCGTTCAAGTACAAGTACGACGGCGCGGATACCAATAACGAATTACTGTTACAAGCTCGACGGTTAGTTGAAGTCGGAGTTCGTTGTGTGACTTTGACCTATGGTCGCTGGGACAGCCATGGCGACAATGAAGGTCTGGTACGTCACCATGGAACGCGAATCGACCAAGCCGTTGCTGCATTAGTCAACGACCTGGAAGACCGAGGCATGCTAGACAATGTCACTGTTCTGGTTTGGGGTGAATTTGGTCGTACTCCACGCATCAATCCGAATGGGGGTCGTGACCACTGGACTCAGGTCAGCTGTGCTTACATGGCTGGTGGCGGCATGAAGAATGGGCAGGCGATCGGAAGCACTAACCGTTTAGGTGAACATGCTCACAGCCGTCCGGTACATGTACAAGAGATTTTTGCAACTCTGTATCACAACCTTGGCATTGATACCAGTGCCACTACCGTTGTCGATCCAACCGGACGTCCGCAGTACCTCACCCAGATGGATCCAATTGCAGAACTTGTTTAGGGACTGGCCTGCTATAATGCAGCCAAAACCCATCTCAGTTGCATCTATTATCAGCTTCCCGCATGTCTGGTTCCTTTCGTACTACACTCGTTTTCGCGCTACTACTTTCCCTAGTAGGCAACTCGGCGTTTGCCGATGAACGAGAAGAGTTCTTTGAAGCACGAATTCGACCCTTGTTAGTTAGTCGATGCGTGGAATGCCATGGCTCATTGACTCAAGAAGGCAAGTTGCAACTGGATCACCTGGCAGCAGCATTGAAGGGCGGAGAATCCGGTCCTGCGTTAATCCCTGGCAACGCTCAAGACAGTCTCCTCTTTCAAGCGATTTCACAAACGCATGATACGCTTGCCATGCCACCGGATGACTCGTTGTCCAACGACGAGATTGGTGCGATTCGAAAATGGATCGACGATGGGGCCGTCTGGCCGGTTTCCAAGATCGAGTTTTTTCAACGCAACGTTTTCAACACGCTTAATCGATCGTGTATCAAGTGCCATGACGAACAATCCAAAGCTGGTGGCCTAAGCCTTGTCAGTCGGGAAAGACTTCTGAAAGGAGGACCGACGGGTCCGGCAGCCATCGCAGGTGATTCACAGAACAGTCTGATGATGCGATTACTCTCCGGCACCGAGGAGTCGGCGACAGACCACTCAAAATTCCTAAACAACAAAGACCAATTGACTTTCGCCAAATGGATCGACGATGGACTTCATTGGCGAGTCCCCAACGCATCTCCGGAATTCGTCATCACCGAGGAACATCGAGAGTTTTGGTCTTTCCAGCCAGTGGCTCCAAGCAGTATCCCGGACTCTCGCTCTGAATCCACTAACCCTCTCGATCAATTCATACAGAAGAGAATTGACCAAGCCAAAATCCAAGTCGCCCCACCGGCCAAGGCAAGAACTCTCATTCGCCGAGTTTATTTTGACTTACTGGGGCTGCCTCCGACGGAAGGACAAATAGTTGATTTTGAAG
>CALKCC010000290.1 GCA_938082855.1 uncultured Pirellulaceae bacterium | reverse complement strand
ACCGTGACTTCACCAAATTCACCGATGGCAATGTTTTCAGGTTTGAGATCACGGTGGATTAGAGATTGTTCGTGAGCATAAGCAATCGCTTGGCATACAGCTATGAAATAGTCGATGAGCAATGCGAGGTCGGCAATGCAGGGTTGATCGGCCAAGTTGGAGTGTGTTTGAGCTATACGTTCGGCGAGAGTATCTCCCCGAATGTATTTCATCGTATAGAACGGGGATTCATCGTTGTCCCAGTTCATCGAGTAAACAGGGATGATGTTTGGATGCTGCAAGCGGCCAGTTAGTTGAGCCTCGTGTACAAATCGATCACGCGCTCCGTGGCTCTCTTTATGTGCCGGAAGGAGTTGCTTGAGGACAACCTCGCGTTGGACTTGGTTGTCCTGTGCAAGCCAGACGCGTCCGATTCCACCGTCAGCAAGAAACGACGTAATATTGTGCGGATCTTCGTTGGATGGAGTTAGTTCTGGGTTAAGGACAACGGGAGCGTGATTACGTATTTGGTTGCCCAAATATGCGTTAAGGTCCTGGACCAAAGGCGGCGCCAATTCGGATCCGTAGGCCTGCAAAAATGACTGAAGGAGACTTACTCCGGTGGGCGTCGATTCATCTGCAGATGACGAATCGTAGCCCCAATCCTGTAATGCCGCCTCGACGGCATCTAGTGACGCATCGTTGGCTATTAGCTGGGAAAGTCGCTTTTGTTGATCCGCGGTTATGGACACGTAAGTTCAGACCTTTTGACGTAACAAATTCAGTCTGGATAGTATTAAAATAGTACGCATTACGAAATATCGATATTTTGAAACAGGACCGTAATCGAATGAAGTTGCTAACGGTAATCACATTAATGGCATTTGGGACTGGCGTTTATGGTCAGATAGCAGGATTCAATTATGACGAATCGAAGGTCCCGGATTATGAACTGCCTGAGCTTCTTGAGCTGGCCTCGGGAAAGACTGTCGAGTCGGTTTCCCAATGGCAAGAGGAACGCAGGCCGGAGATTCTGGAGTTGTTTCGAGAGCATGTTTACGGTCGAATCCCAGCAGACGTAGATAATGGCTTCCTAAGTGTCGTCCAGGAAGAGTCCAGTGACGCATTGGGAGGTAAAGCCATACGCAGACAGGTGCGACTTTACCTGAAAGCGAAGGGCGAGTCGCCGTACATTGATCTACTGATCTATCTACCGAAGAAGGAACTTTCGCGTGATGGCAACGTCCCGATATTCACGGGATTGAACTTCAATGGGAACCATACTGTCACCAACGAAAAAGAGGTTCCAGTGCATTCCAAATGGGCACGAAATGACCCGCGGGTCGGCCATAAGGATAATCGAGCCAATGAAGGCTCGCGTGGTGCAAAAATAGAGCGTTGGCAACCGGAATTGTTAATCTCACAAGGATTTGGATTGGCGACAGCCTATTATGGTGATATTGATCCCGATTTTGATGATGGGTGGAAAAATGGAATTCACTCTCTGTTTTCATCAAGCGCGAAGTTGAAGAAGGATGAATGGGGAGCCATTGCCAGTTGGGCTTGGGGGCTTAGCCGGATGATGGACTACTTTGAAATCGATGAGGATATCGATCATCAACGCGTTGCGCTAACCGGATTGTCTCGGTTGGGAAAAACGTCACTTTGGGCCGGAGCGGAAGATGAGCGGTTTGCCATCGTCATTTCAACAGACTCCGGTTGTGGTGGCGCTGCCTTGAGTCGTCGAGTATTTGGCGAAACGGTGAAACGAATTAATACGGTATTCCCGCATTGGTTTTGTGATAATTTCAATCAGTACAACGACGCGGAGCATCGCATGCCGGTCGACCAGCATATGCTCATCGCTTTAATGGCACCAAGGCCGGTCTATATTGCGAGTGCCATTGAGGATACATGGGCGGACCCAAAGGGCGAGTTCGTGAGTGGTCGTGAAGCGTCGCCTGTATATGAATTATTTGGCAAGGTGGGTACGGGAACAGCTAAGCATCCAGCGGTAGATCAGCCGGTAGGTGATTATATCGGTTATCACATGCGAAGCGGAGGGCATGATGCAAATCGATTTGATTGGGTGCAGTACATCCGTTTTGCAAAAAGGCATTTTGATATTAAGTAGCCTGACTACTCTCCGCAGGCAGTTACACTGAGGCGGAAACAATTGGTTTGGTCCCCCTCTTCGGAGAAGGGCGTCCTCATAAACTGCGCAAAGATAGGACCAACCCCTGGCCAATTGGTGTCTGTTAGTAACCGAGCACGTAGATACACTTCCGTGCCGCCCGCGACAATGTGCGAAATGTCATAGGGACCGTTTTGGGCATTGGCTTCATCCGTGTGGCGGTGTTCATGGAATGTTTGCCAAAATAGACCATCAGAGGATGCTTCAAGAATGACGGAAGCCGAGTCGGCGAAACGGTCTCCGAATTTGAGTTTTGGATACGTATGGGTTCGAACAGTGAGACGAGCTGAGCCAATCTCAAATGGGATTGGAACTCGGTACGTGACGATACCTTCCTGATTCGCAGTGGAAGGCATCCAGTACTTAGCTACGCCGAGTCCTTCCTCCGTTTTTAGGAGAGCGTTTTCCCAGCTTTGCAGATACTGTGCTTGGGTCTCGTCAGTCAGGCGGAAGACCAATGTGAAGTCACCTTCCGGCGGTGGCAGATAGTGAAGATCTTCTGGGGCGACAGGTTCTTCGGCGTCGAATAATTGAAAGGCCGTAAAGCCGAGGGCTCCTAAGCCGGCTGCCGTTAGGACTGAGCGTCTATTAATGATATTTGTTGGGGCCTTGATTGCATTTAACGCTGCGAGTAATTGGGTCGCATCCTGAAATCGTTCGGTCGTGGAGCTGGACAGGCAATTTAATAGAAGGTTTCGGAATTCGTTATTTGGCAGCGCCTCTGCTAACTGATTGTCAGAAAAACGCGCTACGTGGTGCAACTCGACGTCGTTCTCTGCATTAATCAGTCGGTGGACTGACTTGCCAGTTAAGAGATACAGGAGGAGTCCTCCTAGTGCAAACACATCGGTGGCCGGAGTGATGGGGCGGTCAGGAGCCAGTACTTGTTCGGGTGCCATATACGGTACCGTACCAGCCAGGCCTGTTGCAGTGGCATGATCAAGTTTTGCGTCCAACGCCAGGCCAAAGTCAATAAGTACGGGCTCGCCGTCCCTGATGAGGATGTTATTGGGTGTAATGTCACGGTGAACAACATGTTGTTCGTGCAAGCCGATTAATGCTTCGCTAATGGCACTCACCCAGCGAATAGCGGTGGCCTCTGTAATGGACTGTGTTCGTAAATAGGAGGAGAGGGTCGGTCCCTCAACAAATTCCATAACGAGGAACGGACGACCGTCGTGGAAGTCCAAGTCGTGGACTTGAACGATATTCGGATGCTGAGCATTGGCGAGGATCTGACCTTCACGTATCAAGCGATCTTGGCGTGTGGAATCATGCTCGACTCTATTCTTGAGCACCTTAATGACGACGACCTTTCCCAGCGTGGGGTGTCGTGCGAGGAAGACGTCTCCTTGTCCTCCAGACTTTAGATGTCCGATGACAGGGTATTTACCAAGTTGGTAGACATGTTGTAAGTCTTCTAGATCATCAACGGTATCGTCAGTTTGAGAGGCAACTGAGAAGAGGGTTGGGGTAAGCGTTTGGCTGGCCTCGTTGTAGTGACTGTACGCGTTCAAGATGATATCTTCGTACTCTGGATAACGACGTAAATAGGAGGATATCAGGCCACGTGTACCATCGGATGTCGGATAGGCAAGCCGGAGGATTAGCAACTCTTGGAACAGACTTGGGACTAAGGCTTTTTCGATTTCACTCAGCAATTCCTCAAAGGAAGCGTCTCTATCAGATTTTAATAGGCTCTCATATTTGTCACAAAGATGATCTAGCAACAATTCACTGTCATCCATGGGGAGAGGGGTGGCCGGACGAAAGAGGTCACTCATCGGCTAGTTCCTTATCGAGCAATCGGCGCCAGTGACTACGAATTAGATTCAGTTTTCGCTCAATCGTTCGTTCGTGTACGGAGAGTCGCTCGGCAATTTCACTATTGGAAAAGCCTTCGAATCTAAGAAGTGCAATTTCGCGGAGTCTTTCGTCGGGTAGATGTTCGATCAATACATCACATTGTTGGATCATCATCACGACAAATTCGGGAGTCGGAACGGCTCCGGCGACGGAATTAATATTTAGTTCCGGCGTCTGCTTGTTCGGACCGGGAATCCCTGATTCAGTGCGAACGTGTCCACCACCACGCTTCTGCCGACGTTCATGGAGCGATTGCTTGATTGCCTTACGGCTTGTCAACATCACCAAAATCTGCCATAAGTCCTGGCGATCAGCGAGATGATGGAAGTGGTCTTCTTTCACACCATGGAAAAAGCTTTGGAACGCATTGATTACGACGTCTTCTTCATCGGCCATTCGTCGCGGAGTAGTCAATAAATACTTGCGCGCAATTCCCGTGAGCCGTGAAAAATATCGCTCCCAGATTTGCCTTGCGGCGTCGTCATTGCCACTTCGCAGTGCATGAAGCCACTGTGTGACAGATGAATCTGATGATGAATCAACCGTGGTCATGAATCTATAGCAGTAGAGTAATCAACGATAAGAGAGGACAACAGAAGTTGGCTACATCGTATTTTACGCTACGCTAGACATGATCCCAAAAACGCATCAATGAGTATTGATGCATTACTTTTTGTTGCGTTCGGGTAACCCGTAAGCACCTTGGATGTTTACCTGGTTTTCAACCCATTTCTTTAAGATTAGATAACCTGGATCATTGGGTTGGTACCGGCGTCCCCCCTGATGACCGTCCTCTTTCCCGGACTGGACATTGAGCGGTTTGCGAATCAATTTAGAATTCATAATGTCTTCTGTATTCACTCGGTGCTGAAGGATACGGTAATTAATCAGCAATTGATCGACGGAAAGGTAACCGACCTGATCGGGAGGATAGAGTTCCAGCGATGGAACTCGGCCTGGTTCTCCGTGGCAAATCATGCATGAACGCTCGTCACCTCGTAGGACTTTGGTCATTTCAGGCATGACGTAATCCCGGAAGTACACTACGTCGTTAAAGAACTCGGCAGGGATATCAAGTTTCCCGTCTTTAGATTCAAATCCATGGTCAGGTTCCTTACTGACGGCGGCTAAGAGGGATTTTTGGAAAGCCCCTTGGCTTTGCGAGAGCACTTTGTTGGCGTTCTCGAGTACTTTCTTATCCGTTTCAAAGGCACGTAAGGCTTCCAGTGCGACTAAGATTTCCGGATTACGTTTCATGGATGTCTGATTGGCAAGATCCACTGCCAACTTCCTACTACGTCGATCGGCCTTCTCTGATAATTGGTCAAGGAACAGACTGAGAGCTCGTGTCCGCAGTTCTTCGTAAGGGTCAATCGGTGGTAAAGCTTTAGGGTCTTTGACTACTTCGGGTAGTTTGGTTTTATATTCCAGAATCCAGGGGACGCTTTGCATCCAGTATTGGGAATGAGCGTCGTTGGTAATCTCTACCGGAAACGCGTTAACTAGATTCTCAAAATGCAGGTCTGGATTTTCGGCAACGGCCTGGCCAAGGCGATCGGCGATATACCATGTGGCATCTCGGAGTTTTCGAGCTTCCGCTTTAGCCGCGTCATCTGTGATTGCCTCTAATTCCTTGTCAGTAAGGTAACCAGTGAGATCGGGAATTAGAAAATGCAGGATTTCATCTTTTTGTTCTTCACTTTGCGGGATGATCCAGCGAACTTTGGCGAACATCTTGAGGATAGGCTCTGATAGTTCTTTTCTTCGTGGTGGGTCCAAAGCACCACGCCACAGTTGTGCAAGCATGGGTTCGAGTTGCTCAGGAACAGCAATTAGAGACACCAATCGAGGGTCACTGATTGATTCGGATGCGAGTGGGCGAATGTGTTCCGGACCATTGATTGAGAGGTCAACGAGTATCTCCTGCAAATCTTCGTTCGGAATGTTAGCAGAGCCTTCAATCGTAGATAGGAACGCTGGTCCGTATTCATTTGGCGTCGCCTTTTTGACCTGATCGAGATGATCGATGACTGCATTTCCAAATAGGTCGTCTGCAAAAGTCGTCCAGTATCCAAGTTGACCAGGCCCACCATCGCCACCTCTTTGCTTATGGAAGGTTGATGCAATGGCTACGAGTCGAGCGGTCAGGCGATTAAATACCTGAGGATCGGATTCCTTGGATTCATTACGTAATGATCGCAATTCAACAAAGAGGGTAGCTAGTTCTTTATAGTGATGTTCCTTTGAACCGTTTGCGATATGGCCGTTAACAACGAACAGCGCGTGGCTTTGGTACCGCATGGCCAATTCAGTCAGGGCTTCACTTTCGGGACGGGATAATAGGGTGATCCACGAATTGTTGATGGCCTCACGCACCACGGGGTTCCAAACCCACCATTGCCAAGCGCTTCGCGTAGCCCAGGAGCGTACTGCCGGATGCGGATCGTGGTTTAAGGCATGGTCTAGCACGCTGGTTAACGCTGCATGGTCGAGACCCGAATCGGGCATTTCACTGTCAACTAGCATGATCAAAGAGCGTAAAGCAGCTTCTCTAGCAAAATCATCGCCGTTTCTAGCGGTCTCGAGGACTTGATTCCAGCCGTTATCATCAATCAGTGTTTGACGGAGGGCCCAATGGGCTGCTTCACGGACCTGCTTGGAGCGGTCTGATAAACGGGTGGTTAAACGCTCGACGTATTCTTCCTGATGTACGGCACCGAGAGTCAGGGTCGCATAGTAACGGACAGCGGCGAGTGGGTGATCCGTGTAAGGTGCCGCGATGGCAGCCAGATCTTGATTGGCGTCGACATAGATGCGTCGTAAAGTTGCGACGACTTCCTCTACACTGGCATCCTTAGCAATTTGGTAATCTGCTACATCTATTACGCGCTCCTCTTCGGGGAAATACCGAGACAAAGCGTTTAACGCGTAACTGGTGGAAACAAAGCCTGTTTGTGACGCGATCTTCCACATACCAGTGGGTTTTTGATTACGTAGTAGATTGTCGATGGTGGCCTTAACCACTGCGTGATCTACGGGAAGCCCGTAGGCATGGAAAGCCAGGAGAGAGGTTGAGGTTGGACTGGGGTCAGACGTAGTTCCGTCTGGTGTTTGCCACTTACCGTCCTTTAGTGCACCGGGATTAAATCCCCATCCGCCGTCAGACAGTTGCGTCTCAAACAGACGTTTCAGATCTGCTTCTACGACTGCATCGATCTTAGACTGCAATTCCTTAGCCTGAGAGATCAGCGTGTCTCGCTTAGCGGTATCCGCTTCGTCCATGGCGATCGCCGTAGCCTGTTCAACGTAATCGCTTGGGAAATATCGTTTGTAGAATTCAATGCGGTGGCCGAGGTCGTCGGCATATTTAACATTGATTCCAAGCATCTTGTTGGCCTTTTCTTCCAAAGCTCGGAAGAACCTGACTTCCTTTTGTTTCGCCCAGGCGTTGGCCAAAATCTCACCGGTATAGTTGTAGACCACACCTTGGCCGACATTTGCGCCAGGACCGGCGGCGTTGATTCCACCTGGATCGGCGGATTGCAAGATGAAGTTTGCCGTTCGGAATTGTTGCTTGCTTTGTAATTTACGCGGTTGGGTAACCCGTTCTAGGGCGACAATAGCATGCCCTGCGACTCGCGTTCCGGCAGGACCGTCACCAAGGTCAAGTGGAGCGAGGCTGGTATTGTTAGCAGCGTCCTTTAAGACGTTAGTGGGGCGTAGTGATTGATAGCAGGTATTGATCAAGTGTCGCCAGAGTTGCACGTTTTGCGGTCGGTATCCGTTTTCAAATGGTACGGCAGGGCCCCACACGCCAGATTGAGTGTGACAACTCATGCAATTGGTTCCCAGTAGATTCCCCGTGTCACGGATTCGTCGGTCGACGCTCGCACCACGTGGGCGATTTGTTAGCCAGGCATCAACCTGGCCGATGTGATCGTAGAGTCCATGCCGAATAGCGCGACGAGCATCCTTGTATGGAGCGGGTTGAACGCAGCGAACCTCAAGGTCATAGGCTGGCGAGTTCGCTTCGACTCTCAGGAAGTAGGTTTCACCAGGATTGAGCAAGCGGTTTATGGCAATTCGGTGCTGTTCCTCTTGCTGATGATTACGCTCATTCTCATTCTTTCCAATCGAATATTCTTCAATAGGAATGAGGCGGCCTGGTTGGTACTTGGCTAGGCCCTTGGCGGCATCCTCAGGCTTCACTCGATAAGCTCGAATACGAGCGGCTACCTGTTGGTCGGGGATCGAAAGGCATATTGTCAGTAACTTGGTAGCATCTCCTGTGAAATCAAGACGGAACCAGTCATCTCCACTCTTTCCATAATCACCGTTGTCAAAGTACTCGATATCATCGGCACTTCCCAAAATGGTGAAAGATGAATCTTGGGTGGTATCTGAAATGACAATTGGTTGTGCCATTTCGGGAGTGTCATTCGGTTCTAATTCGATGCCGGCGGCGTTGCCGAGTGTGTGCTGTACTGTAAGCGTTAACAATTGAAAGGACACTTCAACTTTTGCATCATTCGGCCATTTAACCGCGAGCGGCGGTTGATCGGTCTTGCGGATGTTTCCCGGTTCACGCCATCGTGGTGATTCAATCATGGTCAGAGGAGTTTGTTCAGCGGCAATGGTCAGGCGGTAAAGTCCGGCAACTGGTGCTCGGTAATTTACATGAACATCGGAGTCGTGAGAGTGCAACACTTTGGACCAGTTGGCCGTCGGTTCGGTATAGATTCCAAAAGCATTTACATCCCGCAAATTTCCGTTCTCAGCAATGCGTGGCGTTGAATTAGGATCGTCAGCTTCGATTAATGCAAATCCTGCACGAAGTCGGGCATTGGGAAACAGTTTAGAAGGCTGGTTTATGCGAATCGTCGCTTCGAAGGATTCACCTGCCGCTAGACGAATGTCCTGAGTGACGGGAGAATCATTCGACACGATACCGTCTTGAGTCTTTGGTAGTTCGCTACCAAGTAAGAGAGTATGAAAGGCTGTCAGGAGTACAAGCGAGGCAGTGAAATATGGGGATTTCATTTTGTGTTCGTCGACTACAAGAGTTGAAGAATTGGATTCGTGAATCTGCCATTATAGACAATTATTCGAGTTTTCGCGGGGGCGTTCAGCCAAGGAGTAAGACAAAAAGCAATAGTACAATTGATACGGTGGACGCCGCGAAAATCGCCGTCCAAAATTTGCGATGCAATTTGAGTGTGGAGTGTATTGAGTCGATCGAGGCTTCAGTTCTGGTTTTGACCAGTTTAAGCAGGACACTTAAAGGAAAGATAAAGAAGATCACACAGACCATGATGGAGTTGCCAAGTTCTAATGACGGTTGGTCATTAGCCAAATGCTGGACACTCGCACGGGAAAGTACGCCATATAGTAAGAGGGAACTATAAAAAATGCCAATTCCCATGACGGGTCGCATTCGATTGAGGTCCTTCGCAACTAGCGATAGCTTCGTCGTAGTCTTGGAGCCCGTGTCTTCGTGCCGTTCAGTGCGATCGTGCTTCCCTAATTGCTGCGGAAGCAGGGTATAAGGGTTTGGGGCGTCGGCCGCGTCAGGAGGCGAAGTGCTGGAGTCAGTCAATGAATCACTGAATAGATCAGGTAACGCGATTAACGCAGGTTTCCACGAACCCTGTTCGCCAGACTTAATCAGTGTGGCGTTTTCTCGCAATGCTGGCTTCGATAATTGTGAAGCCAGCTCGTCAAACGAAAACGGGCCAGATTCATTTCCTAGATGATCTTTGATGTACCACATAACAATACGATCTTTGAATTCGATGTTTTATGAGTTAGTTCAATCAATGAGTGGTATTATTTTAGAGTGAATTGCCAATTCGGATATGGATACAAGTAAAAAAATAGCATGAGCGTACGGACTCCTTTTTATCGAAATACCTACCATCGTGACGATCTGATTCAACGCAGGAAGAAGATTGCGGCGAGCATCCCGGATGGAGACGTAGCTCTGTTCGTCGGCGCGCCCGCTACCGGGGCCTTTGATGTCTTCCGACAGTACAACGACTTCTATTATTTGACAGGGACAGAGGTTCCACATAGTTATTTACTGATTTCGGGGGATACTGCGGAGTGCACACTGTTTTTGGAGCCATTAGATGATCGGATGGAACGTAGTGAAGGGCCGATGTTGAGCCTTGAGGACGCAACCGCCATTTTCGAGCTGACTGGCATCGAACATGTAAAACCACGTAACGCCTTGAGGGACGCTTGCGCTCACGCAAATGCAGTGTGGCTGCCAAACGAAAATCAAGAATTGAGTCAGGCCTGTCAGGACACGATTCGACATGCTTTGCATAGTAAAGAGAATGACCCTTATGACGTTTCCGTCACACGACAGGAGATGGTGATTTGGGAGCTAGGTTTAAGTGATCGGGCTAAACACTCCTTAACTGCTGAGTTGAATTCGATGAGGTTGATTAAGGATGCGACCGAAGTGCGCTGGATGCAAACGGCCGGTGAGCTGACGGCGCAGGCGGTTAATCTGGCAATGAAATCGACTAAGCCTGGAATGTTCGAATATCAATTGGGCGCCATAGCTGATGCTGTGTTTTTAGCAGGGGGAGCGACACGGGGAGGATATCGACCCATCATTGCTACGGGCGAGAATATTTGGAATGCCCACTACTTCAGGAACAATACCGTGCTGAGGGACGGTGAGTTGGTGATCATGGATTATGCTCCCGATTTGCAATACTACACGAGTGATATAGGAAGAATGTGGCCCGTCAATGGTTCTTATAGTGCTGTCCAGAGAGAGCTTTATGGATTTATTGTCGAGTATCACAAGCTTTTACTAGACACCATCGCTCCGGGATTAACCCCGGAAGAAGTTCATGAACAAACAAGGGAAAAAGCATTGCCCTTGATTGATGACTGGTCTTGGTCACGAGATGTTTACCAACAGGCGGCAATCCGCGTAACGGAGTTCACCGGTCATTGTTCGCACACAGTCGGAATGGCCGTGCATGATAATGGAAAATATTTCGGTAAGCCGATGGAGCCAGGTCTGGTCTTTGCTTTAGATCCACAGATGTGGGTTCCCGAAGAAAACTTGTATATACGCGTAGAAGACACCATCGTTATTACTGAAGACGGTTTTTTGAATGTGACCGCGGATGCGGTTCTCGAGTTAGATGACGTCGAACGATTGATGACGCAGGCTCCAGTATTCAATGAGCTCATGCCTGCGTTAAGCAACTCATCAGAGGGGTCATAGAGCAATGGCCGATAAGGATAGCTACCCCGTTTTTATGATCCTAGGGTTGGTGGTCGCAGGCTACTGTTCACATGCATTTGGTATGAGACCGCTTTCACAGGATTATCATCTCGTGAAACCTGAACTTGTGCCGTGGCACCAGCAAACCACGCCGAGTGATTGGTATGGTTACACGGTGGAATTTACGGATGGGCCGACCATTTCGAAGTGGCCGTCATGTTGGGACTTCTTCATTGATATGATTGTATTCCTTAGCGGCGCGGTACTGCTGGCAAGATTACAATCGAAGTCCGGTGGCCGCAATATTACGGCAATTATCTCAGCGTTCGCCGTTGCCGCTGGCCTGGTAGCGCTTGGAGTGATTGTCGAGTCTATAGGCAACTCAAAATCGGTCATGCCTCTAAATTCATTGTTGATCATCTTAGGTGCCCTGCATCTGGTTGGTTCAATATGCTTATTGATGCCTATTCAGCGGGTACGGATTCTCGCAGGGATCAGTGTGATCTGTATCGTGAGCCACTGGGCTTTGGTGCAGTTTGTAATCGGCGGCAATCTGCAAAGCGAAGCGAGTAGTACCGACCAGACGCAGTCAGTTGAGACGGAGACTGTCCATAAATCGGTTTGGGATAATGAATCCGGTGTGACGTCCAAAGTATCAGAGTTTCTCAATAGAGCGTTGCCGATGTCTATACGGAACAGCGGTCTGTCCAGTGACTTTCAAAATTACAATCCGGTAAACATCGTTGCCTATTTAGGTCTGCTGTTTTCGGGCATGGTTAGCCTGGAAATCTTGAAGGGGAGTCGGTTAATGCAGAAGCTCCTTTGGTTTTTGAGTCTGTCGCTGTTTTGCATGAGTGCAAGTTTGGCGTTAGCCTACGTGGGTATTCCAGCTGTTCCTGGGCTAGCATCACCAA
>CALKCC010000289.1 GCA_938082855.1 uncultured Pirellulaceae bacterium | reverse complement strand
ACGATACCGGACTCTATGGTGGTCGTTATCCCAAAGAAAAAGTCACGATGGATGTCGATAAAGGAAAAAATGCTAAGGGACGTTCTGTTGTCATCATCGACGGCTATGACCCATTCACGACCAAAGCGCCGTTAAGAACGTGGGTTCACGTCGACCGACGCTATGATTCAAAATCAGATCGGACGGTAATCTTACTCTTAAGAAGTGCTCAGTCGTTCAATCTCGACAATCCTGTCTGGAAACAACTCTGGACTTTCCGAGGCAATGCAGGTTTCAAATAGCCTGAACGTTTCAGGTTTTGATTCGAGCCAATCCAATCACGTCTTTGATTCGCCTGGCATTTCTGCAATTCCCACAACACGCCCCAGGGACCAGGTTGTGAGCTTACTGCCCATAAAGAATTCGCCCACCAATCGACCGGAGGCATCTTTCTTTTTTTGATGAAAGAGATAAGGCGCAAGACTACCATCATCACGGCGTATCCAATACCACTGCATCGACTGTAGTTCCTGACTCATGCTTTTAATCCACTGCAGGATGATAGCCGGTGGACTTTGTCTTGATTCGATAAAACCCTTTACCCGCTGTTATATAAAGAGTGTGGATTTCGTTACCGCGACCAAAACTGGCATTCGTTGGTAATTCCGGAGTCTCGATATATCCAAGCTCCTCTCCCTTGGGTGAAAAAACAACAATACCAAAACGACTCGCACTACGAACGGCTGCATAAATCCGTCCTGTCTTATCCACTGTCATGCCATCAACACCAGTCTCCTTGCCAAAATCGTGAAGCACACGACGCTTTGACAATTCACCTTGTCGATTAACCTTAAATGCGTTGAGTGTCATGCGGCCTGGCTCAAAGCCGGTCTCTAAATCCGCCTTGGCCGAGCCGTTATCTGTTTCTGCGATATAGATAGTCTTTTGATTCGGCGAAAATACAATTCCATTCGGTTTGTCGATTTCACTTGTCGCAATCGACAATGTGCCGTCCGGGTCGCGGCGGTATACGTCAAAGCTATCAAGTTCGAGTTCCTCCGGACCGACGTATTTGGGATCTGTAAAATACACCCTACCGGAGCGATCGATCACAATATCGTTTGGTGAATTGAACCGTTTTCCTTGATACTTGCTTTCGAGAACCTGGACGGTTCCATCCTCTTTGAATTCCACTAGAGCTCGGTGTCCGCCCAGCGGTGATGCACAGCAACCGAGTAGACGTCCATCCCGAGTAAACATGAGGCCATTGCCCATACCACTGTCGGGGCAATAGACAGTTGTCTTTCCCGTCCGAGGGTCAAACTTCATCACCCGAGCAGGGCCGGAGTCAAATGGCTGAGCGAAATCAGAGAAATACATGTTCCCATTCGGCCCTGCAGCAGCGCCTTCAGTAAACCCACCTTCCTCCCAGAGAGTTTCCAGTACTTCACCTTCGATGAAGATCCCTTCACCACCACTAATCGTCAACTCTTCTGCCATGACAACTCCTGACGCCAGTACGGCCAAAAGGACGACGGCACAACTCATACTCTTCACAACCACACCTCATTTGTCTTCATTAATTGGACTACAACAAACCATCCAACAGGATAGCCTCGACCCGCTTAAAGGTATTGTTCCATTGTATCACTTCAATCACTGCATCGCCCTCTATCGGCAAATCCACTCGATCAAACGGCTCTGCCGATATGTCGGTGGTATATAGCTCGATTTCAGTGCCATCGGGAAGCAGTCCACTAAGGGTACGCCCTTTCTGATACCCCTCAGGCAGCTTAAAGGAAAACGATCGTTTCAAGGACTCGAGCATCATACTGGTGGTGTGTTGACTACCCTTGAATTCTTCCTGTAACTGCTTTGCCTGATCGCTATAAGGCCTGACTTCTTTTAAGGCATGTATCCTGTCGGTTAATCGCGTGTCGTGGAAAAGATCGTCCGCGGGGCCCTCCTCAGCCGATTGAGACTCGCCTTCCAATCCTTGCGCCGCCTCTATCGGAGGTGACTCGCCAAGCGACTCGGACTCCGATCCCCCATCAGCCGCTACACTCTTTGCCGATTCAGATTCGCTGATGCCATCCGCGATGACTGTTTCTGCCGAACTGGAAGTGGCTGCAGAGCTGTGTTCAGCCGTTTCTTCCAACACTTTCTCTACGTGGCCAGCAGTTTCCTCGATACCGGCACTGCTATTGGACTTCAGCATACCGGAAGCGAGCATTTCTTTATGCCGTGCAACGATCGGGGAATCTGGTGACACCATCTGTAAAAGCGAGATCCAGCCTTGATATTGGGACGGTGTGATGCTGGTTTGCTTCCCGGTGCTGATGCGATGTTGGACGGAACGTAACCAGCGTCGACGACTCCGCGGAAGATTGACAACGTCGTTAACCACTAAGCCAGTGACTTCCTGCCTTCGATGCCTGCGGATGATCCGTTTCTTTTTGTTATTCAGTTTGTACCCATACGTCCTCAGAATCGCCCCCGTGCTCTGTAGCAGTGCGTGAATATTATCCCGATGGTAGACTGCCATGGAATAGGTAATGTCATCGGCGTACCGCGTGTAACTAGCGTCGAATTTATTGGCTAACGCGTCCAATCTTCGATCCATCGACTTATTTACGATATTACTGATGACCGGACTTGTCGGAGCTCCTTGTGGCAGGCCCTGCGCGTAGCACAACAATCGTCCTAAGAGGATACTAGCTTTGTTGGTCCAACCGGTCGTCCGAAAGTAATTCAAAATCCTTCGCCGACTGGTACTCGGAAAGAAGTCCTTGATGTCGAGTTTAACAATGACTTCATTACCAACGTGTGGTTTAGCATTATCTACGATTGACTTTCCGGCAATAAATCCGCAAGCACTTGGATGCGTCTCGTATCGAGCGAACAGCTTGCGATACAACGCCACTTGGATCTGTTTGGTGGTCTGACAGGGCACCTGTAATTCACGCGTCCCTCCGGATCGCTTGGGAATATGCGTGTTGCTATAGGACGGACGCCACTCGGGACCTAGTTTTTGAAGTTCCGGAATGAGCCTGAACACTCTGTCCACATCGGACTTAGGACGTTTGGGGCTACCATTTTGACTAGCTTTTACAGGCCGATACTGCTTTCGCGTTCTTCTAGCCTGCCCAGTATTCCGATCCGTGTTCTTCTTAGGAGAAGCTAACACTTTGATTACGAACGCGATAACGATCGCCCAAAATATCGTGATTAAACAGGGACATAGCAGGCCACCAAATCCTTGGTCCATTTTCTCTATTCTCCCCTAGCCCAACTTTGCCCCAAATAAATAGGCTGGCCCGCGAATACATTACCCCGGGCCAGCCCATTTCCGATTCCTTGCTATGGCTATGCCAATGAACATCGTAGATATTACGGCGTTCTTGGCCGCAGCGAAGCGAGGACCTAGAACGCCGTAATATCTACGATGTTCACAAATCCCGATCGATGCAGCAATTCACAAGGACGACGAAGCATCGCCCTATAATTCGCCAAGGCTATCGTGCCGTTATGTTAAAGAATCGTCACAGGTTTTTTCAAGCAAACTCGGACTTTTCCATCGCTACGGGTGTATAGTTTAAGTAATTATTATTCCTGCACATTCTTTCTATTCCTTCAGACCTTCAAAGGCCTTTGCCATGCGTCTAATCAATCGTTATTCACTGGTTCTTGTCTGTGTTATTGCCAATAGTATTTCGTTGACTGTTCAGGCTGATGATCTATTAGTCACGATCAGCCAAGAAACGACGCGGATCACATCCCCGCTTAAGCCCGATGGGTACCCGGACTACATTGCCGCTCTTAACCAACAGCTGAGGAAGGATGTAACTCCGGAAAACAACCTTGCTGTCGGGATCTGGAAGATTACTGGGCCGATCGAATTGTCAGATGAAATGCGGCCTCATTTCTTTAATGCCTTAGGAATGGATGACCAGCCAGTCGACGGCGATTATTTGGTCGACTTCTACAAGTACTACTCTGAATATCTAGGTCAATACAATGCCGACGCTGGAATCAGTCTGGACGAATTCGAACAAAAGCGAATGCAGTACGGTGATGCCTATGACCATGCCGTTAATAAGGTTTGGACCAAGGAATCTCATCCGGAAGTATTTGACTGGCGTGAGGCCAACCTGAATCACATTCAGGACATCTTGAAGGCGATTGAGACTCGTGACCACTACTTTAATCCCTATGTCCTGTCACCAAATGAACAAGCGGACGGTGAATTTGTTCCCGAGTTAATCTCGATTCTGTTACCAGGTGTACAACGCAGTCGGGAATTAGCCAGGACGCTCGCTATTGATGCTCATTACCATCTTGGTTTAGGCGACATTGACGCCGCCATGTCGAATTCAATTGCAATGCACAAAATGGGACGTCTGACAGCAAAAGGGGGAACGTTAGTGGAAGGCCTTGTCGGGATTGCCATCAGTGGTATAGCCTCGTCCGTCGACCAAAAGATCATCGCCTCTTCTCAGATTTCAACCGAGCAGTTGAAAGCCCATCTCACTAGCTTGCAGTCTCTGCCAACCATGCCTTCTCTGGTGGATAAAATCAACATCACCGAACGGTATATGTATCTTGATACGACGATCGCAGTTGCGAAGTACGGCCCGTCTGCCCTCAACATCACCACCGGATCTGCGGCAAAACCAAATCCGATTGTTAAGCAAGTTGGCAAGATGCTCTCTTCCAGCTTTGTCGACTGGGACAATGTGATGAAGAATGGGAATTATTGGTACGACGAATTCTATCGTGTCGGCACGATCAAGGATATTCCAACAAGGAATCGTGCTTACGAAGAACTTGAGCAACGCTTGGAGTCCATCGTTGCGGATTCGTGGGATCCAGCGACCCTCGCCAAAAAGGTCCTACTCAGTGGAAAATCCCTGCCAGAAATCACTAGCGACCAGATGAGTAATGTCATGGTATCCCTGCTGCTACCCGCGTTAAGTGCAGCGTTGAGTGCCGAAGAACGAGCTTTGATGACGAATGAAGTCTCTCAGGTCGCGATCGCATTGGAGCTATTCCACCAAGCAAACAAGCGGTATCCTTCTAATCTGGCAGCCCTCAAAGGCACGTACATAAAGGACTTCCTATCGATCGATTCAGTGGGAAAGGCCTGCAATATAGCCTGACTGATAAGGGGTATTTGCTATATAGCTTCGGCCGCGATCAACAGGATAATCAGGGAAATACATTTACCGACTCGGTTCCCGGTGATGACATCTCTATTCGTCGCGAACGTTAAAAGGCAAACTCGACGATACCACTGTCTTCACGAACGTCAATCTTACTTTGAGGTTGAGCGGTTAGTTCT
>CALKCC010000288.1 GCA_938082855.1 uncultured Pirellulaceae bacterium | reverse complement strand
GCAGAAAAACATAGGTAATTTTCCGAATTGAGTTTGAGGATTTGGATTGTTTCTAGGAGCGGTAATATGGTTTCTAAAAATCATTTTGTTACTCTCCTTCTGCATTCTGCTGCACAGCGTTCTGCTGTAGTTGTTCTTGCTGTTTTTGCTGTTCACGTTGTTCCTGGTTAATGAGATCCATCAATTGTTGTAACCGCCCCTGTTGTCCGGCATGGTTGCAAACATTGCTATGGCGATGCGTATGACAAAACACGTCTTCACGCGGCCACAAGTCAGCCTCTTTATCCGTGCCGGTCACTCCCTGCAACATTTCTTCGCCTGACTCAAGAATCTTCTGAATCAAAGTATTACGTCGTTGCAGCAAAGTGGAGCGTGATGCAATATCTTCCTGACGGTCAAAATACTTGCGACCATCAATCCAGGTTTGTTCACAACGACTAAACACCGACAGCGGATCGCCGCTCCAGATTACAAAGTCAGCATGCTTTCCTGCTTCCAGCGAACCAACAAACTGATCGATTCTCAATTGCTTGGCTGGATTGAGCGTCACGAACTTCAATGCTTCGTCTGGCTCAACGCCACCGTATTTAACAGCCTTAGCAGCTTCATGGTTTAGATGTCTTCCCAGCTCCCTGTCATCCGAGTTAAAAGAGACGACCACTCCCGCTTTGTGCATTAACTTGCCGTTATACGGAATCGCATCAATAACCTCGTACTTATAGGCCCACCAATCTGCAAAAGTAGATCCCATTGCTCCGTGAGCCGCCATTTCCGGCGCGACTTTGTAACCTTCTAGGATGTGCTGTAAGGTGCCAATTCTGACATTGAATTCTTCCAGCGTTCGCAGCAAGGCTAAGATTTCATCCTGTCGGTAACTGTGACAGTGAATCCAACGTTGGTGATCCAGGATTTCGACGATCGCCTCCAATTCATAGTCATATCGTGGAGGCACACCCCGTTTCGTGGCGTTCCATTGAGTCCAGTCTTTTTTGTACTGACGGGCTCGAAGGAATGCATCCCGTATGATTTGCTCAACGCCCATACGAGTCTGCGGATAGCGAGTGGTGTATTCATCACCCCAGTTGCTCTGCTTGACGTTTTCACCCAAAGCAAATTTAATGCCGAGAGGAGCACCTTCGAATTTTAAGTCTTCGCCAATGGCCCCCCAACGCAACTTGATGACCTGATTCTGTCCACCGATCGGATTGGCTGATCCGTGAAGGATATTCGATGTTGTAACACCTCCAGCCAATTGACGGTAAATCGTCTTATCGTGCGCATCGATGAAATCTCCAATCCGAACTTCGGCGGTGATTGCCTGAGCGCTTTCATTCACTCCACCATCCGTTCCCATATGACTATGGGCATCAATGATACCGGCGGTAATATGTTTTCCGGCTAAGTCAACAACAGTGGCACCTCGTGGGGCCTTCAATTCCTGTCCCACCGCAACGATCTTGCCACGGTCAATGAGCATGCTGGCGTTTTCCAAAGTCCCCTCTGGCCCAGAAGTCCAAATAGTTGCATTTGTAAGTAACAAGAGTCCAGCTTGGGATGGTGGTGTTGACCGACCATAAGCACCGAGCGGATAGTTGACGTCAAATGAAGCAGTTACCGCTGCCTTGGGCTTATCCTCTGCCTGCTTCTCACCATCATCTTTAGGCTTTTCTGATTGCATCAATTTGGCCGTGAACTTACCCGAGGAGCCATCTGTAGCTACCCACTCGCCAACTCCATGCTTTGCCTCTGTATCGAGAAATGTCAGCGTAAATCGAATAGCCCCTTCCTTTTCGAATTTGGCTCCCGGCAAAACAGCGCTCACACGAGTGTCCCGAATAGATGCTTTGGTCAACGCAACGGATGTCTTTTCTTGTCCTGAATGAATATGAATGGACCCGTCTAATCCTGGCCCTTCTCCGCTGAGTTCGAGAGTTAATTCCGATCCTTCTAAATCACCTTCTAAACTCCAGCTTCCGTCTAGCGATAGAAGCGGAGCCGGCGAGAACTCGAAACGCTCACCGGCCACCCAGACTTCGTCGATTTTGCTACTCTCTTCAAACAGGTTGCCGGATACAACGACTAAGTTAGCTAGGCAGTTCTTTTCCACCTTGCCCAAGATGTGACCCATTCCGACCAATTCCGCTGGGACAGTCGTGAGCGAAGCTAAGGCGGCTTGCTCTGTTAGCCCTCGCTGCACGGACCGCCGAACGTTTTTAAGAAAGTCGCTTTTGTCTTTCAAACCGTGGGAGGTTAGAGCAATCTTCACTCCCGCGTTGGCTAGTCTTCCCGGATTTTCCGGAGCAAGATCCCAATGCATCATACTTTCCAGTGACGCGGCCCGAGCAGATTCAATACTCCCAACATTCGGAGCCTGAGGAAAATCAACCGGCAGAATAATAGAACGTTGAGTGCCAACCACATGGTTCAATCGCTGGTATTCGTATCCGGAACCTACCATGAGGGCCTTTAAACCGAATTGTTTAGCAAATCGATCTGCTCTTAAGAAGTACTGCTCATCGCTGGTAACAAAGACCGCCGTTTGAGAGGCGTTCAATAGCGGTGCCAACGCTGCCAAAGCATCATTACGTTCGGGACGTTTATTACTGGGATTACTCTGATGAGCTTCCCAGGCTTTAGCGTACCAGGCAGCATCCATCATCGACTGTCTGGCTAAGGCAACTGCCCCCATTGGTGAATTGGGATATTGATTCCTTCCTCGCCCTTGAGGCACAGTAAGACGGATATGCTGAAAGACGTCTGCCTTTAAGATCGCTGTGTCATTTCCACCGGTACCTGTGGCCACCAAACTACCCGTCCCCCGGATAATTCCACGGCTCGGAGCAACCACTCGCGCGGTAATTCCCTGACTACGAAACTGACTATTCACGCCGGAATCCGCTTGATAGACATCGGCAACTGAGAGTTGCGGTGTTACGGTGTCATTCCAATAAGGAGCACCGTTGGATGCAGGCGTCCGATCGACATTCGTTGGCGAATGGGCATCAATAAATCCCGCATACACTGTCCTTCCGTCGAGTTCGATGATCTTCGCACCGGCGGGGATCCGTTGATTCTCTCCTACCTTACGGATCAGATTATCCTGAATGATCACATCGCCGTTTTCGATTACCTGTCCCGGAGATACTACAATCCTGCCTCCGCGAAGAACGGTGGTCGAAGGCGTATTCTCCTGCAAGCCTTCTACCGGTTTTGAATTCGGAATTTGGGCGTAGCCGAGCAGGGTAACAAATACAGTGGTGGTCAATACAACAACCACAGACCATAGATTGATTATCTTCATGAGTTGAACTCTCAGTTAAAAAGTGATTTGCATCTACAATCCTAAGTTATTGGAAGGCGATTAGAAATCCTTCGAGTTACTTAAAGTCCTGCACGCTGGTTGTGTACAATGACGAGACATTACAATTCACCACTCTGTCTGGCTTTTGGACTCCCTTATGCCTACTCGCAATGTGATGATTATTACAGCGGCCATGCTCCTGTCGATCATCTGCTATTCGAAAGTACCTCAAAATCAATACGCCCAGTTTTATGAGCGTGCTACCAAAGTGCTGGGGCAACGATATGTAGAAGAGGTCGATCAAGAGGTTCTTTTTCAGGGTGCCATGAATGGCATGATGGCGACTCTGGATGAACATTCTAATTACCTTCCCCCACGTCAATACGAAGGATTGGATGCCATTCTAAATCAGGAATTTGGTGGTTTAGGCATCCAGATCGAAGGCGTTGACGATTCAACTGAGCTTCGAATTATCACTCCTGTTCTAGGAAGCCCTGCATTAGAGCAAGGATTGCAGGCCGGAGACATCATTGTCAAAATCGGAGACCTTTATACGAAAGATATTCCTCAGGATGAGTCATTGGACTTATTACGAGGACCTGAAAACACCTCGGTACATATCACCATTCGCCGTGAAGGAGTAAACGACTTACTCGACTTTGAAATCACACGAAAGATCATTCGTACCAGTACCCTCAGAGGATATCAGCGCAATGAAATTGGGCAGTGGAATCACAGTCTGCCTGAACCTGCCGACGACATCTTATATATGCATGTGACAGACTTTGGCCAACGCACGACCGAGGAAGTGAAACAGCTCATTTTGGGTATCAAGGAAATGGGAGGGTATGCCGGAATCGTTTTAGATCTTCGCGGTAATGGCGGAGGCCTGCTTTCTTCTGCTGTTTCCATCTGTGACTTATTTATTGACGAGGCCAACGTCGTTGAAGTCCAGTATCGTGACAAGAACATGAACCGAGAGTATTCGAGCACTGTCGATGCGACGGTGGATGCGACGACTCCCATGGTCGTGCTCATTGACCGAGATTCTGCCAGTGCCAGCGAAATCACAGCTGCTTGCCTGCAAGATCATTCGCGAGCATTGGTAATCGGAGAGCGAAGTTATGGAAAAGGGTCGGTACAGGATGTGGTCGAATTAGACAGTACGGGTGATCGACATGCCATCAAGTACACCGTTGCTCATTATGTACGACCCAGTGGAGTCAATATCCATCGCTCAAAGCCTGTTGACCAGATGGCCGAAAACGAGCCCTGGGGTGTCCGGCCAAATGATGGATACGAAATGACGTTAGACGAACAACAGCGACTGGACTACTTAAAGGATAAGCGAGATCGGTTCATCATTAGGCCAGCGGGCATAGAGCAGGAACCAGAGGATAACGCTGAAGTCACGTCAATTGAATTTGAAGATCAGGACGACTCTTATGTTGACCCCCATTTACAGCGGGCCATCGAATATCTTCAATCTCGACGCCAGTAGTCGATTACAACTCTTTAAGGGCAGCTGAAATATCCTGGATCGCGGCCTTCCCGTCACCAAATAACATCGATGTGTTATCTGCAGCAAACAGTGGGTTTGCAATCTTAGCATAACCGGGACTCAGACTTCGTTTGATAACGACCACCTGACGAGCTTCATCCACATTCAGGATTGGCATGCCAGAGACCGGAGTGCCTTCCTTGCGAGCTTCCGGATTAACCACATCGTTGGCTCCCAGAACAATCGCAATATCCACTTCGTCAAAGTCAGGGTTAATTTCTTCCAATGTTCTCAACTGCTCGTAGCTCACATCGGCTTCAGCTAGCAACACGTTCATATGACCTGGCATACGCCCTGCGACCGGGTGAATCGCATATTCAACCGTGGCACCTCGTTCTTCGATCATGGCAGCCAAGTCACTAACTGCATTCTGTGCCTGAGCGACTGCCATTCCATAGCCCGGTACAAAGACGACTCTGTCAGCAAAGTCGACCATCATCGCTACATCTTCCGCAGTCGTACGTTTAACCGTTGCATAGATACCTTCATCCTGTTCATAGGATGCTGCCATGCCTCCTCCAAACAATACACTCAATAACGAGCGATTCATGGCTTTACACATCAGGCTTGTCAAAATAATTCCAGAAGCTCCCACAAGAGAACCCGAAATGATGAGGACTGGCTGGTCGACAACAAAACCTGTAGCAGCAGCGGCTAAACCGGAATAAGAATTCAACAGCGCGATCACCACAGGCATATCTGCTCCACCAATGGGAGTGGTCAGGGTATACCCTAACGCACAACCTAATATGCAAATCACTAGGTAGAGCAGAACATTACTTGTATCAATCATCTCGACGACACACCAACCGCATCCGATTAACATCGCCAGATTTAAGACGTGACGAAGCAGAGTAGGGATGGGAAGCTGTTTCTTAAAGAAGTTTAATTCCTGTAGTTTACCGGCAGCCACTCCACTACCTACAAACGTGACGGCACCAATCAGGCCCGACACGCCGCCGGCGACGACCACTTCCACGGGAATAGAGCTATCTTTGGTCGCCATGAGACTTGCTGCAGCTACCAGCACTGATGCCAAACCACCCACGCCGTTAAACACAGCAACTAACTGAGGCATTTCAGTCATCTGCACGCGAGTCGCTAAGACCGTTCCAAAGAGCGTTCCAATGAAAATAGCGCCGACAATTGTCCCGATGGGCAACGTTAAACTATTTTGAATCGCTTCATTTTCAAGGGTGATCAAAAATGAAACGCCGGCTGCCAGCAACATACCCACCACGCCCAGCAGATTCCCCATGACGGCAGTCCGCGGATGCCCCATCTTCTTGATCCCCATGATGAAGAGGATGGCCGCTAAGAGGTAAAGTACATCAAAGATTACTGTGTTTAATTCCACCACGATGGGTAATCCTATAATTGGTATTCCGTTAAACGGTTCACTTGTTGCTTGAACAAACTTTGAGTTACAGGCTTAGGTGCCTGTCGTCAAACTAAGCTGCTTTCTTCTTTTTCTTGGAAGAGAACATACTCAACATACGATGTGTCACTCCGAATCCACCGACCACATTGACCATTGCCAGCACGATCGCTAAACCAGCTAGTAACAACGCCAGGTTATCGCCAGAGTCAACACAATCTGCCACAACTAAAATCGCTCCGACGATTGTAATTCCGCTGATCGCATTCGAGCCGGACATCAGTGGGGTGTGTAGAGTCTGAGGGACTTTGGTAATGACTTCGAAACCGACAAAAACAGAAACAATGAAAACGGCAATTCCAGCCATCAATGCTTCGTAGCGGTCAATTGTGAAACTACTTGCCGCCTCCGTCTCTTCCTCACCAGCTTCCTCTTCTAATCCTGACAATTGTTCATCAGGAACAGAGTCGGGGGCCGGTGATTCACTGGTAGTCACCGCGGCTTCCTCAGGAGCAGGCGACTCAACTTGTTCAAGGTTTTCCTGAGCAACCAGCATGCCTGCAAACAGCATGACACACAAACCCAGCCACTTTACCCAATTGATCTTTCTTAGATTGTTCATTGGACTTTCAATTTCAAAAGATAAAACCTGATACCGTGTTACACGATATCCTTTGCTGTTATCACAGAAGCTCTTCAGGCTTCCTTATTATTCTTCATAGTCACTGAAGTCGAAATCCGGCTCTTCATCATCGCCATAATCTTCCGCAGCGTCGTAGTCTTCCAATTCGTACTCGTCAGCTTCCTCGCCTTCTTCCTCAGCTTCGTCTGACTCTTCTTCTGACTCTTCTAGTTCCTCTGCGTCTTCTTCGACATCTTCGGCGTCTTCTTCCTCTGCCTCTTCTTCGTACTCAACATATTCGACATATTCATCAGCATCTTCGGCATCTTGGTCTTCGGCTTCCTCGTCGTCAGCTTCTTCATCCTCAGCTTCGTCTGACTCGTCTTCCGACTCTTCTAACTCCTCGGCGTCTTCTTCGTACTCAACGTACTCGACATACTCGTCAGCGTCTTCGGTATCTTCGTCTTCAGCTTCACCTGACTCGTCATCCGACTCTTCTAGCTCTTCCAGCTCCTCTACGTCTTCTTCATCTACGTCTTCTTGCTCGGTATCTTCAAGCTCACCTTCTTCCGGCTCACTGTCTTCTTCGAAATAACCTTCGTCTGTCTCTTCGGCTACTTCCTCGCCATCCTCTTCCGTTTCATATTCGACTAGCTCGTCCTCCTCCTCAACGGAAGCGTCCAACGGCTCTTCTTCCACTGCCAGGCTCAATTCCGCCTCATCATTAACTAGCTCGGTTTCATGGGCGTCTGCTAGCGAATCTTCAGCCGGCGGTTCCTGCTCCTGGGTTACTTCCGGAGACTCTGCCAATTCTTCACTTTCGATCGTTTCAGAAGCTGGTTCGACCTCCGTCATAGCCTCGGCCGGTTCAACGATTTCATCATCAGATGATTCATCATCGTTGGAGCTTTCTGTCTCCTCGGACTCCTGTGATGTCTCCGGAATCTCGACAGCTACGCCCAGCAGGTCGCCAATACGTTGATTGACGATCTCACCTTCCTTGGAAATAAGGCAACCAGCCACAATGTCGTCTTCCAAATCCAGCTCGATTTCACCCTCTTCGCTGATTAGATGGAGTAACAGGTTTGTGACGTTGTTACCGAACATCTGACTTGCGTGGTAGGGGATTTCTGAGGGAAGGTTTGTCGGCCCCATGATAGTGACGCCATCCACGACGATTGTCTGATCTGCTTCGGTTTCAGCACAATTCCCACCTCGCTCGGCAGCTAGGTCAACAATAACAGAACCGTGCCCCATACCATGCACAGCATCGCTTGTTAAAAGCAACGGTGACTGTCGACCCGGAATCGCGGCGGTTGTGATGATAATGTCATGCTCTGACGCTACTTCGGCCATGAAGGCGCGTTGTCGAGTTAGAAAATCCTCGGTCTGTTCTTTGGCATATCCACCAGCATCTTCCGCATCTTCCGCTTCCAATTCCAGCTCGACAAATCTTGCCCCTACACTCTCGACCTGCTCTCGACAGTCCGGCCGAACATCATAGGCACTGACGATTGCCCCCAATCGTTTGGCTGTCGCCGCCGCTTGCAATCCTGCCACACCCGCACCGATGATAAATACTCGTGCAGCCGATAGCGTCCCGGCAGCGGTCATATTTAAGGGGAACATTCTGGGAAGCTGATAGGCTGCATGTAAAACAGCGCGATATCCAGCAATCGTGGCCATCGAAGACAAAACGTCCATGCTTTGCGCTCTGGTTATTCGAGGAACCATTTCCAAGGCAATCTGACTGACACCAGCCTGAGCCAATTCAGCGATTGCTTCAGCATTTCCAAGCGGATCACACATACCAATTACTAATTGGCCTGCGTTTAAGAGCTCTAAATCTTCTACACCATTAACCGTATTAGCGCCTAAGCTTCGTACCTGAACCAGCACATCGGCACCGGCCAGTTGGCTACGAGAAGCGACTGTCGCGCCAGCGTCGGCATAGTTTTGATCAACAATTCCAGCAGCTTCACCAGCTCCCTGTTCGACAACAACTTCGTAACCAGCGGCGATTAATTTTTCAACGTTTTCCGGCAAGAGTGCGACTCGGCGTTCACCAGGAAATTGTTCTTTAACAACTGCGACTTTTTTCATGATTGCTAATTCTTCAAAATCACTGTGGAGTTCATACGATACAGTCCTTACTGCATTTCATAGAACCCAAGATGGATTGTTGATTACTGGATAAGATAGCTGATTATTGGTCTTTTAAGGGAGTCATTATACTCGCCTTAAACTATCAATTGACTATCACTAGATTACCAATAGAACATTTTGGATAGGCTTATCGCTATCCCAGATTGCCTATTATTACGACTATTTAATATCTTCCCTGCGAAACCTGCTCATTTCGCCCTCAATTCCTATGGTCCCGTCTGCTATTTGGAAGCAATTTGTATGTATATATAGTCAGTACAATCCTTCATAAACTGGAATAAACTAGAAGGAACTGGGATGAACTGAAATGTTTGGGGACGATCAGTCCAACTGCAGATATGAAGGCAGACGGTAAGTAATTCACCGCAATTGCCCTAATATTCGGATCTGGTGAGATTTCATCTCTAACTGGCTAGTGAGAATCCGATAAAAAGGCTGATCGTTGGTGTTTTTAGCCCTTGTGACCTAGAAAATGCAGGGTTAGAATCGCTTGTTTCCCCACATATTTATGTACTTACTATAAATGAGGTAAGAACGTTGGTCGCTCAAAAGACCTATATGGCTAAACCTGGCGAAGTCACCCAAAACTGGTGGCTCGTAGATGCATCCGATAAAAGTGTTGGCCGTTTGGCCAGTGAGATTGCTGTGATTTTGATGGGTAAAGATAAGCCATCTTATACCCCTCACGTAGATACCGGTGACTTTGTTGTTGTTTTGAATGCTGAAAAAGTATCTTTCAGCGGCAAAAAATGGCAACAAAAGACTTACACCTGGTACACCGGTTACACCGGTCAGAAATCGATCACAGCTGAAAAGCGTATGGAAAAGGCTCCTGAGCTGATTCTGGAAGAAGCCGTTCGAAGAATGCTTCCAAAGAACAAGCTGGGCCGTGTCATGCTTAGTAAACTGAAGGTATTTGCCGGTGGTGAACACACTCATCAGGCACAAAACCCAACTCCACGAGAATTGGGCTAACCGACAGCTCGGTTCGCATTTATTTTTTCAAACCAATTTAACGACTCGATAAATAAAAACGATGGCAGCAGTAGTAAAGAAATGCAAGTTCAACGGTGACGCACTTGGCACCGGTCGACGTAAATCTTCAGTCGCACGTGTACGCGTTCGTCCTGGTTCAGGTGTAATCACCATTAATAAGAAACCATTTGACGAATACTTCAAATTCGAGAAGGATCGTCGTGCCATCCAGGAAGTTCTGGAATCGGCTGGTGAATCTGACAGTGTTGATGTCATCTGCACTTGTAACGGTGGCGGAACAACCGGTCAGTCCGGAGCCGTTCGCATGGGACTTGCCCGAGCGATCATCAGCCACAACGAAGAGCATTTCCCTGCGATGCGAGACGGTGGATTCCTGACTCGAGACTCACGTATGAGCGAGCGTAAGAAACCTGGTCTGCACGGTGCTCGTCGAGGAACTCAGTTCTCGAAACGTTAATCTGCCAGACAGATTCAAAGCTTATCCAATGGCTTTGTTCAAACAACCATTAAAACTCCAGCTCAACCGCTGGAGTTTTTTTGTGCGCAATCCCAGCCATCCGCCTCAGCACCCAACGGCACCTATAAAGCCTATCGAGGACAGCGCAAAGCAAAACCTGACCGTTACTGAGAATAGTAAACGATCAGGCTTTTATAGTGCGGGTGAGAAGATTCGAACTTCCACGGGATTATCTCCCACATGGCCCTCAACCATGCGCGTCTGCCAGTTCCGCCACACCCGCGAGGGTAAGTTTTAAGTCTAGGCTAATAATTGGTCGCGTCAACCACCTCCTACGCCTCGCTCTGAACGATTCCCGATGATCTCACAAATTGGTTGTAACGGTTATGCCGGCCGATTATTCCGGTTAGTTCGATTCACCCAAAGACGGGTACCACGAATCTTAACAATCCTACTTCTGAGGGGATTCATCGTAACGAAAGAAACAACGTTGAGTCGATTTACATCAATACCGGTCATGGAAGTCTCGGTAACTCAACTTTGGCAGATTCGCTTAGAGTTTCATTATCAAGGAGTGATTAGTAGCACCTATATCCTATTAACCAGTAACTCCTCCCATGACTACGCCTCAACTAAGAATCTTCTCTGACACTGCTTCCACCACAACCGTGGAACCGAAACCGCTCGCCGAATTAGATTTCTCAGACGTCGAGTTGTTACTCGAAGGTGGTGCACCTGTCGTTTCGATTGAAGGCCTGGAGTCTCAGGTAAAGCAACAAGTCAGTCAGATTCTTGCAACCGCCGCGACCGCATTATCTGCTGACTGGACTGCCATCTATCTACTCGATGATGAAACTCAAAACCTCATCCTGATCGATCAATGTTCCCAATCAGATCGATTCCAGCAAGCAGATGAGATTCGCAACCTCCAATACAGTACAGCTGACTTAGAAGCGTTGACAGGGCATGTAGTCACACTGGAAAGTCCACAACGCATGGAGTACTGGAATGCGCCCGCCGACGCCCGAGCCGGCATTTGCGTACCACTCATCTCCAATGACATCCCTATGGGCACGCTGTGGTTTGCCTTCGAAAATGAACTGGAAGCCACTCAACAACGCAGTGCCTTGTGTGAAGTGATCGCCGATCGCGTTGTGGATTACTTAACTCGTAGGCTCGCTCCGTCAAACTCGCAAAAGCACAACGACATGGCCGATTTGGCGAAGCGTTGGCAACATAGTCGACTCGCTCAGACTCATTTCGAAATAGACGGATGGGATATTCAAGGTTGGATAAACCCGGAAGCCCCAGTACATCATTCGTTTTACGATTGGCAATCCGGTACCCACGGTGTGGATATTTCTGTCGCTCAGGCTCAGGGTTTAAGTATCGAAGCAGCCTTAACTGCTGCAGTCATCCAAACCGGTGTACGAGCCACTTCCCAGGAACTGCTTTCTCCGGCAGATACGCTAGAGCGAGTCAATGAATACTTGTGGCGTGGGTGTACTGGTGATCAATTTGCTGATCTTTGCCAGCTGTCACTGGATAAGAACAGTCCTCAGGTCACCTTTAGCAACGCCGGGTCCGGCATCCTCTTAAAGGTCACAACCGATGGAATTCAGGAACTGGCTGCCAACGAGTCTGGGCCGGAACTGGGAGTGATGGATTATGGGGAATATGAAAATCAGTGCTGTGTGACGCAGCAAGGCGAATTCCTGATCCTGTTAACCGAAAGTGCGTTTCAAGCCATTGAAGGCAATTCGAAACAGGATCGAATCTCTAAGATTCAACGTACGGTTGGTAAGGGTAGCCGATTGACTGCTGAAGGCATGATCAAACGTCTACGGAAACTCACTCTCAATCTCATCGATGAAGATGCCACGATAGTGGTAGTCAAGCGAGTGAAGTCTAACGCGTAGAGTTTTGGGCTCGAGCGATTAGAGATATTTAGAAACAGCCAGACCCTGTGCTGCCATCGCGTCCACTTTCGCCGTCACCGTGGGATCTTCGATCAACGGTGGTGCATGATGCGGCTTTATCCTAGCATCAATCACCAAGGCGCCATGACAACCCCAGTGCTTCATGTCAATGAAGGCTTCAATTCCATTGATATCTTGAGCAGGATTGCTTCTTGTAAAAGTGACCCACTGGAAGTTACCAAGATTGGATGAGGCGAATTGTGCATCGTCGACCAACACCACCATTGGAAAATCATTGATCTCTGCCTGACGATCATAGTTTTGACAAAACCGTTCTACATCCTGTGCGTAATCTTCTTTCGCTGGTGGAGCTTTGATTGTCATCACTCCTGGCAGAGCAACACAGGGGTCGGAGAATCCTGTGGGTAGTTGCAAGTCCGCCGGAACGGTTGACGGTAATGAACGTTTCACCTTACCTGCCGCGGCAACAACCACCTTGGAACCTTGGTTGATTCCCGTCCCGGAATAGTCCAGCGTATCGATCGTCGTCTTCGTTTGAAAATGCAGATCTCGCGTCCAGTCCACTCGTTCCAGCACATGCTTTAAAAAGGAGAGTGAATCTTCAATCGCTAGTGACTCATCATCAAAGTGATTGGTGATAAACAGAAACTTTGCCAGTGATAGCTGACCCTGTCCCAAAACTGCATTCGCCTGAGTTAACAACTCCTGAGGACGATCTTCAGAACTATACGGGGTGTACCGCTCGCTCCCAATTGCAAACAACAACGGGTGTACACCGGCAGCATCCACCGCATGAACTGCACGGACGCCCGGCAAAACCGTCGGAATGACTGGACCGGTGATTTCATGGATCAGTTCACCAAAACGAGTATCTTCCTGGGGAGGGCGTCCCACAATCGTAAACGGCCAGATTGCATCTTTGCGATGCCAGACTTTGTTCACTTTCATGACGGGAAAATCATGGACCAAACTGTAGTAACCGAGATGATCTCCAAACGGACCCTCTGGCTTGACAGCGTCTGTAATCAATTCGCCTTCTAGGCAAAAATCCGCTTCGGCGTAGATCGGTAATTGCCCTTGGCGTTGGATCATACCAATCCGATTTCCCGATAATGCTCCGGCAAACGTCAGTTCACTCATCCCCTCCGGCAACGGCATCACCGCAGCTACTGACATTGCCGGGCTGCCTCCGACAAATACATTCACCTTCAGCGGTTTCCCCTGAGCGATCGCCGCTTGCTGATGTACCCCAATCCCGCGATGGATTTGATAATGAAGGCCAACTTCCTGCTCGGGTAGATAATCGCCACCGCTTATCTGGACTCGATACATCCCTAAGTTTGCTGTCATCATTCCAGGCCGATTCGGATGTTCTGAATAGACCTGTGGAAGAGTAATAAATGCTCCGCCATCCTCTGGCCAACTCTTCAGTTGTGGCAAGTCGGTAATTTGACAGTTGGAAGACATCACCGGACCACTTCGCCGGCGTTTGGGAAGCATCTTCCAGGCCTGAAGCGGCAAGCCCAGATTCTTCAGCGGGTGTCGTAGGACACTAGATGGATCCACTTTGGCTGCCACGAGCCGCTTTACCTGAGCCAGCGTATCTCGAAAGATAAATTCACTTCGCTCTAGTGTTCCAAACAAGTTTGAAACCATCGGGAAACGACAACCTGTGACATTGGTAAAGAGCAGAGCCGGCCCGCCGTTTTGGAAAACACGGCGGTGAATTTCGGCCGCCTCCAATTGAGCATCGACTTGCTCATCAATTCTGATTAGACGGCCTGCTGATTCCAAATCACGAACACAGCGTTGTAAGTTCTTCACGGACATATATTTCGAGGTATTTGAATTAATAAAACAACAGGGACTGCCCAGCGAGTTGTATTCCATCATAACAAGTCCACCGAAATTCCAAATGTAGGTTGCTCCTCCATCAGCACAGACTGTGGAAAATCAGTAGAATAGTCTGCTGTAATCCATGCTCACGAAGAGTTGGATTATCGCTTTTCTTCAATAACGTTGTGCAACAAGGACGCGCACCTATGATTACATCCCTTACCTCTGAATCCATTCAGGATGTTCAGGCCGATGCCATCGTCATTGGCCTCTCAGGAAATGATCTAACCGGCTTTGCAGCCGAATTGAACGAAGCGACCAGTGGAGGCCTGCAAGCCTTGCTGGATTCTGGACAGGCCAAGTCTAAAGCTGGCGCCACAACGTCCTGGCTACAACCCACCGGTATTCAAGCTCCCGTGATTGTCACCGTCGGTCTGGGAGACACTCCTGACGCCGGTGCCTGTTTTAAAGCCGCTGGAGCGGCGGCAAAGATACTTGCCGACCAACAACGAAGCTCCGTCGCGTTCTATTTCCCGGAATTAGAATCTGCCTCACTTGAATCTGCCGTAGCTGGAAGTGTCGTTGGAAGTCAGGGACAGGATCTGCACAAGAAGACAAAGAGCCTCTATCCTCCCGAACAAATCCTATGGGCCTCGACGAACGCAGATGCGGTGGCCGCAGGTGAAAATATCGCCGCGGGAGTCAACCTAACCCGAACACTCGTCAACCAACCTCCTAACTACATCTATCCAGAGTCCTTTGCTGAACAAGCCGCTGAACTGGGGCAGTTAAAAAATGTCAGCGTCGAAATTTGGGATCAGGAACGATTGGAAGCTGAAAACTGTGGTTCGCTATTGGGCGTGGCTCAGGGTTCGGACAAAGCTCCACGTTTGGCTATTCTTCGATACACGGGCAAAGACTCAGAGAATCCCAGTCTGGCGATTGTGGGTAAGGGAGTCACCTACGACAGTGGCGGGCTTTCACTCAAACCCAGTGAAGGCCAAAAGACGATGAAGTGCGATATGGCCGGAGCAGCGACGGTAGTCGGAACGATCAAAGCAATCGCAGAGATGGAGTTACCATGCCATGTCGTTGGCCTGGTTGGTCTGGTGGAGAATATGGTCAGTGGTAATTCATACCGATTGGGCGATGTACTCACCGCTCGAAATGGAAAGACGATCGAAGTACTTAATACGGATGCCGAAGGCCGACTTGTACTGGCTGACGTATTGGATGTGACACTCGGCCTCAAACCTGATCACATTGTGGATCTGGCAACTTTAACCGGAGCATGCTGCGTTGCTTTAGGTTTGGACATTGCCGGACTCTTTACCAATGATCAAAGCTGGTGTGATCAAATCATTCAATCTGCGGCCGAAGTAGGTGAAGAGGTTTGGCAACTTCCCATGACTCCTCACTTCAGTGACCAGCTTAAGAGTAAAATCGCCGATCTACGAAATATTGGAGCGGGCCGCTGGGGCGGAGCGATCACGGCAGCCAAATTCCTTGAGGAATTCGTTGGGGACGCCTCCTGGACGCATATGGATATTGCCGGACCAGCCTTTGCGGATTCGGCGAAATCCTATATAGATGGTGGTGCCAGTGGCGTGATGGTACGTACATTGGTTAACATAGCACGCGGGATGTAAGAAATAGAGAACCGTCAGACTCGAAGGTTCTCAGGCGTTTTTTCGCTTTTTTACCATGAGGTTGTTCCTTGGAAGAAATCGCAAACTTCATCCATCATCATCAATACATGATCTATCTGACCTGTGTGCCAGTCCTCGGCATCTCGGCTCAGTGGTTAGCATGGCGGTTACGCCTGCCCTCGATCCTCCTTCTTTTAGGGTTTGGAATCCTCTTAGGGCAAGCCATTACACCCACGGCTGTGATCAAAGCTCTTTCCAGTGGTGAAGCACATACCTCTGTCAGTCAGGAACAGGACGACGAAGGAATGCTTCCCGCTGTCAACGACGACGGTTCTCCCTATCATCCTCCGGAGCCTATAGCTGATACGCATTCTGGAGAAATCGATGTTAACGAACTGTTGTTACCGCTGGTCTCGTTTTGTGTCGCCATCATCCTGTTTGAGGGCGGACTGACTCTTCGGTTTAGTGAATTAAAGGAAGCGGGTAGTGCGACTTTCAGGCTCTGCACGATCGGAGCAGGCGTCACTTGGGTGCTTTCTACGATCGCTGTTTATTACGTAGCCGACTTTGGCAGTTGGAACCTGGCTGCCTTGGTTGGAGCCTTCATGGTAGTGACCGGCCCCACGGTGGTCATCCCACTTCTGCGACACATCCATCCATCAAAAAAGATGGGCTCGATTGCCAAATGGGAAGGGATCATCATTGACCCAATCGGAGCAGTGTTAGCCGTTTTGGTCTTCGAATTCATTCGAAACTACAATCAAGAAGAGCCTTTAATCAGCGTCATTATGGCTCTCTTAGTTACCATCATCACTGGATTGGTCATTGCTTGGATTTCCTCCCGTCTGCTCCTGCTATTCACTCGTAAATATTGGATTCCTGATTATCTCCATGGAGTCGTCTTTCTAGCCGTCGCTCTGGGGACGTTTGGAATCTCCAACTTGATTCAGGAAGAGTCCGGGCTACTGACGGTCACGGTACTGGGAATCTTACTTGTCAATCAAAAAGAAGTTTCGATCCATCACATCATCGAATTCAAAGAACACCTCGGTGTCTTTCTCATCTCCAGTCTTTTTATCGTGCTGGGTTCCAACTTCGATCTTGCTCAGATTCCAGAAGTTGGATGGCAGGGTTTAGGTTTTCTGGCAGTGATGATCATTGTCGTCAGGCCGGCAAGTGTATTTATCTCGACGATTAAATCAGATTTATCTTTCCGCGAAAAAATATTCCTCTCATTCCTCGCTCCCAGAGGGATCGTGGCAGCAGCCGTTGCCAGTGTTTTCGCATTGGAATTAGGTCAGGTGACAGGCATGGATATGGATCCGGCATTAGTCGCCAAAATTGTCCCGCTAACGTTTATCCTGATCGTGGGAACAGTTGCGGTTTATGGGCTCGGAGCTGCTCCGCTGGCTAGGTTACTCGGACTCAGCGAAACCAATCCACAAGGAATCCTCTTTGCCGGAGCAGATCAGTGGGCACGTGATCTTGCGGTGGCCCTACAACAAACTGGCCATAACGTACTCATGCTGGATACCAGTTTTACTAACTGGAGCCAATGTCGTATGGTTGGCGTCCCAGCCGAATGCGCCAGTGTACTTTCAGACTACGTCCAGGAAGAACTCGATTTGAGTGGGATTGGCCGCGTTTTGGCGGTAACCCCCAATGATGAAGTCAACGCGTTAACGATGCAGGAGTTTTCCAGTATTTTCGGACGCCAAAACATCTATCGAATTGCACCCTGGGACTACAAAAAAGGTCGTCGGTCGAGCGAGGGAGGACATGCCGCCGGGCGTTGGATTTGTCACCCTCAAATAACGCACAACTTAATGCGTCAACAAGTGCGTGATGGTGGGACCTTCAAAGTTACAAGAATTAGCGACGAATTCACCTACGAACAGTTTATTGAACGAAATGGTTCGAACTGTATTCTCTTTTTCACCGTAGACTCTAACAACAACTTGAATATCAATACTGTCGAGAACCCACTCAAGGTTAAAGCGGGAGAGACCATTGTCGCTTTTGTACCGGGTTCAGAACTCGGTTTTGATCCGAATGTTTTTGAAGAACATTAAATAAAGTGACCTGTGGGCTACTTTGAAGCCTGAGCCACTTCCACTGTCCCAGCCGCTAGAATCGAGATACCGTAAACCCATTGAATGTTCTACAATGGCGAGCGAATACGATATCTCTGTCTTGCTACTCTTTCGCAAATAGGTGCGATATGCCTACCACAAAATGGATTCCAACCTTGCTACTTTCCAGTCTCACTGGTCTTTTCTTTTTAACAGGGTGTGGTTCTGAGGAAGAATCCGCTAACCAATCCAACGATGGCTTCGTTGTAGTGGATGATGCGAATGACAGTGCAAACCAAATCACCGTCCCGGTAAATCCAAATTCCGACTCAACTGCCGAACAGAATAACGAACCGCCGGAAGCTCAGCCGCAACCCAATATTCCACCTCTGCAGCCCAACACACCTCCCAGTGTGATCGGCTTACTCGCCAACCGCCTTGGTGAGCCAGTACCGACAGCGGAATCAAGTATTGAAACACTGCAGCAGTTCATCACCATTCTTAATGACCAACCACGTGCCGCTCAAAATCAGCAGCAACAATTGCAGCTATTAGCAACCATTGCACCTGAAGTCGATAAGCTTTGTGACTTGATGCTCAGCAAAGATGATCTGTCTCAAACTGAAAAGCTATACGCCTATAACACAAAGTACACAGCACTCAGTCAAATGGTGCAAATCGGTGACAAAAAAGCGCTCGCTCGCCTCGGCCAAATGACGGCTGCGATGTCCGCAGAGGAAGATGAGCTTGTTGCCAGAAACGGCCGACTTTTGGGACTCCAGACAGCTACACACAAACGGTTACTGGATGCTCAGGGAAGTGGTGACGCTACCGCTGCTATCGCGGCAATTTCCAAAGACGTCGAAACTTGGATTGAAGGAAATCAGGATGACGAAGAAGTCTTTGCCGTGTTACAGGGTATCGGATTAATGCTCGTGCAAATCGATCCGGAGCAGGGTAATGAACTGATGCTGACGATCGCCAACGGATTTAAAGAGAGTCAGGTCGTCTCGATCGCATTGGAAGCCAAGGCAACGCTTGAACAACCAGCCATTGATGAATCAGAGGTGTATCCCAAATCAAATAACTATGTCAACGCTCCGAATTCCGAGGAAAACAAAACAGCCTTTCTGGAGGCTGTCGATAAAGTACTTGCCAATCCGGACCGAGGAATTGGAACAATCCGTACGCTGATTGACATCGTTCAACGTGTCGAAGATTCAGAAACTGCACTACTCGTTCTTGATAAGACTGCTGTCGCATTCGAAGACCTCGAAGATACAGAACTGGCGTCACAAACTTCCAGTCAACTCGAAAATCTAATCGGCCAGATCCTGATCCGCGATCTCGAACTAATTGATAAATTCCGAGCCGTGTTGGTAGATACGAATGCAGAGACGAAAGCAGACGTGCTTGCAGCTTATACAGAGCTGTTCTCACATGAACGCATGAATGCAACGATTTTACTTTCTCTCATTCCGATCGTTGATCAGGTCGCGGATGCAGATAAAGATCTCACTACCCAGATAGTTGACATTACCCTGCCCGTGGCAGCCAAAGTGCTTGATGAAGAACAGCTCGAAATCGTTACCGATGCATTGACCAAGACGTCGAATCGAGTCAATCTCCCTGGCTCAACGATGGCCTTGCCTTCAAAAACGCTGGAGGGTGAAAAGTTCGATTGGGGCTCTCTGCAAGGTAACTATGTAGTCATTGACTTCTGGGCTACTTGGTGTGGCCCCTGCCTAGCGGCCATCCCTCACATTGAAGAACTCCAAGTTAAGTACGCCGACAAAAATTTGAAATTTATTGGCTACAGCATCGACGGGGATCGTGAACACTTAAAAAACTTTCTAGCCACTCGCGTTGAAAACGATATGGGTCTGAAGTGGCCAGTCATTATTGATGACATTGAAGTCGACCCTGCAGTTTTGGAAAACAATGAAGCTGTGGACGCCTCATGGACAATGCCCTCTACCATCTATTGTGGAATCTCAGGCATCCCAACGATGATCATTCTCGATCCGGAAGGCAAAGTACTGAAGACAATTCAGGGAGCTCAGACCCTCGAAGCAGAGCTGGAAGCGATCTTTACTGAACCAACTGAAACGCCCGTTGAAAGTCCAACGCCTGAATCAACCGAGAACAGTCAGTTGATTGCTCCTTCAACGTTTCAATTCGCCGCAACTACAATTCTGAACGCTTTACCTGGACAAGTCGAAGAGCCAACTAACAAACTCCTTGAAGGGAATCCTTACTCTGCGCCAGCGGATTTAGATAAGCTCGAACTTGTGGATTACTTGTTCGATATGCAAGACAAAGTGAAAACGATTCGTAGACGCCCTGGCTTTGCTGAAGCAGTGCTGGACGCTTCTCAACGATTACTCGCCATGGAAGCATCTGATAAATTCCACACGATTGCCGCAGATACCGCCTGCTCTATCCTGCATGAACAAGCTGGACTTGGAAATGAGGAGCTGGACAAACTGCTTGTGGCGTTTGTAGCCTCATTGAAAGATGATCCCCGCGAACAAATTCAAGCGTTAGTAGTATTCCACCAGACAGAGCAACGGATCCTAAATGTTGATGACTTGGAATGGGCTGAAGTCGCACCCCTGCTTGATGACACCCATGCCTATCTGAGTAAACAAGAGCTCAAAGAAAAGCACTTACGAATGGCTGTTGCGGTTGTCCACGCCATTAATCAATCTGATGTTTTTGAAATCCGAGTCGAACAATACAAACGCTTTGGCGAGCTCTTTACAGGTAGTGATTTCAAACGACTGGCAAAATACGGCCAAAGTATCGTCAAAGCTGCTTCCAATAAACCGGAAGCCTCAGAATTGGTTGGCAAGGAGATTGAGATTGCCGGCCTTACAGATTTCGGACAACCGATTGACTGGGACTCCTATCGCGGCAAAGTCGTTCTGATTGATTTTTGGGCCACCTGGTGTGGACCATGTCTGGCAGAGATTCCAAACGTTAAAAAAATACATCAAGAGATCGATCGTGAACTCTTCGACGTCGTGGCGATTAATCTAGATAGAGAAGAGGGAGCGTTAGCTGATTTTCTCAAAAATAACCCGCTACCCTGGACCAACGTGATTGGTAAAGACGCTGAGAAAATTGCCGAGTCGTGCAGTATTGCCGCCTTGCCCACCATGATGGTAATCGGAGCGGATGGAAAGATTCTAGCCGTTGACCATCGTGTTGAAGCTCTCAAGCCTGCCATCAAGAAAGCTCTTGAAGCTCTGCCTCAAAAAAACTAATTAGCCTGGCAATTGATGGCCCATCTTGTCACGTTTGGTTTCAAGATATCTTTCGTTGTGCTCATGGATTTCACCGACGATCGGCACCTGATCCACCACCTGGACGTTGTAGCCGCGTAGATTAAATGCCTCAATCTTCTTCGGGTTGTTCGTGAGTAATCGCAATTGAGTCAGTCCTAAGTCCTTAAGAATCTGCAGCCCAACGCCATAGTCTCTCATATCAGCCGCATGCCCTAGAGCGTGATTCGCTTCCACCGTGTCCATGCCTTTTTCCTGCAACGAATAGGCCTTCACCTTTTCGGCTAACCCGATGCCGCGACCTTCTTGCGGCAGGTAAACTACCGCGCCGCAACCGTCGCGACTAATCATCTCCAAAGCCATGTGCAGTTGGTCGCCGCAATCGCAACGAAGGCTTGTTAAGACGTCTCCGGTAAAACAGCTCGAGTGCATTCTGACTAATGGCGCCTCAGCAGAATTACCTAAGTCACCCATTCGAATCACAACCGGCTCAACGTCTTCAAAGTCCACACCATAGACAATAATGTCAAAGTCACCATATTTGGTTGGAAGCTTCGCTTCGGCTGTTCGATGAACTAGTTTCTCACTGACTCGCCGGTGAGCAATCAGTTGCTCGATGGAGATGATTTTAAGATTCTGCTCATGAGCAAGTTTCAATAATCCATCACGCGATGCCCGATTTCCGGTTTCATCCAGGATTTCACAAAGAACGCCAGCCGGTTGAAGCCCTGCCATTCGTACCAAATCTACACTGGCCTCTGTATGCCCAGCCCGACGTAAAACACCTCCCTGTTTGGCAACCAGCAAATGAACATGACCGGGACGGACAAAGTCATCGGGACGACTTTGAGGATCTGCAATCGTCTTCACCGTTAAGCAACGCTCATCTGCGGTCACGCCGGTCCGACAGTCTCGGTGATCCAGTGGTGTCATAAACGCCGTACCCAGCGGTGTACTGTTGGCATCGGCTAAGGGAGCAAGCTCCAGTCGTTCCGCAGTTTCAGGTAAAACGGACAGACAGAAATCTCCTCTTCCGCTTAGAACCAGATTCATGGATTCCGGAGTCGCCTTTTCCGCAGCACAAATATAATCGCCTTCGTTTTCGCGATCTTCCGCATCAACGACAATTACGACTTCGCCACGGGCAATCGCATCAACAGTTTCCTGAACAGTCGAAAACTCTGGAGCCATTTGCTGTTAATTCCTTCATACGAGCGTCAAATTGAGAACTGAAATCAGACTCGGTTGGCATCAGTATCTATTACCAAATTATAGGTTTCCTTTGACTTCTTGCTGAGGGGCTAACAGGTAGAATAATGAGAAGCAAATTGTGATCGTTCTCGGAGTTCCGATTATTCCAAATACAACGGAATTAAGCCCCGAAGTCTGTATTTCTTAGTTGAAGAATCCATGCTCAAACGTGAAGAGTACATCGAACAGGCCTACTTTTTCCAAATTGTTGGAGAACGATTGCCTCAGAGCATTCCTCTGCAGGATGTGATCCAGCAGGTACGGGATGAAGTCCTGGCAACCACTAAACTGCCGATGGCGCTCGACTATATGCTGTCTGAACTCTGTCACAGTGGCACCATCTACCCAGCCATGGAGCAGTTGAACCATTATTTCACTCCCTTCCAAACCTATCTCATGCAGGAAGCGGAGAGTGACGATGGGCAATTTGATCTGCGAACGGCTGTGCAGGTACTCCAAAGCGAAGCCAAGTATCGAGCGGAATCCCCAACCCGCACGGGGCTCTTTATGTTTCAACTCGAATGCTTATGCCACAATCGACTGAAATATGATGCCGGCCTGAAAGCGATCAGTGAAGATCCTATCTATGATTCGGATTGGAAAGAGTGGATCCTGATTGTTCGCCGACAAATCGGTATCATCGATCTCGCTGATCTAATCTATGTGCGTAGCTGGCATCTGAATAACAAAAACTCCCGTGGTGCTAATAGTGCTCAACCAGAACAGGCCATGCTCTTTGGCGAGCAGGAAGGGAGAATCGCTTTGGCCAATCGGCAAAAGGAACCGATGTTCCTCTTTGCTGCCTTGCAACGACAACTTGGTTACCCCAAAGTACCTCGACCCAAAAAGGAAGCTGACTCTGCCAATCGTTTACTATTACTGGAGCGAAAAGTCGATCAGATAACCCAACGATTAAAGCTGATGGAAGACGATTCCAGAGACTCCATTGACCTGACAAAATTCTACGAAAAGCCCTCCTAAAACGCTCTCCAGACAGTCGAGCCTCGCAGCATTAGCTGTGCTAATTCCATGACGGTGAAATCTATTTTTCATCTTCAAGGACGAGCAAAAAATCATTCGCCAAAAACCCATCTTTTATTCAAAGTCACTAGTGTTATCAAATACCTTGGGGTGGTAAATTTCAATTAATATGGTGTAAACTTTATGCGCCTAATGGGTGACTCAAAAGGCACCAATTAGATATAGAGCCAATTACTTTTATGCTCTGAATTTGCATCCTATCAAACATTAGACACGGTTATAGAATACGGAGTGGGAATCAACGAATAGCCAAAAAACTGCTTTGAAGCAGCTTCATTTTCTCCATCACTCGAGACTCTTGATTGGCCTGTAACCAACATTCTTTCAGCACTCCATTAACCCCTGAGATTAAGCTCACTTAAATAAGATCCAATGGCATCAACAGTAGAAAACATTTCCCGCGCAACCATTCGGTTTGCCGGTGACTCCGGTGACGGTATGCAGCTCACCGGGACTCAGCTGACCAACACTTCCGCTTTAGCCGGAAACGATGTGGCGACCTTCCCTGACTTCCCAGCTGAAATTCGAGCTCCACGAGGAACGCGAGCTGGTGTTTCGGGTTTCCAGGTTCAATTCGCATCCGAAGACATTTTCACCCCTGGTGACCAACTCGACACGCTTGTCGTGATGAACCCAGCGGCTCTGGTTACCAACCTCAGTGATCTTCGGTCCGGTGGATTGTTGATCGTCAACGAAGACAATTTTGTCGACAAGGAATTCCGATTAGCTAAGTTGGAGTCCAATCCTTTAGACGACCCTGATTTGGATCAATACCGATTGATCAAAATCAAGATGACTCTGCTAACCCGTACAGCCGTCGAAGAACTCGAGCTTAGTACGAAGATTGCAGACCGCTGTAAAAACTTCTTCG
>CALKCC010000287.1 GCA_938082855.1 uncultured Pirellulaceae bacterium | reverse complement strand
ATTTGGGTATTGATCCTTCATGGCATACAGTCACTCGGGAAGGTCGCCCAATTCCACTCTTGCCCAACGGCGAACCAATCAGCGAATTGTTATAGGCGTGTAGGCACTGCCGCCATAAGTCTTCTAGAGCTGTCACCAATTCTTCTACCACTTTCGTCGACGAGACTTCCATGGATGTAATCGAAAATATTGCTAAGTCCTTTTATCAGTACTTTAAGGATGGCGAAGTGAGATTTGAGCTGGAAGATATTTCAGAACTGTCGATGGAGCAGGCGTACCAATGCCAAGAGGCCTTTTTGAAACTTCGAGAAAAGGACGGTGATCAACCGTATGGATATAAAGTTGGTTGTACAAGCGCCGCCATTAGGGAGCAATTTGGGTTTGATGAGCCCATTTACGGACGTTTAATGACGCCGGGGAAGCTGTCCGAAGAGGATTCTGTCGAGGCTCAGGATTATTACAATCTGGCAATCGAGCCGGAATTTGTTATCACAATCAAGCGTGACCTATATGACGTTCCAGCGTCGGATGAGGAATTGATTGACGCGATCGATACCATTCGCCCAGGGATTGAATTGCATAACTATACTTATCATTTTAGCCCGCCAACGAGACAAGAATTGATTTGTTCAAATGGCATCCATGCGGCGCAGCTTGTTGGATCCCATGTTGTAGATGCCACAGCGATTCACTGGGAATTGGAAGGTGTGGCCGTATTTAAGAATCAAAAACTGGTTGCATCGGGCGTAGCAGCAGACATTATGGGTGGTCCACTGAACTCGCTTAAGTTTCTACTTAGACACTTAAAACAACGTGACCAGAAACTCGCTGCCGGCGAAATGGTAATACCGGGGTCTGCCACGGCGCTAATTCCCGTAGAAACTGGCGATGTAGTGGAGTGCTGTTTTACCAACGCAGGTAGCGTGAAAATGACCGTTACTTGAACGGGTTGTCAGACTCGTCTGCCTTTAAGAACTGTTGATCTTCGACGCTTAGCTTTGTGATAGGTAGTGTTAACTCGCGATCATCTTCGGTAAGTAATACCACTTCGGTTGCAGATTTGCTTTTGAGCTTTGCTTTAACGGTGAACTTACCAGTCGAATCTGTCCATGTACGAAATGCATTTGGTGTCTGCGGGGAGCTCCCATTGATTTCTTTCAAATCCGCGGTCTTAATAATCAATTCGGAACGTAGCATACTGCAATCGAATCCGGACCCAAAATCGTCCCAGCGAATGTTGAGAGTCCCGTCACCGGCTTCAGCCAGAGCGGTAATTGGGTTCCATTTCCCAGCCCAACAGGCCTGAAGCTTTGTGCCCTTGGGAATTCGAGCATCCTTGGGAACTAATTCGGACCCAGAGGGTACGACAATACTGATCGGATAAGACTTTCGTTTGAGTGGGGGAATGCCAGGTTTATAGTCTGGGTCTGTCTTGATCTTGGTAACGAGTTCTTTTTTAATGATGAGCTCGCTGCGAAGCATGTTGCAATCAAAGGCGGAACCATAGTCGTTCCAACGGACGTACAAGGTACCATCGTCGTTTTGGCTCAAAGCGGTAATTGGATTCCACTTTCCTGCATAGCAAGCTTGAAGTGGGATGCCTTCCTTGATGAGTAGGTCCTCTGGAACCAGCGTTGAGTCATCTGGTACATCGATCGACACAGCATATCGCTTGATTGGCTTGCCTTCGGAGGTGGTCGCGGGAGCGGCAATCATCTTAGGGTCTTTAGTGCCAATGATATTCGGTTCTGTGGGAGGATATTTGTTTGCTGCGTGCTTTTCGAGGCTGGCCAATTGTTCATCCGCGATAATCAATTCGCCCCGGTGGATTGCGCAATCGGAAGAAGGACCATATTTAGTCCATCGAACGTTGACCGTCCCATCCGAATTTTCCGAAATGGCAGTCAGGTTATACCAACCGTCCTGGTAGCAGGCGAATAGTTTAGTGCCTTTAGTCAGATGGGCCGTGTTAGGTACGAACTGATGCTCGTCCGGCAACTTTACGCTGACTGGATATGATTTGTCAGGTTTGTGAGCAGAGTCATCATTCATGATGCGGACGTATTCTGCATGATCCGATTCTTGTTGCTTGGTCCAAGCTTTGCCCGAGACGGAAGGTCCGGGATTCCCGAGTCGGACGGAATTCGAAAGCAGCATATGGGCGCTGCCCCCTTTAATAAAGCTGACTGACTGATACAGGTAGAGTTCAAGATGTTGTGTGTTATTGCCCCGGGAAGGGAAAAAACTTTGCAATTGAATCGTGCCTGTTTCCTGCCCAGATGGGATAGATGCTGCAATGGTGATTGGTCCCTTGTCTGTCTTGCCGCCGATCCTAGCCAACCCAGTCCCTTTTCGTACCAGTTGGTAGTCGAAGATGATTAATTCGCCGCCGAAGCGGTCCGCTTCTAAGCGGAGATTCTTCAATTGATAGACAGGGGCGGTTTTGTTTGCCTGTAGATAGTCGGCACCTGCAAGAGCAGAAATACTAAATAGTAATGCCGAGAGGGATACCAAAAGTTGTCGTGGATTCACGTGATAATACCGGTTGGGGATGGATTAGCGAGGAATTCTCTTAGTTTACGCGAAGATGTCAGAAATGACACGCCCCTCGGGGATCAGGTCTACTGGGCGTCCCGCTGAGGTGTAATATGTTTTGTCAGGTTCGATCCCCATGCGATGCAGAATCGTAGCTGCGATATCGTCCGGGGTGATGTCAGTTCCGTCATCAGGGGCTGTACCTGCGTCATTGGTTCCACCAAGAAGCTGACCTTTGACGACGCCCGCGCCAGCAAAAATGCAAAAGTTGGCGCGTGGATAATGATCGCGGCCAACGTTTTGATTAATCTTGGGTGTTCGCCCGAATTCTCCCATAACGACGACCAATGTCTGCTCTAAAAGTCCTTTGGCTCTTAAGGCGTTCATTACGGCATCTAGACCATTATCAAGAGCCGGAATCAGTTTTTGGTGCCCTGTGAAGTTGTTTAGATGCGTATCCCAGCCGAAATGTGATACGGAAACAAAGGGTACGCCAAATTCTATGAGACGAGAGGCAAGGAAAAGTCCCTGGCCGAGTTCATCCGTTGGAAAAAGCGATCGGATAGAATCCGGTTCCTGAGCTAAGTCGAATGCCTCTCGGGTTTCCGGTGAGCTGATCATCCGTTTCGCCTGGTTGCTGAGCGTCTTCATGGCGTCCCGGAGTTCTTTGTTGTTAGAGGACGTGTTGAAGCGGGTGTCCAGATTTGTAAGGAGCCGATTTCGACGCGTAACCTTTTCTATGGTTGTGCCTTCAAGTAGGGAGATGCCGCGAACTTCGAACGGCTTATTTGCGTTTGGATAGTCATTTGTTTTGAAGGGAGCATTTGCATCACCGAGATAACCTCCATGCCAGTCGTTTCTAGGGACGACGATAAATGGTGGAACAGTCCCTGAGCCTGGATATTCGTGCCCAATTACAGAGCCGATAGATGGATGCCTCAAGTTGGGAGTTGGTCGATTGCCACTTGCAATGTATTGCTGAGCCTGAGGATGGTCCCCCACGGAATGGTGTATTCCCCGGAGCAATGTGTACTGATCGGCGGCAGCAGCGAATTTCGGTAAATACTCACACGCAATCAAGCCCGGGATTTTGGTTTGGATGGACTGAAAGCTCCCTTGGGTATCGACGGGGGCATTGGGTTTCATGTCCAAAGTGTCTAGATGGGATGGCCCGCCCATGAGATTGATGAAAAGAACGCTTTTGGCGGGAGCATTTTCGGTGCGGTTTGCGGGGAGAAGCGACGGAAGTCCGAGGGGAATCGCGAGACCGGCACAAGCTGTTTTCAGGACATCGCGTCTTGATAAGGATAAGTGCATCGTCTGATTTTCCCTTCTTAGTGATTCGTAATGAATTCTTGAGTGTTGATTAACGCCCAGAGAAGATCACGTAATCCCTCGATAACAGATTCACATTCGTTCACATGTTCCACAGCGAATTGTAATTCTTTGGTAGTGGGGTCACGACTTAAAGTCCGTAAATAGGCCTCTTGTACCAGGTCGGCGGTGGACAACTTAACGCGAGCCTGAATAGTGGGCTTGGCGGCTATCTGAACTCCCTGTCCAGTTTCGGAAATTAACTCCAGGCCGCTACGTTGAGCTACCTCTGCCAACCAACCAGTCTTGCGTTCGATCATCTCTAATACTTCACGGTCATTCTTAACATAAAGGTTTTGTAATAGCGTGGGGTTATCCGTGCGTTCGCAGTCGCAATTGGTAGCACGAGTCGGCTTGCCAAACACTATCAACGAGTACTTTGTTGTGTTGGGTGATAGACTTCGAGGGTGGACGCGAATATTCCTATCTTTGGTGTTAGTGAGGAATGTATGGTTTTCAACGGACTTAGCCGTCGCCATTTCCATCGCGTCAATGAGAGTTTCGGCTGGTAATCGTCTAATTCGAGAATGGCTAAAGTGTTTGCCATCGTTTTGATTGGTTTGATTAGTCTTAGAGCTTCTTTGATAGGCTTGGCTATTGGTAATCTCTTTATGCAGCCATTTCATATCAAATCCGTTTTCTCGAAAGCCACGAGCGAGGTACTCGATAAGTTCGCGGTTATTCGGTGGGTTGCCTGCACTAAGGTCGTCGATTGGATTGATAATGCCCGTTCCAAAATACTGAGCCCAAACACGGTTAACGAATGCAGTCGCAAAATACGGATTGTCTTCACTTACTAACCACGCAAATAGGGGTTCGCGGGGATCACTGAATTGATTGGCATCAAATGGTTTGGAACCAAGGACGTTGGCAATTGCCGTTTCGTTGCTGGGTGCGTCAATTCGCAATTCGAACCAGGGAATAGGTTTACCTTCTGCAGATACTCGGTTGTACATTTGCCGACGTAAGGCGGCAGTGTCGAGTTTGTGGGGAACACCTAGGCGATTTAAAAGGGCATCCCTTGTGTCCTTGGTGTCTGGGTTTACTCCCCATTTAACCCGTTCGAATAGTGTCGTGAATTGATCGAATTCCTGCTTGGACCATTGATCAAACGGATGTTTATGGCATTGTGCACATTGAAGACGTACGCCCATGAATGCATAACTGAAATTAAGTGCTTTGTTCTCGGCGGTGTTTAAGTCGCTTCGTGCCCAGTAGTAATGCATTGAATTGTCATGAGCAGACCAGGCAGTGTCGCCGTCGGGAGTGTGGTAATGACTTTGTTCTAGCGCGTATTCGTCGTAGGGTTGGCCTGGTTCGCGACTGTCAGCAAGAACGATTCCTGCGGCAATGTGATCCCACGGCACGTTATCGTATACACGCTCACGGATCCATCGTTGCCATTGACCGGCCGCAGGAGAATTCATATCCGTGCTTCCGAGATGTTGAGAGTTGCAGCCGGTGAGGTCGGTGATTCGCATTGCCCACCAGTCTGCATAAGCCGGAGTCTCCAGCAATTCCTCGATAAGGTCAGAACGCTTGGTGGTGGATGTGCTTTGGACGAATTCTCGTATTTGAGGAATGCTGGGTAGCGTGCCTGTAAGATCCAAAGTAACACGCCTTAAGAATTCGGTGTCTGTGCAGTTTGGAGACGGTACGATTCCTAGCTTCCGTAATTTGTTATTAATGTGTCGGTCAACTGGAAGATTGCCTTTAGTCGGATCCACCTTCAGTTCATTGGTCGCTGGGAGAGGCCGAAGGACTGGAACAGAAACGACTGCTTTGTCGTACGACACGATTACGTGTGTGTCTCCCGGTGCAAGAGAAACAAGGGAGTTTCCGTTCTTCATTTTAGCCACAGATGAATCAATGATTGAGTAGCGTGCTAAGGCTGATACATCTTCGACTGTACCATCAAGCCAGAATGCCTTAACGCTTATGGTGATCGGTGCCATCGGATCGTGAAACAAAACCTCGGCAGGCTCGACTTCGACTTTATATAGTTCATGTGGATTAGCATTTGTCTTAGCGCCGGAATTGATCCAAGAATACAACAAATTAAATTGCCAGGTATCCTCTTCTAAGAGTAAGCCACCCTCATGGTCGACGTGGCCACTTGGTTTCAAAATCGCCAAACTGCTGTCGGGGTCGTTAGGGACCACTCGCGTTTCTCCCTCGGCAAGTAAGGCGCGATGATCGTTCTGGAAGTCATATCCAAACATAGAGAGTGCAAAGCCTCCCTGTCCCTGGAAAGAGCCGTGGCATGCGCGGCCGTTACAGCCCAGTTTCCCTAATAGCGGAATGACGTGACGTTGAAAGTCTGGTGTTTCACTACCAATGTCTTCAAAACGTGTTGGGGCATCCAAAATCATCGTTTGAGACGTTGGGACGCGTTGTTTCTGTTGGGGAATGGTACGTAAAGGAAGGCCCTGTGTATATTTTTGAAATGGACTGAGTGAATTGTCATTCGTTGGCGATAGTTTTAGAAGTGATCGTAAGGAGGGAGGAACGTCTTCCGGTATCGTCGCGGCCGTGACAGACGTCTTCCAAAGGATTACATCCGTTAATGAGTCCGATGGATTGAAGTCGCTAAGAGCGTCAGGGGAGAACGGCGTATGCGCAAATGACAATGTCCTAATTGTTGTTGACGTCGAAAGATTGCCGAGGTTTTGACCGGTAATGTCGGTGTGATCCAGGTAGATACTTTGCAGCGCCGGAAACTGGGCGAGAATCGGGAAGATGTCATCGTTGAGAGAACAATGTTGTAGGAACAGTGTTTTGAGCTCGGGTAAGTTCTTAAGCGATTCTAGTGCCGTAGGTGTAATTGAGGTGGAACTAAGCGAAAGATGTTCCAGTGAATTGAGAGTCCCGATAGTTGGGGCTGTTACATCTGTAATTTTTGTCCCGTCGAGGTAGAGTGTTTTCAGTTTGGGGAGCTTTTTAAGTAGCCTCCCGGTAACGTCTGTTACTTGGGTATTGGTAAGAATGAGCGTATCGAGATTTGCAAGGGTCTGGATGTTTGCGATTCCCTCGTCTGTGATCTCTGGGGTAACAACAGCTAGATAGTCGAGTTGGCTGAATGCTTTGAGGTGTTGCAGGTGCTCGTCACGCACGTGGGGTTTGCTGAAACGGACAAATCTAACAGTTCCGTCTCTATTCTTTTGTAGGTTTGACGGTATTCCACGAAGGGCATCAATAGCCTTCTGTTGTGCCTCAGGTGTTGTCCCGAGCGCATCGATTTGCCCATAGACTCGTAGTCCTGATATGTAGCATACAAGGAAGACCGAGATCGACAGGTAGGTAAGAATGGATCGCATACCTCAATTTTAGTCGAGAGTGCGGTTGTTTGCCAAAAAACGCCATCGATTCCAGTGTTACCAGCGTGGATAAGTATAACGGCATTAAATTGCCTGCCTGCTACGATTTGCGCATGAGAGAATTAGCTTCTTGCATGCACGGATTGAAGATGGGTAAATCGAATGTTGCGTGGCGATTTACCAGGCAGTCCAGCCTCCGTCGACGACAAGGTTTTGACCAGTGATATAGCTTCCGGCATCGCTTGCCAGAAGGAGCAATGCTCCTTTAAGTTCATCCGGGTGTCCCATTCGCTCCATGGGACTCTTCGTACATAGACGCTCGACCATTTCGCCTGGAGCTCGATCACTGGGAAATGGGCCGGGGCTTAAACAATTGACTCGAATTTTATCTTTGGCCCAGTAGACAGCTAAGTGCCTGGTCATATGTATCACACCGCCCTTTAATGCGTGATAAGACGCGGGGCTGTAATTGCAGACGTCCTCGTAGGCATCTGGATAGGACGCCACGATTCCATACATTGATCCAATATTGACGATAGCTCCGTGGGCCGAACGACTGACAATATGTTCGCGGAAGAGACGTGAAAGGAGGAAATAGGCAGTTGCGTTGGCCAGTTGATCGTTAAACTGTTCCTGGGTGACGGTCGTCCAGTCATCTGGCGCTCCCGCCGTCCCGTTATTGATCAAAATATCCAGTTGGCCGCACGTCTTGATCGCAGTGTCGATCGCCGATTCAATGCTAGCCTGGTCCTTATGATCCAGTGTAATGCCAAGGTGATTGGGGCCATCCAAACGTGCCGCAGCGGATTCGGCGCGGTCTTGCACTCTGCTAGTTACTACGACAGTCGCGCCTGCGTCCGCAAGTGTTTGACAAAAGGCCGTGCCGAGGTATCCCGTACCGCCAGTTACCATGGCAACTTTACCTTCAAGGTTGAATAGGTCGTGATTAGATTTACTCATGATCGTACGTCTTGATCTATCTAAGGTTAGGGGATGTGATACCACTGCTTATCACGGACGGAGGCAAGCATCGCGAGGTTTGTTTGCAGGGTGTGTTTAGCATCTTGAAGATTACAGGCGGGTGAACCCCCCTGCTCTACAGCATCAAGAAATGCATTTGCCTGTGAAACAAATAGGTCGTCTCGTTCGAGTGAGTATTCACCGCCGGGAAGCCAATCGCCTTCTGGCTGTGTACAATATTGCCACGTTCCATTGTGCAGGTCGCATCTGACCGTTGCTTGTTCGAAATTGATCGTTAGGGAAGTTTCATTTGGAGTCTGGAATTGATTTAGTGTGAGGCTTCCGAGAATTCCACCGTGGCGGCTCAATACGTGGACCGTATCTTCCACCTCCACACCTGGAAGAGAGAGGTGGGCCGCGTCACAAACCAAAGCGGTCGTCGGCCCTAGGAGCCATTGTAGTGCGTTAACCATATGGGTTATGGCGTCCTGAATCGCTCCGCCACCGGTTTCATGGGATGTGTAGTAAATTTCGCGATAGGCGGGACGATAAAATGGAAAATGTTGTCCCGAATTCATGGTGACTTGAAGCGGGCGTCCAAATCTTTTTGTTTCGATAACCTGTTTAAGGTCCAGCAATAGTGGATGGTGTCGCATGACATATGCAACGCCGACGGTCACGTCTCGTTTTGCAGCCTTTGCAACCAATTCATCCACTCCTTCAGTCGCCGTACTCAGCGGCTTTTCAATTAAAACATGGGCGCCAGCGTCGACTGCCGTGGTTGCCATAGGGATATGAAGGTGAGCAGGTGTACAAATGACGACGATTTCGGGACGCGACGCCATTGCCGAATTGAGGTCTGTGAACTTGTCAAACACGCCGTATTGATCGGCCAATTGGTTGAGTATTGCTTGGTTAGAGTCGCAAATGCTGACGTCTACGCGTCCGGTTTGTTGAAAGCAACGTAAGTGCCGATGGCCGATGGAACCAACTCCGACGATTAGCAGGGAATGCATGGCTTCTCTCCTACTAAGTAACTAGACGTCTAAAGGAATCAGTTTGCGGGTTCGTGTCTACCAGTTCTGGAATGACTTCTGCGTCCAATCCGTTACGGATAATCATAAAGACATCATCGATCGCCGACAGCGTCGTAGAGACCTCGTCATCCCCATGGGCGGCATTAATGTAAAAAGACAGATTCATATGGACACTTCGCTTTGCCATTTCCTGGATGAAAAGCGTATTGACCAGAGGGGTAAGATGGCCGATATCGAACCGAATATAGGGATGCCAATCTACTCCTCCACACACAGCCGGTACAGAATGCTTAGTGATCAACTCTGTCACCTTTTCTTTTAACAGTCGGCCAGTGTTTTGAATGATTTCCGGAGTCTTGCGGCGTTCGATTTCCTGCAGAGTGGTGATGGCGGCTCGGATACCTAAAGTATCACTCCAATAGGTGCTGGAGATGAACATTTGGCTTGCGGGCTGCATAACCGCTTTGGTGCCGACGACAGCTCCCATTGGGTAGCCATTGGAAATTGATTTTGCGAAGACGGCCATGTCTGGCTCGACCTTTACCAAAGGCTGGATGCCGCTAATCGTTGGACGAAAACCGCTTGAGACTTCATCGAAGATCAGAACGACGTCGAATTCAGTTGCCAGTTCCCGAACCCGTTCCAGGTAGCCAAGTGGCGGCATTTCACTTCGTAATGGCTCCATAATGATGGCGGCGATATCATCACAATTCGTTTTTAATAATTCCTCAAGCCTATCGAGATCACCGTAGGGAAAGGGAATTGCCGTGTCCTTTAGTGCTAAAGGGACGCCCGTGGGGTCAATTCCGGGAAAGAGGTGGGGATCTAGATCACTTCCGGCAAGATTTGCAGCAAGATACCAGTCGTGCCAGCCATGATATCCACAGAATAGGATCTTATCTTTTCCAGTCGTTCCGCGTGCGATGCGGATTGCGATTGCACAGGCGTCACCGCCTCCTTTTGCGAATCGGACCATTTCTGCGCAAGGGATCCGTTCAATGAGCAACTCTGCTAGCTCTAATTCGATCGGATGACTGACAGAATACATCGTGCCAGTATCAATTTGGCGTTTTACCGCATCGTCAACGATGGGATCGCAATAGCCGAGTATCATAGCGCCAATACCGCTCACCCAGTCTATAAAGGTGTTTCCATCAACATCGTTAAAGGTGCCGCCAATAGCAGATTGGGCGAAGGCCGGGCTAAAACCGTAGGCAAAACGGGTTGGCCGCCGGCTAATCAACTGGGTGGCGCCCGGTACGATTTGCTCGGCTCGATGGTAAAGTTCCATGGAACGCGCGACAGAGGTAAACGTTGGATCTAGATCAGACATGCGAAATATGACGACCCTTATATCTGCGAATCTGCTTGTTCAACAATATTTACGCCAGTCAACTCTTGCCAACCCTGAAGTATTTGTTTGGCGATTGGACCGACAGTTCCGTCGCCAACAGGTAGGCCATTAAATTTAGTGGCCGGCATAAGACAATAAGGCGTACTAGTGAAGAACACCTCGTCGGCTGTATAGAGGTCATAGGGAAGTAGACGAGTTTCTTCGAAGGGGATTTCCTGAGTCTGGCAGATCTCTAATGTTGTTTCTCTAGTAATACCCGCTAACCCATTGACGCTAGTTGGAGTCTTAACGACACCGTCCTTTACGATGAATACGTTACCACCCTTGTTTTCGGCTACAAATCCATCGGTATCGAGAATCACACTCTGGGCATCGGGATCAACTAGCTTCACCTCCTGTTCCGCAAGGGTATGAAACATACGGGAGCGATTTTTGATCCGCGCGTCCAGTGATTGGGATGGAATTTGTCTACTAAACGGTGTCACGGCGTGACATCCGACATGGTAATACTTCTGCCAACCCGTAAGGATCAGAGGTTGATTGGCAATCATTATCGTTGCAGAAGACGATTGTTCCGGATTCGGGCCCATGGGCGACATTCCGGCAGAAACGTTGTGTACGATCCAACAGTCGTCTGACGCGTCGTAAAGTTGTAGATTACGTTCAAGTAACTCCTCCGTTACGCGATACATTTCGTCCGGGTCGATCCCCGCATCAATTCGCGCAACCTTTAAGGATTGATAGAGTCGCGCGATATGTGCTTTGAGCTTAAACGCTTTGTGACGAAAGGTGCGTGAAGAATCAGTGACGCAATGACCGAGGTTCACGGCGGCATCGAAGATGGATATTTTGGCTTGGCTTTCCGGCACGAACTGGCCGGAGAGGTAAACGAGGCGCTCGTTATTGTCAGTCATCTAATAGATTTACCATCCAATGGTTTAGTTTCCGACACAGATCAATTTTGACCGAGTCCGAATGTAGATCATTCCGTCAGCTATAGCAGGGGTGGCTAAGATAGCATCTCCCATGTCGTTCTTTGAAAGAATTGGATAATCTTCGCTGTCTTCAAGTACAACAACGACTCCGTTTTCACCAGCAACGTAGATTTTCCCGTTCCCCACTACAGGTGACGCGAAATACTCGCAGGTATTTTGGATGCGAGCCTGACGACCGATGTTCTTACCTTTCTTCGTGTCAAATGCGGTCCGGATTCCACCACCTTTGATCAGCAGCATTCTGCCGTTGGAGACCAGTGGTGAAACAATATGGTCGGTGTATTTCGTCGGATGTTTCCAAAGTAGGTTCGTTTTCGTGACATCACCGTTTCCGCCAGCACGAACCGCAAGAACGTATTCGTCGGCGGCTTCCTTCGCGTCAAATCGCGCACCGGCAAAGTTGTCAGGATGTAGGAATGCAATATCCAACTCCTCTCCTTCTAGGTAACCATCTTTATTAAGATCTCCCCGGTCAAACGTCTTTTTGAAGAAC
>CALKCC010000286.1 GCA_938082855.1 uncultured Pirellulaceae bacterium | reverse complement strand
GGTCAGAGCGGTGGATGAGAATGTTGGGCGGATGTTGAAATATCTGGATGATCATGATCTGGCCAAAAATACGATTGTGATTTATTCGTCGGATCAGGGATTTTATCTTGGTGAACATGGATGGTATGACAAACGCTGGATGTTCGAAGAGTCCTTTAAGATGCCATTTGTGATCCGTTGGCCTGGTGTGGTTGAGGCCGGCTCTGAACCAAACACGCTCATCCAAAACATTGATTATGCTCCGACGTTTGCCGAGGTTGCCGGAGCAGAAATTCCTGCCAGTGTTCAGGGAGAATCTTTAGTTGCTTTGTTATCGGGTGACGACCAACAGTGGGAACGGGATTCGTTGTATTACGCGTACTACGAAATTGGTGAACATGCAGTGCCACAGCACTTTGGCGTTCGTACCGATCGACATAAGTTGATCTATTTCCCAGCGACAGATGAATGGAATATGTTTGACCTACAGCGGGATCCTCAGGAGATGACCAGCGTCTACGGAAAGATGCGTTATAAGAAGACGCAACAGGAACTGACGCAGGAATATCATCGATTGCGTGAATACTATGATGCTCCTGCTTATGAAAACCGCAAGTAACATCGTTTGTTGCACTGCTTGTCAGATGAATTGGTTTAGCTAAAATCAAGGGTACACATGAGCCAGAGTGGTCCTCCTTCGTGCATAGCACTACGGTGGATAAACTCTTGAGATTCATGCCAGAGTGGCGGAATTGGCAGACGCGCGGGATTCAAAATCCCGTGGCCGCAAGGTCGTGTGGGTTCGATTCCCACCTCTGGTACTTTCAAAAACGGTCTTTCCTTGGCGGGAAAGGCCGTTTTTTTATGCTACGTTTCGAAGTTGCTGAAGTAAGTCTTTGATAGTACTGCCTGAAGAGCTCCAGACAAGCGACTCGATTATCTGTCTGGTACAATTTGATCATCGTGAAGTGTTATCTTCCCTGGCCAGAGCTTTGGCAAATCTCGCTCGGCCTTTGCTAGGGAGATTCTAATCATTCAAGCTGCCAAATAGTCTCAACTGAAGACAGATCGCTATGACCAAACTCACTCTGCTCTGCCTAGTCATCTTCATCTCGCAACCACTGTTCGCTCAACAGGAAGATTCCAAAGAGATCATTGCTCGTTATTCGGCTGCCGCTCAAGAGGGCGGAGATGCCGTCAAAGGGAAGCTCGTCTTTGAATCGGAAAAAGCTAACTGCACAAAATGTCACAACGTCGGCCGCAAGGAAATTAAAGCTGGTCCTGACTTGATGGTCATTGGAGATAAATTCGATCGGGGGCAAATCATTCAGTCGATTCTTGAACCCAGTGCTAGAATCCACCCCGACCACGCCAGCCATGCAGTGACGACCGTCGAAGGGAAAGTGATCACAGGCGTTTTGCAAAAACAGTCACCCGAAGCATTGCAGTTGATCAATGAAAAGGGAGAGTCGGTAACGATCGCCTTGGACGACATTGAAGCACAGCAGCGAGTCAACACGTCGCTGATGCCGGCAGACTTACATAAGGTGATTAACCAACAACAATTCGGTGACTTGGTGGAATACTTAACCACTTTAAAGCAACAGGATGGTGTGGCCTATCCAGGTATGCCTGATGAGTTTAAGACGATCAAGAACCAGGTTAAACTCGTCGCAATTCATGACGATGAACATCGATTTGATCATCCCGTTTGCCTGATTGCCAAACCGGGGGCAGTGAATACATACATGATCGTCGAACAAAAGACGCGTCGGATCTATCAATTGACGAAGACGCCTGAAGGAGACAAGAAGGAGCTGTGGGCGGATCTTAGTCATGAAGCGATCACCGGAACTTATGAAGGTGTACTCTGCCTCGCCTTCCATCCGGACTTTGTTAACAACCGTAAGTACTACCTGAATTACCATGTCCGCGAAAATGACATCTTCTCGCCTGTCATTGTCGAACGTAGAGCGGTTGCTGATTTGAGTAAAGATGCGGGAGGAGCTTCCCGACGATTACTGAAGATTGAGCAGCCTACCGTGCTGCACTGGGGCGGCATGTTAGCTTTTGGTCCGGACGGTTACCTATACATCGGAGCAGGGGATGGCGGTCCTCAGGAAGATCCACTTGGCAACGGACAAAACCTGAGCCTGCATCTGGGGAAGATTCTACGAATTGATGTAGATCATCAGGATGATGGATTGGAATACGCGATCCCGAACGACAACCCGTTTAAGAACGCGGGGCAGGGCATCTTACCCGAAATTTGGGCTTATGGATTTCGTATGCCTTGGCGGTTTAGTTGGGATTCGAAAACCAAGGAAATGTATGTTGGAGACATCGGTCAGAATCTCTACGAAGAAATAAACATGCCGCGGCTAGGTGAAAACCACGGATGGAATGTCTTTGAAGCTTTCACTCCCTTTTCAAAGCAATATCGTCGAGAGGGAGAAACCTTTACGCCGCCTGTCATTGCCTATCGCCGTAAGCACGGTGTCTCGGTAACCGGGGGCTATGTATATCGTGGAACGAAGAGCCCTTCTTATGTTGGTAAGTATATTTTTGCTGACTTTGAGACCAAAACGATTTGGGCAATGACTCAAAAGAATCGCAAGTTAGTTGATGCCTGGATTATCGGAAAGGTCCCAGAGAAGCCATGTTCGTTCGGAGTCGATCATGACGGAGAGTTATTCGTCATTGGATATCAGGGAACAATCTACAAATTAGAACTTGGACAATTTGATCCATGATCTCAGCTACACAGCAATCGACTCCAAGCATTTGGCTGGCTCAAGACTGACAGGCTAATTGATTAATTGCCTCAGATCGTCCGACGCTACATTCCACATCCGCTGCATCATTTCCTGAGCGTCGAGGTATTCGTAGTTTTCGATGTCTCCAACGATCCCGTTGAGTGGATGCTTTTCCTGAAGGCTCGCTTCAACTCTAGACACAAACGCTGGTAAATCGGCGGATAACTCAATCGCTTCGTCCATCGACATCTGACCTGCTTTGATTTGATTGATCCCATCCGGGAATAAGGAGGCATCCACTAAGTTAGGCGAAATCAATTCGACCAATGCCGTTTCCACTCCACCGGCGTGCTGATCACCACGTTCACCGGCAAACTGGATTAACGGTTCATGAAGCCAGCGAAATCGATAGTTGTCACACGAGCTGATTCGCAATCCTTCCTGGATCGCTTCACGGTGCACAATCGAGCCATGAACATCAACAACATAAATCCCAGCAGGCTGTAACCAATTCATAATGGCATCGGTATATCCCGCAACATACTGGACCAGTAATCCCGGAGTGATATCAATACTCAAACCAAAGGGTAGTCCCCAAGTAAGGTGTCCGTAATCGACAGGAGGGGCAAGCATAATGTCTGGAAAACGACGTTTCAGTTGGTCCAGTACGGCATAGCTTTGAATCGTGTCGGTGGCAAGCGGCAAATGTGGGCCATGCTCTTCGACTGCAGTATCGACAGAAAAGCATACGATTTTTCCTGTTGCCGGAGCCGGCCATTCGAATCGAGGCATCTCAACAACCAGCAAGTCAGTTTCAAGAGACTTGCGTTGATCGCTTTCCCAATAGTACGGAAAGCAATGACGAATACGCTCCAATAAACTGGATTTGACCTCGGCGGTCATGGCTTCATGATAAAGCGGTGGCAGAACCAAAGGTCCCATGTCTTCGATGAGATCTGCCGGCGTTCCTAAAGAGACAATTGGAAGTACAGGGCATTCATATTGAATTTGTTCCTTGAGCTTGGGCAATGAATAACTCGTGAGTAACGGTCCGTCATTGATTTTTTGCGGTAAGCAAAACGAACAATCGGTCATCTTTGAAATCGTGCCTAATTATTGATTGCGGGAATCGGGTCACCCTACCGAACTCGGGGATTGATGGTAAAATTGACCTGTTAATCGGAGCCAAGCATACCACATCCAATGATGTTGATGCCATGCGAGGATGACTCCGAATGGTATTCCCACATTTAATCTCACTCCTGACAGGATTCAGCTGATGTTCGGTTCATTGGAAATGGCTCCGCCAGATGCAATTCTCGGCCTCAATGTCGCTTTTCGTAACGATACTAACCCTAACAAAATCAACCTCGGCGTCGGTGTCTATAAAGATGAGACAGGTAACACACCAGTTCTTGCCTGTGTGAAAAAAGCCGAACAGCTGCTGCTGGAACAAGAGAACAGTAAATCCTACCTCGGTATTGATGGGCTTCCGGAATATGGCCCACTGGTACGTAAAGTCCTGTTTGATGGTACGGTCGAAGAATCACGAGCGGTGACGCTACAGACTCCCGGAGGCACGGGAGCATTACGAGTTGCCGGTGACTTTCTAAAGCACAAAGTGGGAGCTTCCAGGATTTGGCTGAGTAACCCAACGTGGGCTAATCACAATGGCGTCTTTTCCAGTGCCGGATTGGCTGTTGAGGCTTACACCTATTTGGATAATACAGGACTGGCACTCGACTTCCAGGGAATGCTCGATAGCATCGCTCAGATTCCAGCAGGCGATGTGATTTGCTTGCATGCCTGTTGCCATAACCCTTCCGGCGTTGATCCCAGTCCGGAACAATGGGAACAAATTGCGGACGCTTGTAAAGCCGGTGGTGTACTGCCGCTGATCGACTTTGCCTATCAGGGATTCGCTAACGGACTACAGGAAGATGCCGCTGCGATTCGATTGTTTGCTAATAAAGTAGATGAGTTTTTAGTTTGTAGCAGCTTCTCGAAAAACTTCGGACTGTACTGTGAGCGTATTGGAGCTCTAACGATTGTTGCTCAGGACGAATCTGCTGCGACTGCGGCATTGAGTCACGCCAAGAAAGCAGTGAGAACAAATTACAGTAATCCACCTAAGCATGGTGGTGCGGTGGTGACTACGGTACTAGGTTGCGACGATCTGTTTACTCAATGGGATGCCGAAGTCGCAGCCATGCGAGATCGTATTAACGGCTTACGTAAGCTGTTTGTCGACACGATGGCGGCCAAAAACAGCCCGGTTGATTTCTCGTTTATCCAACAGCAACGAGGCATGTTTTCTTACTCCGGTCTGAATGCCATGCAGGTTGATCAACTGAAAAACGATCACTCGATTTACATCGTTGGTAGTGGCCGAATCAATGTTGCCGGCCTCAATAGTGGCAACGTCGAGCAACTCTGTGATGCTATTTTGCAAGTACTCTAATCCAACTCGCAAATTAGACAGACAGCATAATCAATACAACTGGTTCAGACGGTCTTCGAAACGTTCGAGCCTAAAGTTTTGTATTGTTCACGTGGGCTCGTGGAGTTTTTGCCACTATTGAATTCTCCATCGGCAATCTACACTGAACTGTACCTCAATGAGTCTAGTTAGGAAGTTGTATTGCACTTCGCAACCTTTCTGGTTCATGAGTGTTTAATGATTATCCAAATCTGCTCGTTATCTATGGTGGTTTAACTCGAGACGATGAATTTGAAGAAAATTGGATTGGGAATCGTACTTCCAATCGCCATCTGGGTATTAGCCCTAGTCGCGCTTGCCACAGTCGAACCTCCGACCGTGGCGTCTCCTGAGGAATTGGAGAAAAGTGTGCCACTCGTCGATTCGGCGCGGGTAAGACCATACACCCAGACTTTTGTGATCGAAGCCGATGGGGTTGTCGTCCCTTTTCGAGAGATCCAGCTGGCTTCTCAGGTCAGTGGGCGCATTGCTTATAAGTCAGAGAACTGTCGTGCCGGCCGTAAGGTGAAAAAAGGCGAAGAGCTCTTTCGAGTTGATCCGCAAGATTATGAGCTGGCCGTCGAGCAATTGAAGCGGCAGTTACGTCAGGCCGAAATCGATTTGGAAGATGCTAAATTAGAAATCACAAAAGCTACCGATCTTCTGAAGTTAGCGAACGAGGATTTGAAACTGGCGGCTGCTGAGCATACTCGACTGAAGAAACTGCGAGAGACGAGCAATGTTATCACCATCTCTGATGTGGAACGAGCTCAGCGAGCGGAGCTGACGGCTCAAAACACCGTCGTCCAATATAATGCTCAACTTAACTCGGCACGCCAGCGGGAATATAAATCAGAGAGCAGTAAAGAGCTAACGGAAATCTCATTACAGAAAGCGAATCTCGATCTGGCTCGTACCACGGTGAAAGCACCAGTCGATGGAGTGATTATTAGAGAGCTTGTCGAGGAAGATTCTTTTGCTCAGCCAGGAACTAATCTGGTGACGATCGAAGACACCAAGCAGGGGGAGATTCGAGCGAATCTAAAAATGGATGATTTGCTGTGGATTCTCGGGGGTGTTGATCAACTGGATGACTCTCAAGGAGCCACGCTACCTCCGCTCAAGGTTGATGTTAGCTATACATTTTCAGGTGCTCGAAGTCTGACGATCGAATGGGACGGTGTACTTAGCCGGTTTGACGGACGCGGGTTGGATGCGACAACAAGAACAGTACCGGTCCGAGTGGTAGTGCCGAATCCGGATGCCGAGGGACTGGGGGAGATTGGAGCTCTGGTTCGGGGAATGTTTGTAGAGCTTTCGATTGCTGTTGAAAATCAGAAAGACCTGATTCTTATTCCACGACACAGTTTGACGTCCTCGCATGAAGTCTATGTCGTTAATCCACCGAAGGTAGATCCCTCGGCTCCCCCCGCTATTCCTGAAGGTCGGCAACTGGGAGTGTATGGGAAAGTTGAACAGGTAGTCCCACTGCATTCAGTCGAGATTGAGGGTCAATACTACTGGGTGGTTGATACACAATCGAATGACCTAACAGCGGATTCCGTAGTCGTCACACGCCGCTTGTTTGGAGTCGAAACCGGCGAGCCTGTCGCGTTTGTCCCCGAGCCGTCTGAAGAATCGACGACAGACTCTACAAACGCATCGTTAACAGAATAAAGAGTCAGGGAATTTCATCACTGTGATCAATCGTATCGTTGCATGGGCCATTGACCGTTCGGCCGCTATGAACACGTTGATGATCGCCATTATTCTGGCGGGAATCTTCAGTTTTGGCGTGATGCGTCGCGAGAGCTTTCCAGAATTTGAACTGGAAATAATTCTTGTGACCGTTCCATATCCCGGCGCGGCTCCTGCTGAAACGGAAGAGGGGATTTGTCAGAAACTGGAATCGGCAATTCACCCGATCGCCGGAATCAAGAAACTGACAAGTGTTGCTGCCGAAGGTGTTGGGTATGCGATAGTCGAAATCTATCCTGGCGAAGATGCTCAAAAGATTCTCAATGAGATTCGTGGAGCGGTCGATCGGATTCCTAGTTTTCCGCGGCTTGCCGAAAACAAAGACATTCGACAGATTACGATGCGGAATCCGGCTATCCGAGTAGGAATCTTAGGTCCCAAAGGTGAGACCGGTAAAGAAGCAGAAAAGGAACTGCGGAATCTGACTGAAGACATCAGGCAGGAGTTGTTAGTTCAAAAGCCGTTATCTAAGTCAGGCTTAGCAGGCGTCTTTCAGTTTTTGACGGTGAATCCTGAACAACCCGTTATCACGCAGGCAGATATTATTGGGGCCAAACCCTTTCAGATTGATGTCGAAATTCGGGAACAGGACTTAAGGAAGTACAACCTGACACTTAAGCAGGTGGCCGAGATTCTTCGTACCGAGAACGTCGATATCCCTGGTGGAATACTTCGCTCTGAAGTTGGCGATGTTTCTCTTCAATCGAAAAACAAAGGTGTCACGGGAGAAGAAATTGCCGAGCTCCCACTATTGCGTACCAACGGTGAAGTGGTACTCAAGGTAAAGGATATTGCCACCGTTTACGATGGATTTGCAGACGTGGATTCCATCGACAACGTCAACGGTCATCCAGCTAATGTAATCTCCGTGATGCGGTCGCCAACGGAAGATATTATGCGGATCACCGAAGCCGTGCATCATTATGTTGAACAGCGAAACAAGACAATGCCTCAGGGGTATTCGCTCGAAGTGTGGTTCGACCAATCGCTGTACGTTGAAGAGCGAATGGATCTGCTGATGACCAATGGTCTGCAGGGATTGTTACTGGTCTTTGTGGTATTGGCACTGTTCTTGGAGTTTCGATTGGCCTTCTGGGTAGCTATGGGAATCCCGATTTCCGTGCTCGGGGCAGGCGTTGTCCTGATCTACATGGGCCAGACGATAAATATGATTTCGCTGTTTGCCTTTTTGCTGGCATTGGGGATCGTCGTGGACGATGCCATCGTAGTGGGCGAGAACATTTATCGTTATCAAGAAAAGGGTCTGAAACCGCTCAAGGCTGCCATCGAAGGAACCTCTGAAGTATTCCCGGCAGTCTCTGCATCTGTGTCGACTACGATCATCGCTTTTGCTCCGATGCTGTTTATTGCAGGAATCATGGGGAAGTTCTTTGCGGTCATGCCGGCGGCTGTTATTGCCATGCTCGCCATTTCACTGTTTGAATGTGTACTCATCCTGCCCTCTCACCTGGGACATGATATGAGTCGGGGTGAGTCATTTATTAAATGGTTCTTCACTCCATTTCGACCTTTGCTTTGGCTAGTTCAGAAAGCGAATCAGGGAGCTACCCGATGTTTGAAATTTGTCATTGAAAGAATTTATACTCCGTCTTTAGGGTTATCTCTGAGATTTCCTTTGATTCCACTCAGTGTGGCGACGGCGTTGTTGGTGATTACCCTCGTGGTAGTGGCCAAAGGTGTGATTCCCTTTGTCTTCTTCCCCAAGATGGATAGTTTTATCCTCAGTGCCAAAGTGGTTTATCCGGATGGTACGCCCTCTTCTGTGCCGGATGCCGCCACACGGGAATTGGAAGCCATTGCTCTGCAACTCAAACAAGAGGTATCTCCAGAGAAGGAACTCTATAAGGTTGTCCATCGTGCCGTCGGGCATACGACAGGTTTGGCATCAGATGGGACAGGCAACAATGAATCCGGTTCGTTTATCGGAGTGGTTGACATAGAGTTAGTGGACAGCGGTGACCGGGACTATACCAGTCAGCAGCTCATCAGCCGTTGGCGTGAACTAGCTCCGGAATTTCCGGATGCCGAGTCGCTGGTCTTCAGTGAAGGCGGTGGGCCAGGCGGACCAGGCGGCAAATCCATTGAATTCAAATTGTTGGCGCCGATGAAACATATGGATGAATTGGAAGCGGCCGCAAAGGACTGTGTGTCCTTTCTGAGTGGTAAGCCTGGCGTGTTCGATATGAGCGATGACGTGCAGTTGGGTAAAGAAGAGTATCGTTTTAAGGTGAAAGACGATGCGTTGGTGATGGGCATTACCACCTCACAACTTGCGGATGCCGTACGAGGAGCCTTTTATGGTGAAGAAGTCATGCGACTGCAACGCGGACGTCATGAAGTCAAACTCATGGTGCGTTACCCGGAGGAACAGCGTCGGCGATTACTGAGCCTTTCAGATATTCGTGTTCGAGGGAATGATAAGGCGGAACGACCGATTACGGAAGTGGCGGAAATTTCCAAAGTGCGAGAATTTGCAGAACTCAATCGCGTTAATCAACTGCGGTCTATCACGATCACAGGAGATGTGGATCTGACGACGGGAGTCAATTCCAACATGATCTATTACTCAGAAATCGGTGATGGCAAAAAACCATTTCTGGAGTATTTCAATACGGACATCAAGAATAAGTATCCGAATGTCTATATCAAATTCGAAGGGCAGGCTCAGCAGCAGAAGGAATCGATCAATAGTATGATCACCGGTTTCATCGTTGCCATGTTGGTTATTTTCTTTGTCCTTACGCTTCAGTTTAAATCCTACCTTCAGCCATTTCTCATCATGTCCATTATTCCGTTCGGTTTAATCGGAGCAGTGTGGGGACATTACTTCATGGGACTGGAAGTAACACTCTTTAGTCTTTGTGGCATTGTTGCGTTGATGGGTGTGGTGATCAACGACTCGATTGTGCTGATCGACTACATCAACAAACATCCGGAACGTGAGACGGACATTCATACAACACTAGTCAATTCCGGTCGTGACAGATTTCGACCGGTATTGCTTACCTCGATTACCACGGTCGCAGGATTGTTACCGTTGTTGTTAGAGACTTCGTTTCAAGCACAAGTGCTCATTCCCATGGCCACCAGTCTTTGCTTTGGCCTGATTTTGGGAACCGTGCTAATCCTTTACCTGATCCCCACGTTCTATGTGATCTACTTTAAACTCATGCAGTTGTTTCCTCAGAAACCTGCGAGTGATTGAGATTAGGGAAGCAAGGATAATACTGACTCGCTCGGTCTGGCGATCACATAGGCGGCGATGAGATTACCAAGCTTAGAGACTTCTGCTTCTCCGGCTTCCACCGCAGCTTTGACCGCAGCCACATCACCTTTGATGACCACAGTTACATAGCCACCACCGAGTTTTTCTTTCCCGATAACTTCTACATTGGCGGCTTTGCATGCCTGATCAATGGCATTGAAAACGGCCGTAAAACCTTGAGTTTCAATAAAACCTAATGCAAAGGAATTCTCTGTAGCCATGTCTGTTTCCTGTTGGTTGTTTTGAGTGTTCTGTGGGAGGTGAACGACGTTTTGTTCTAGCAACCCGTTGTATTCTTCTGGACCGTTGACGATCGGTTCAATTTGCTGCTCAGGAGTTGCCAATAGTTTTGTGACTGGACCGCCACCTAGTTGTTGGGCTATTTGTTCCCCTGCTTCAAGGGCTGAGCGCACGGCATCCAATTCCCCGGTGATTTTGACGACGATTCCCAGGAAGTCATTAACTTCGGATTGCAAAGCTTCGACCTGCGCGGTTTTGCACATCACATCCAATGCGATCATTGCGGGCGTGTAGCCGGTCGTCTCTAAAAAACCGTATGCCGAATTCATGGAAACTATCGCTCTAAAGCGTCTTGATGATTCCTGCCCCGAAAGTGAAGCCACCTCCGAATGCACAGAGTCCAATCGTTTGATCCTGTTGAGCAGCAGGTAGGATTTCGCTCAAACAGAGTGGAATGGTGCTACTGGACGTATTACCGTGATGAGCAATGTTCGAAAATACTTGTGGGGAAATCCGGTGCTGGATGGCATCCATGATGCGTTGGTTTGCCTGATGGGGCACGACTAAATCCAGATCCTCTACCTGCAGTTCCTCACGAGTACAAACTCGATTGAGACTGCTCATCATACAACGCACGGCTTCCTGGAAGACTCGGCGTCCCTTCATTTGGATGAATCCGCTATTCCTTAATGGAACCGACAAGGTTGTACCATCTTCTCCCTTGGCGGACAGGTCGGGCCGGTGTAATTTAGCCGTCGCCCGATCCAGATGGTTTTCTCCATACAGCACAGTGGCCGTGGCGGCATCACCAAACAAAATCGAAGTATCAAAATCGTCGAGATCAAGCAGCGGTGACAAGACTTCTGCTGTGGTTATCAGGACTCGCCCGTGAGGAGTACTTTGTAGGAAGTCATAGCCGGATTGAAGGGCGTACAGATATCCGCTGCAGGCAGCACTGATATCAAAGGCCTGAATCATTGTTTCTTTACCGGATGACAGGCCATTGAGTATGCGACATGCCATGGAAGGTGTCATCGACATGGGGCTGGTTGTTGAGCAGATCAACAGATCGATATCATCGATCAACAACCCTTCCTGCTCGAGCACTCGCTGGCATGAACCGACGGCCATACTGATGGCATCTTCGTTTTGATCCACCCAATACCGTTGTCGGATCCCCGTGCGACGAATGATATCCTCGCTGGTCATGTCCGTCGACTTGCCCAACAGAAATTCATTGGTGATCAGTCGACTACCTTCATTGAACTGGACGTTGGAGAGGCCCACTTCAAACGCTCGGCGTTCTGTCACAGGATGCGACAGTGTAATTGTGTTGTTAGACTTTCGTCGGGTTAGCAGGGGAGTACCGTGTTGTTCCTGCGTGATTGGTTTAGGGCGAATGCTGGCATCCGTTGTGAGTTTCACCATCGGTGCCCCGACGCGAACCGTATCTCCGACATTGCAAAGGATTTCAGAAACCTCACCGTCGACAGAGCTGGTGATGTCAAAGACACTCTTGGTGGCTTCGACCGATGCGACGCGGTCACCGCATTCCAGAGTCTCGCCCGGTTCGATTAAAATCTCAACAACTTCGACAGATTCGTCGGCCGGTCCGGAGCCAATGGCCTGAATGAATTCAACGCCTGCTTCTTTCGCAGGAGCTTCTTCCCAATCCAATTCAAGGTCCAGTAACTCGGCAGCGACTGTCAGGGTACGTTTGAATCCGGGTAGGACGTCCACCTGATTTTCAAAGTTGCAGGGAATAAATGTGTCCGGCCTGGTGACTCGACGTACCGCCACAGGCACTTTGGCATGTTCTGCCACGGTGGCGACGATCTCCGAACCCAAACCACATGTATGGTTGTCTTCATGGACAACAATCATGCGGGCTGTTTTTTCGGCGGAGGAAAGTACGATTTGTTGGTCCCATGGCGTCAGGCTTCGCAAATCGATGATTTCTGATTCGATCCCGACCTTTTCCAATGCGTCTGCGGTCTTCTCACAAACCGCCACGGTATTTCCCCAGGAAACGAATGTGACGTCTCTTCCCGATCGGGTCTTTCGAGCAATACCCAGTGGAACGAATTGATCCTGCACGTTTTCGGACGTGGTATGTTCCGAGTCATTGAGCAACGTTTTGGGATAGAAAAACACCGTTGGACGATTAGACTCAAAAGCGGCATTGAGCAACCCGGCGGCGTCATGTGCGGTGGACGGCATCACGACATCCACTCCGGGGCAATGGGCCATGACGGATTCATGTGTCTGGGCGTGATAGGGGCCCAGTCCGGGACGATAACCTCCGCAGGCAATCATAACGATGACCGGCACCGAAGTTTGCCCGTCCGTTCGCCAGTGTATCGTCGCTAACTCATTGACTATCTGGTTGTACGCGGTGGGCATGAAGTCCGCGAATTGAATGAAGGCCACTGGGCGTTGGCCGACCATAGCACGACCTATGGCGGCTCCAACAATGGTGGATTCACTCAAGGGTGAATTCATGACACGCCCGGGGAATCGTGTGCTTAGCCCTTTGGTAACTCCGAATACGTCACCCTTGGGATCTTCAATATCTTCCCCGTAAAGAGTGACCGATGCATCGTCGAGTAAGTGATTTTTGAGAACTTCGCAAATCGCATCCTTCATGTTTAGCTGAGGAAGATCCGCAGACCCAGGTTTTTCCTTCGAGGGATGAGTCAATTCCACCGGATGTTGGATTCCAGCATCCATCGACGGTAGTGGCTTACCAGCTTCAAGTGCTTCCTGTTCTGCTGCCGCAAGCTGATCGTTGACCTGTGTCTCGATGATTGATAGCTCAGATTCAGTGAGCCCTAACCCAAGCAGATGTTGTTTCGCGATGAGAATTGGGTCGCCGTTTAGTGTGGCTTCTTCGATATCGTCCACGTTGCGATAGACGGTTTGGTCGTCTGCGTTAGTGTGACTCGTCAGGCGTTCCACCTGAAAGACGACAAGGGCCGGTTGGCTAGTGCGTCGCATCTCAGCGACGATTGCTCCGACCTGTTGGTCTGCAGACACGACATCAGTGCCATCAATGTAATGAATCGGCAGTCCAAAAAACTCGGTAGCTTGCTGGCCATCTGGCAATGAATAAAAAGTCTTGCCTTGTGTGGTTGTCGAAATTGCCCACTTGTTGTCCTGCACCATGAATAAAACAGGAAGTTGCGAGCGGACTGCTTCGCCAACCGCTTCCAGCCATTCACCTTGCTGAGTCGTTCCGTCCCCGACTCCACAGTAAACAATGGGTGTATCTTCCGATTGTTTGATAGCCGCCGCCGCACCCACTGCCTGCAAGGCATTGTTACCAGTCGGCGTTACCATACTCAGGATATGAAGCTCTGGGTCGTTGAAGAATGCACTCATCCGCCGGCCGCTGCCAGGGGAGAATTCATTGCAGAGCAGTGTATCGAAAAAAGTTCTGGGAGAGAGACCACGAGCCACAAGCAGTGCTCGATCGCGATAATGGCAGTGTAGCCAGTCTGCTTCTGTCAGATGGTTGGCAAGAACAGCGGTGCCTTCATGGCCAGCACCGGACAAGTGGAAGAAAGCTTCCCCTCGACTAGTGAGCTCCTGCTCTATTCGATCAACTCCTCGGGCTATCAGCATATTGCGATAGAGCGAGAGCAGCCGTTTACGATCCATCGTTAGCCACTTTGCATGAAAAGCGAGGTAGCTTGCCGCCGTATTGGCAACTAACTATTCCCCCCGAATTAACTCTTTATGCCATGATTCTAGCGGAAATGGCTATTTTCACGCACTACGAAATAACCTGTTTTAACAATCCAAACTGGAATTGTAGGGAATTATTTTTGGGAAGAATGTGTCAGCTCAGACGCATTTATTGGTTGGCAATTTCAACATTTAAGAGGCGCTTTCCTTCACGGATAACAAAATCAGGATCCATAAAGGGCTCATAGCTAATATCCTGCCAACGCACTAATCCATCGCCATCAATAATAAATGTCCCATGCAACGGCTGTTCTTCGAAGTCGTCGTATACCCGATACTGCTTGAATACGTCTAAGTCAGGATCGTTAACGATGGTGAATGGGAATTTGCCTTCGAAATTCTTGATGGATTGCTTTAAGCCAGCATCGTCATCGGAGCTAACTGCGATCACTTGGAATCCGGCTTCTTCGAATTCGCTGATTTTAGGGACAAACTTCTTAATCTGTTCTGTGCATGACAGACATCCGGCACCTAGATAAAAGATGACCACGGTTGGTTTTCCGGAGAATTCCTTACCGCTGACAAAACGCTTGTTGCGATGATCACGCAAGGTAAATTCTTCAGCCGCAGTAGGACTCCAGCGGAATGGACCGAGTGAATCCAGCTCAACACGTTCTCCTACATCGTCCTTGATGACCAACTCTTTTTTCCATTCGCCGTCGCACCCTAAATCAGCAGACAATGCTGAGATTCGGTTAAATACAGGGGACTGCAGGTCTAAGGAACCGGAAATACTTCGGAGCGTTTCAAAAGCTTTCGTTGCTCGATCCATTTCATCTGCTTCCACAAGCAACTCGATCCAGTGGCATAGTGGCTGCACTTCGTTTTCATGGGAGTTGATATGGCCTTCACCTGTTTTGATGGCCCCTTCCTTATCTCCGTTGGCTAACTGCAACTTGGCAAGGATCATGCGGTCGATTGTGCCACCTTTTTTAAGTTGTTCCTCAGCTTCCTTCGTTTCTCCCTTGCTTAGGTGCTGGTAACCAGTGATCGCCGCCAGTGCCTGTTCACAAACTCGAACTTTGGAATCCCAACTTCGCTTGGCGTCATTTTTCGCCTTGTCGATCGCTTTCTTTTTGTCTTCTTCTTTCTTCTTCTCGTCTTTGGCCTGTTCTTCGGTTGCTTTCTTTTCAGCAGCTTCCACGGCTTTGGTTCGTTCTGCTTGATTGTGAGCTAACAGGTCATTCAGTTTGACTTTGATGGCGTCCGCCTGGTCGTGTTGTTCCAGCATGGCATGGGAGATCCCCACGTACTTCCACTGTTTGACTTTCTCAGTTTCGTTCGTGGTTTCTTCCAGATACGGAGTCTGGCTCAGGTCGATCATCTGTTGCCAGCGTTCATACATGTAAAGTGTTGTAAAGAGTCGCGCTCGTCCATAGTAGGAACTTCCTCTTCGCGTGAGCGAGTTGTAACGTGGGTGACGAGGATTCTCAGTCATGTTTTTAGCCAGATTGATGGCATCCTCTACTCGGCCAATGTGCAGCAAATTACGAATGCACCATTCGTTGTTATGTGCATAGTTGTGGATCTGGTCGGGTAGCAAGCGATCTCGCATCATGTGTGCATGATCTGTGCGTGCCGAAGCTTCCTGTTGCCAAACGGCATCGTCGTATCGTTTGAGGCGCGAGAAAATATGCCCCGGCATATGCCACATATGAGCAATCCCCGGCGTCGTCTGTCCACATTGGTTCGCCGAAGTGATGGCGGTGGCAGCATCTTTGTAGTCCCACAAGTGGATTCGGTAGTGATGGGACGGATGCTTGGGATTAATCGCAAACACCTGTTGGAGAATCGAGTCGATGGCGACATAGCTGGTGATGGGAATGTCGTTGTAACGGTTACTCCAAAGTTGCAACGCCAGGAATGCTTTCGCTTCAACGTTTTTGGGATACTTAATACAAATGTCTTCGAGAGCTTTGGTGTACTTCTCGGCTCGTTCTTTCTTCTTACCGGGGTCAGCTTTTTGGTAGGCCGACAAGGCTTCCAGAAACCGACGTTCGACATCGGTAATACCTTCCTTACGTTTTTCGGCTTCTTCCATAAAGACCTTGGCTCGTTTGGAGTTATTGAAGTTGGACATTGCCATTCCCCAATACGCCATGGCACAGTCAGGGTCGAGTTTGTTGACTTGCCGAAACGCTCGTTCCGCTTCCAGATACCAAAAGCCATGCAGAGCCGAAACTCCCTGATTGAAGAATTTCTGTGCTTCCTCGTTCTTAGTCGTTATCGGGAAATCAACATTAGACATACCCGGAATGAGATAAGCTTGTTGGCGAGGGCCTTCATTGAAAGCCTCTCCGTGATAGGAATGACCTGCGAGCGGGCCAGCCGTATTCTCCTCGTTTTCATCCGTTGCTTTGGCTCCCTCTTGAGTGGGCGTCGCTTCCGGTTTCGCCTCTTGTTTTTCATCCTGTCCCAAAACAGTGTTTGCAGGGAATGCTAGAAGGCATAGGAGCAAGCATAGCGTGGTGATTTTGAATGAAAGTGACTTCATAAGGAGAGTCCTAAAGATACGGTCGGAGAGAGTTTTATTGTTTACTGTTTTGATAATCATTTAACGTAATCGGATTGGCGATTGTTCGCTATAAAACTGAGGGAATTTGCTTCAGAATAGACCCTCTTTTTAGCGATCAATCGATATTGACTGTGACGACTTCACCGTCAATTTTGATTTCATCGCCGTGAAAGAGTTTACGTTTTCTGGCGGTACAGAGCTCACCATTGACTTCAACTAATCCGCCTTGGATGAGCACTTTGGCATGGCCGCCACTTTCAGCAAATTGAAGGAGCTTCAGAAAGTGGTCTAAGCGTACGTGTTGCTGAAGGTCGCTGGGCGTTTCGTCGGGATTGGAATTGGAATCCGATGGCATGTGATTTGTTATTTCACCTATTGGAATTTAAAGGTAGCCACGACCGGATAGTGATCACTGACATCCCGTTCGTCTTCGTCAATTTCATAATATTTATTGTAATGATCTTCATCCTGCTGCCCGCGGATTACCAGATTTTGAAATCGATCGATGGATTCAAAAGAGAGGTCGACTTGTTTGGTGGAATCCTTAAGGAGCTCCGGGCTGATTAAGATGTGATCAAACTGCATTCCTGCCATGTGAGTGGCTCGGTCATTGGGCTTCAGTTGCAGGTGTAGGTCAATCAAGTCCCCCGCCTTGCGCCCTTTCGACTTACCACACAACGCTGCCAAATCTTGCTCCGGCGTGTAGTCATGGCATTCGCAAAGCGTGTTGATGTCACCCAATACGATTACATTCTCTTTGTTTTCCACGTGAGGTTTGACCCAGTAGTTAATGAGTCGACACTGTCGCAAGCGAGGTTCCTCGCCCCGAGTGCCGGCTCGCAAATGAACATTACATAAAGTAATTTCATGCGCCTCGCCCTGATGGCTCCATTGGAAGGTAGCGAACAGATGTTTAGAGAGATTGTAGTAATGCTTACTCTCATACATTTCATCAGATTGCTGACGTCGTTCTTTATGAGTCAACCCGTTCTTGTACAACAATGCTACGTCCTGTTCGGTGTACGTATCTCGCCCCTGAATGAATGCAACGTGATACTGCTGCCCGTGTTCCTGCTTTAATTGCCGAGCTAAATCCTGTACCACCTTTTCGTTTTCTATTTCCTGAAGTGCCATTACGGTCGGCTTGATTGCCGCAATGACCTTGGCAGCCTCCGACACTCGCCATTGCCAGTCTTGTTCCGACGGGGCCGATAGCTTCTTGGCCAGATCTGTTTTATTATCCGACTGATCGTGATCGTAGAACCATTCGATATTCCAGGTGCCAACGACTATTTTGTCGGGGGCAGGATCGGCTGAGAAAGTGACGCTTGTGAGCGACGACAGGAAGGCAGATGCGAGTAGGAGAAGGTAGGGTTTTTTCATGGTCCGGTTGATTTGCGAATCGTGTTGCATGATAAACTGAGTATTGTAAGTGACGGCGAGATGGATAGCTTATTGTATCCCACTGTCGTTCAAGTTCCA
>CALKCC010000285.1 GCA_938082855.1 uncultured Pirellulaceae bacterium | reverse complement strand
CGGCGTCCCAAAATAGGTGCCTTTAGAGAGATTGCCAATGATTCCACTCTGAGCTCCAACCATGGTCCCAGGTTCAATGTAAACGTGATCCGCAACTCCAGCCTGGCCTCCCATCACAACGTAGTCTCCCGTCGTGGTACTTCCGGCAATGCCAACTTGAGCGCAGATTAAGTTATGTTTTCCAATCTGGCAGTTGTGCCCGATTTGAACAAGATTGTCGAGTTTGGTGCCTTGTCCGATCGTGGTGCTGGCAAATGTCCCACGGTCCACACAGGCATTGGCTCCGACTTCTACTTCGTCTTCCAGCACAACGTAGCCAAGTTGGTCGGAAAGTAAGTGCTTACCGGAGGAGGAGTCATAGCCAAAGCCATAGGCACCGAGTTTGCATCCGGCGTGAAGGATACATCGGTTACCAATTCGCGTGTTGTCGTAAATAACGACGTTGGGAAAGATGATGACCTGCTCCCCAATCGACGTTCCGTCCATGATGACGGAGTTATCCAATACGCAGGTATGATCGCCTATCGTGACGTTCTCTCCAATCACCACTCCTGCTCCGATCGTAATTCCCTCTCCTAACGTAGCGGTCGAACTAACCGTGGCGGTGGGGTGAATTCCTTTGGCAGGCGGCTTCATCATGTTTCGAAAGAGGCGGACGATCTTCGCAAATGCGTCGACAGGATTTTCCACTCGAAGCGTCATTTTTACGCCGGTTGGAATCTCGGCGATCTTGGGATCATTCAGCGACGGAGCGTCGGCGTAGACAATCGCCGCGGTCACCTCGGAAGCACAGTATTCCTTGAAATGTTTTTCGTCACTAACCAGTGTTAACCAATTGGACTGGCATTCACGAATCGTTCCAGCATCGAAAATCAGGAAGTCCGGATCTCCATCTAGCTCGGCCGAAGTAAGTTCAGCTATTTCGCCTAGCGATAGTGATTTGGCTGACATTGAATTCGGAGTCCTTTCCGAGAAGTATGTGATTTTGTCGAAATGACAATTATGTAGTTCGTGTCACTCAATTAACTCAACGATAATCTAGCGAAATTGATGGTTTGCTCCAATATGAACCGAGTGAAATGTCTCAATATGAACGATTCAATACCTGCTATTTGGCTTCATTTGATCAAGGGTAAGGCGGGCTGGATCTGTTACAATGAGCCCTCTCTAGTTTGCTGTTCATAACCGTTTAGGTGTTCTGATGCGTATTATTCGTTTTTGCTTTCTATTGTTTCTGTTTAGCTTTGTTGGATTACTTTCGGCTCAGGCTGAGGATTGGCCGCAGTGGCGTGGGCCGACAAGCGATGGTGTTTGGCATGAACAGGGGATCCTGACCAAGTTTGACTCTCCAGAGATTCCACTGAAATGGAAGGTCCCAGTTGGGTCGGGGTATAGTGCGCCAACGGTAGCGTCCGGACGCGTTTACTTAACCGATCGTGTGCTCGAGCCAGTACCATCCGAAAGAGTGTTGTGTTTCGATGAGCAGACAGGGGAAACCATTTGGGAATTCTCGTACGAATGTAACTACGAAATTGGATACACGGCGGGCCCGCGAGCGGCTGTTACTGTCCGAGATGGAAAAGCGTATGCACTAGGGGCCATGGGAAACTTCCTTTGCTTTGACGCTGAAAGTGGCAACATCTTGTGGCAACACGATCTCAACGCAGAATATGACATTCAAATGCCCATTTGGGGAATTGCCGGTTCACCGTTAGTGGTCGAAGAAACGGTGATTGTGCAGCTAGGAGGCAAAGAGGCAACGGTTGCTGGATTTGACATTAAGACAGGTAAAGCTCGTTGGACCGCTCTGAAAGATCGAGCATGCTATGCCTCCCCGATCCTGATTAAGCAGGCAGACAAACAAGTCGTGGTGGTTTGGACGGGAGATTCAGTCGCGGGCCTCGCTCCACAGACAGGTGAGGTTTATTGGAGACATATTTGGCCGCCGAGTCGGATGCCTATTGGCGTCGCAACGCCTGTGAAGTCGGGGAATCAGCTGTTTCTGACGAGCTTCTATGATGGTTGTTTGCTCCTAGATCTTGCTCAGGACAAACCTGGTGTGAAAAAGGTTTGGCAACGCACTGGAGAAGATGAACGACATACCGATGGGATTCATTCGATCATCAGCACACCCATCGTGTTAGGCAAGCATGTCTATGGAGTGGATAGCTATGGTGAGTTACGTTGTCTGGACTTAAAGACAGGTGACCGAGTGTGGGAAGACCAGACCGCTACCCCTCGAGCTCGTTGGAGTACGATTCACTTCGTAAAGAATGGTGAAAATATCTGGATGTTCAATGAACGCGGAGAGTTAGTGATTGGACGTCTTTCGCCAGAAGGCTTGACTGAAATTAGCCGAGCCAAGTTGATTGATCCGACCGAAGATCAGTTGCGTCAACGCGGGGGAGTCTGCTGGAGTCATCCCGCCTATGCCAATAAACATGTATTTGCCCGTAGCGATAAGTATCTGGTCTGTGCCAGCCTCGCAGCCAAAAAATAACTCTTTCAAAATGAGTTAAATTGGGGGTGGTCAAGGTGTCGATGCTCGGTGTAGAATCCTAGTTTACGCAGGCGCAATTCCTGCACACTGTAACTAATACTCATTAATAATGCTGGAAGGTAGGCACGAACACCGTGGTCAAAGTAATCGTTCGCGACAAAGAGACGATTCAGGAAGCTGTACGTCGTTTTGGTAAGTTGGTAATGCGAAGTGGTCTTAAAAAAGAGATGCGTCGCCGTAAGTTCTACGAAAAACCAAGTGATATTAAACGACGAGCCCGACTACGTGCAGAACGCCGAGCTCAGAAAGCTCGCCTCAGCTAAACACTAGCTAGCAGCAGATACAAATATAAAAAAGGCCGTTCCTCTCAGGACGGCCTTTTTCTATGCACTCAA
>CALKCC010000284.1 GCA_938082855.1 uncultured Pirellulaceae bacterium | reverse complement strand
ACAGGCAAGTCAATTGACTCCTAATGATCCGGTAATCCTAGAGCGTCTTTCGGAGTCGAATTGGGAACTGGGTAATCGCACTCGAGCTATCAACCAGATGGCAATGGCGGCTAATTCGTCTGGGCATGATCCTTCGAAACTCAGCAAACTGGCTCAAATGAATTATGAGTTTGGTGATCTTAATCGAGCATTGGAAGCGATTATGCGAGTCTTGGATCAGGATGCACAGGCGATCGAAGCCAGAATTCTGCGTGCCAAGATTTATAAACAATTGGATTTACCATCGAAGGCGTTAGACGACTTTCATTTTGTCCTGGGCAAATTCAATGAAGAGGATTATGACCAGTATGTTCCACTGCAGCTCGAAGTCGCGAACATCTATATACAACAACATCGCTTTCAAAACGCGCTGAGCATTGTAACAACGATACCTGTGGTGAAACTTGAGGATGGTCTGGTAGTTCGAGTTCTCCAAACTCACGCGCTGGCATTACAGCAGTTGGGGCGAATGGAAGACGCTCGTGAACGACTGGAGTTGGCGCTCAAGCACGATGGAAGTCACGAGGATACTTACTATCGACTGGCGGAGTTACATTTAGCTAAGAACAATCTTATGGGGGCCTCACTGGCTTTACATCAAGCCCTGAAACACGCTCCGGACCATACCGCTGCTCAGCAGTTGCTTCAACAGCTTCAGGCTAATTAACCAGCGCCCCACTTATAGATTGCTGAGTGGATTGTAGCCATTTGGTATATTGGAATTCAGTTGAACTGGATGTCTGGTCATTACTAAAGAGGCGTTAATCGACAGTGTGGGCTGAGGTAATGCCATGGCTGACTTCCATGGCAATTCTAATTGTGCTGTCCGGGTTATTTTCGGCTAGTGAAGCTGCCTATTTCTATTTGCAGCGACAGGACCTACGTTTCCTTGCCTCCGGAAATGCATCTCAACGAATGGCTGCTCGACTCATGGAGCAGCCCGATCGTTTACTTTCAGCCATCCTCTTTTGGAATCTCGTGATCAACATGATCTATTTCACGATTTCCGCCAGAGTTGGAATGCAATTGGAGGAACAGGATGGCGGCAGTGGCTGGGGATTCCTGTTTGCTTTTGTCAGTCTGTTTCTAGTGATCTTCTTTAGTGAGATGTTTCCCAAGAGTTTTGCAGTGCTGCGAAGCCGTAGTTATGCCGGACTGGTGGCATTTCCCCTTGCTATGGCAGTGCGCTGTGTAGATCCCCTGTTACCAATGTTGCGTTTCATCAATCTGCTTTTGAAACGGTTGTTCTTTCCTCGAATCGCTCCCGAACCTGATTTGGAAATGTCGGACATAGAACGAGCGGTTGAGCTTTCGACACAGGATGCACAATTGGATCCTCACGAATATCGAATGTTGAGAAACATCGTAAGCCTGTCCCAATTAAGAGCGGATGAGTGGATGCGCCCGCGTCGTCAATTTGTGACTTTCCAGGCGCCAGTCACGATTGAAGACTTGAAGGAGAAATTCCCACCCAGTGGATTTGTGTTGGTGACCCACAAGGGGTCCGAGGAAATCCAATATTCGATCGACGCTGACGACTTGATCGACTTCAAGCCAGGGATCTCACAAATGGGAAAAAGGCTCGTCACGATTCCCTGGTGTGCCACTGTTGCTGATGTCTATGAAAAGCTTCGAGCTGCACAACGGCAAGTTGCCAATGTCGTCAATGAACATGGTGAGACCATCGGAATCATTACGATCGACGACATCGCGGATGCTGTCTTTGTGGATACTCCGAGTCGTACCAGACGCATCACGGATGAACCGCCGATTCAGTTACTCGAAGTCGGGGTATGGCATGTAATGGGCTTGGCGACTTTGAAGCGTCTCGAAAAGCAACTTCAGGTCGAATTGCCGGAAACTCGCAGCGTCACCATTCAGGGAGTGTTGCAGGAAGTTTTGCAGGCGCTTCCTAAGACTGGTGATCATTGCCAATGGGGCCCGTTGGAATTGAAAGTTATTGAGGCTGCCGAGCGAGGGCGTTGTCGAGTGGAAGTCAAACTTCGTGATCAGCACACCCCAGACTCCAGACATGATGTCACAGGGGGGACCACTTCATGATTTGGGCGATCATAGTACTGCTGTTACTTGGCTTGTTACTGAGTGCCTTCTTTAGTGGCAGTGAAACGGGGTTTTATCGAGTGACTCGAGTCCGACTGGTATTAGACGGTCGGGATGGAGACTTTATTTCTCGACGTTTATTGTGGTTAACTAACAACCCTTCGGTGTTCGTGGCGACGACGTTGGTGGGGAATAATTTGGCCAATTACCTCACGTCATTTGCCATCGTCCTTGCCAGCCAATGGTGGTATCCGGCACAAAATGCTGAAGTTTTGGTTTCCATTCTCTTTGCTCCAGTCGTGTTTGTCTTTGGCGAACTTCTACCGAAGAGTACCTTTAATGACTCGCCCAATCGACTGATTCGTTCGATCGGGCCATTGTTTTTGGTCTTCGTTCTATTGTTTGCTCCGATCGCTTTAGTCCTCTGGTGCTTTGCTAAAGTGCTTCAGCTGATGGTCGGGGAAACACCGCTTAGAGTTCAGTTGACGATGGCTCGGCAATCGCTTCAGCGAGTTCTGCAAGACGGAGAGATCGCAGGGTTATTAACGCACGGTCAAAGAGAGCTAACCAGGCGGCTGTTTGCTTCAAGTAATGCCACGCTCAATGAATTGTTTCGGCCTTTACCGCAGGTCAATATGGTGGATGTTGGAAGTACGATGGAGGAGCTGGAGCGAGCTGCGAAACTGACACAAATGGCAACACTGGTTGTTTATGAATCACACCGGAAGAATCCGGTGGGCTACATCTCGATGATTGAAATGAGGTTGCGCGATCAACAGACGATTGAGCAGTATTGTGCGCTACCTACCTTTTCATCAACCTGCCAATTAACTGAAGCGCTTGTGGAAATGAGAGAAAATCGGCTGCCTCTGGCTGGAGTAACAAACGCTCGTAATCAGGTGATCGGCGTGGTGTATCATGACGATCTGATACAAGCGATTATGACCTAAGCAGTGAATTCTTAAGCTTGCTTAATCGTCTGAACTTTTGGTTCGGCCCATCGCGACATCGAATTCTCCAATGGCTGGCATCATCATCGCCAGCGTTGTGAATCCGTAAATCACCGAAATCACCATGACGCTGGTGAGGTGATGTTCAATGAAAAAGCTTGTGATGGCATGGAACGTTGCGAAAGGTAGCAGCAGGGTGGACCAGAAGATCGCCGACGAAGGATTGCGGAATCCTAATGCGACATATAACCCAACGCTTCCGCCCAGAATGAATGCTAGGAATGGAGCAAGCTGTTGCTCGAATGAACCGCTGAAGGAAATCATCACCATGATACAGGTGATAACGCCCAGGAAAAGAAAGAAGACGCTTCCCATGCTAACGCTGATCGCCGACTTACTGCTGGCATAATTAAGCCCGCAGTGAATTCCCAGCATGGTGACAAAAAACGTGAGTACGGTCAGCCCGGTGATGAGGAATAGGAATCCTTCAAATTCAATACCACCGCGTACCAGTAAGTAAATAGCCATCGCCAGTGGCAACGCGATCATTTCCTTAGTGACATAAAAGACACCCCATAGTTTGCCAAACACGAATTCGGCAGGTGAGATATCTGTCACCAGTAGTAAGTCGAGTGCCTGGCCATCTCGTTCATTGGTAATGGAATTCACTGCCAGGGCATTGATGATTACTAGACTGACGAGGAAAAGAGGAGCGAGTGAAGAAGCAGCTGCCGGGAAGATCGAATTGATCCCCGTTCGTGCAATTCCATTGTCCGCATTGGTTAATGCCTGATTGAGTGCAAGGAAGGCTAGGGTGACCATTAACAGGTACGCCAGTCGAACAATGACGATTTTACGACCGTATGCCCACGTGCAGATTTCTCTCCACAGCACAGGGTTATCCCAAACACGTCGCGATTCCACAGCCACTTCCGAATGAGTTCCAGCTCGACGCATCGCATCGACGTGGGTCGCTCGCGCCTGCTCGGCTATTTGCTGAACTTCATCCTCGGACAATTGCTTATCCAAAATCGAGTCCACATCGTCTTCTTGTTGCTGTTGCTGACGCACTTCACGGGAAGGATTCCAGACTCTTACTTTGGCGATAGCAATGGCATTGAGTAGAAACGTCATCAGCAGGGCAAACAGAGTAAAACAAATCGCTGGATCGGAAAACGTCCAGGCTCCATGATTGGCAATCGTCGGTATGACTGCGGCAGAGATGCCCCGAACGGGACTCGCCCAGTTTGCTAAGGATTGTAGGATTGGCGTCGAGGAGCCTAACGCGTAAAGACCTTCCCAGAGCCCCAGCCAAAGCACAATCGTTAAGGTTGTAATCGACAAGGTTTGAAATGTCTTTTCACGCCATAGAGCAAAGGTGCTGCCGAGTGACCCGGCGACCAGTGTGGCAGCGTAAGTAATAATGACGACTCGCAATACCTGATGCCCTGACACGCCTCCAAATAATTGAACGGACATTAGCACTGGAATGGAGGCAAAAACGAGTAAGAGCGGAGATAGTAATGAGGCAAGTAACTTGCCCAATACGAGCTCTTTGTTTGTCAGTCGAGTTAACAACAGTAGGATGATTGTCCGCTTATCTTTTTCCTGGCTGACTGCGCTCGCCGCTCCAAAGGCTGAGAGAAAGATCAATAGAGCGAGTTGGAGTGGTGCCAGGATCTGGAAAAACGTCGAGCCGAAGCGTGCCAGATCCCCAAGGTTTTCCACTACCTGAGTCCCTGCAAGGATCATCCAGGATGTACTCATCAGAATCAGCAGCGACAACACGTAGACAGCTCGGAATATGTAATGCCGAGGACGACGAGGTAACGCTAACGCTTCTCGATTAAATACTGGCCCGAACAAACTGGAAACTCCTGTTGTTGTTTGCGATTTGATTATGGGTGGTCGTTACAGACACACTATATTTTTCGGTCAATTCGACATGACTTGGCCCGTCCTAATACGAGCAATTGCTTGGAATTGATAAATAAACAAAGGGGAATTGAGCGAATGGGAATGTTTAGGATGCCGTTGAGAGAAACTATGCCGGCTATTAAACTAGAGGAATAGTCATTAGCACTCATATGTCGACAATATTTCTAGGGCTTTATGCGTTAGATTGTGTTGGCAGATTTGATAGATCGACCGTTTTATATAACACGGTTCCCTTGGAGTTTTCTCAACGATGAAACACTCGTATTTAGTAGTACTGATTGTATTCCTGTTTGGTTCATTTTCGGATTTACATTCAGCTCAACCTCTAAAGCCAGTGGACCAGCGGTTCAGCGCGGCTTCCCACGAAGAAGTCCCTGATTTTCAACGCCATGTGGTGCCCTTAATGAGTCGACTAGGGTGTAACGGTCGCGCTTGCCATGGATCGTTTCAAGGTCGGGGAGGCTTTCAGCTTTCACTCTTTGGATACGATTTCGCCGTCGATCATCAAGCTCTTTTTGATGAAGAGAGTCCACGAGTCAATCTGGAATCGCCCGATGAAAGTTTGATCATTTCGAAGCCAACCGATGACTTTGCTCATGAAGGTGGTAAGCGATATGACAAAGGCGGTTGGGAATACAACGTGCTTCGAAAGTGGGTTGCCGGAGGTGCGGAATTTGATGAGACCGATATCTCAAAACTCATCGAGGTTGAAATCACACCGACTGAGATTCAATTTTCGAAGCCAAAACAAACGGTACAGATGAAGGTGGTCGCGGTTTGGGATGATGGGACCCGGGAAGATGTGACTCCTCTGGTTCGCTATTACACCAACGATAATCTCATTGCAGATATCGATGAAAACGGTCTAGTGACTTCCGGTGAATCGAAAGGAGATACTCATGTAGTTATTTCCTATGACAAGGCTGTAGTACCCGTGCCTGTGTTACGACCTCTGACCAATCTGGTTGGGAAGAAGTACCCTCGTGTGGAGACACCAACCCGAGTGGACGAATTAGTGGTGGAAAAGTTACGCAAGCTTGGAATCGTTCCGTCGGAATTAGGGTCGGACGCTGAGTTTCTAAGACGCGTTTCATTGGATATCGCAGGTACTCTTCCGACAGCCACGGAGACAGCTGAATTTCTCAACGACAAGTCGCCCAATAAGAGGGCGCAGAAGATCGAACAATTACTCAATAGTCCCGGGTATGCTTCTTGGTGGGCGACCAAACTGAGCGACTTCACAGGTAACAACGATCAGCAACTTGTTAACACTTCGCCGATTCGTACAGGTCCTGGAGATATTTGGTTTAAGTGGATTGAGCAACGTATTGCTC
>CALKCC010000283.1 GCA_938082855.1 uncultured Pirellulaceae bacterium | reverse complement strand
GAAGAGCAGACAGAGCTTGCGATCGAAGCCATTAGCCCACTCTTTCCCAGTAAGCATGAACCAGTAAACCACATGGCTGGTGAATTGCTCGTTTATCTGGAGACACGCGGTTTCATAGAGTCCTCTATCTCGCTGCTCAATGACGGTTCAACGCAATACCAGCAATTCCGAATAGCCAGAATGCTGATGCACTTAAAGGAGGGTTGGACGGAAGACACCAAAACCGCGTTCCTGAATTGGCTGTTGCGATCTCGTCTGATGATTGGTGGTCATCAGCTAAAAGAGCGACTGACAGATATCCGCGATGATTTTTACAAAGTGCTCACCGACGGAGACAAGTTGGCTCATGCCAAGTTAATCGAGAAGATCGAGCAACCGCTTGAATCGGGAAATCTGACTACCAATCGCCCCTTAGTTCAACAATGGAAATTGGAAGACTTCGTAAAAGATATCGCTGCAATTAGTAAAGATCGATCTGACGAAAATGGTCTACGAGCACTTACAGCGGCTAACTGTCTGAAATGCCATAAAGTTGGCACTCGCGGAGGGCAAATTGGTCCTGACTTAACCAACGTTGGAAAACGGTTTAATGCCTCACAAATTCTGGAGTCGATCATCGAACCGTCGAAAGTAGTAGATCCAAAATACAGTTATTCCACCTACCTTCTGGTAGACGGAACTTCTGTTTCCGGGCGACCAGCCGGAGTCTCCAGTAAGACACTCAAGCTGGAGATCAATCCTTTTACTCAGGAAACAATTGAGGTCCAACGTGATGACATTGACGAGTCATTCCCGAGCAAGATTTCGCCAATGCCATCCGGGCTGCTTGATACTCTCAACAAAGAAGAAATCAAAGATCTAATTGCCTACTTAATCCGAGCAGCTAAAAGCGGGCCATGAGAAGTCGACCGTCTGTTGATTCGTTAACGACTTACTTCCCAGGTCCCAGCAGATGTGATGGTGATTGTGCTGGCATCCATACCTGAGCCGATCCGAACGGAACAATTACCTTCCTCGTCCACATTGGTTTTGATTGTGCGAGCGACTTCACTGGCTGGCTGGCCTTCATCAAACGGAACCAATACGCTCAAGAAGACTTCGGCCGCACCAGCTTTCAAGACTGCCTTCGCGTGAGAATTTTGCGTTGGGTAGTATTCGAATCCCAGTGGACGCGAAATGTCAGCTGAAGTGTCATGCGCTGTAACACCGAAAGTCTTTCCTTCCCCCGGATGAATCCATAGAAGAATTCGCTTTGGCTGTGATTGCCACCAAGCATGATCCCACGCCGGAGCGTCGAACCAGTTGCGTTTTGGGTCGTGCTGCACAGGCCCGCGATCCGATCTGTTATCTTCTTGCCAATTTACATCTGGCCGCAACAACCAACAGGGACCAGCGAGGTAGCCATCGACGTTTTCCCCCGCTTCATAAGAATCACGTACAACGAGGTAACCTTCGCGGGTCAATACCGTTTGACGTGTCCAGTGACTGTGTGGCCCGACATAATTCCGATAAGTAAACTGCCCAAAAGAATCTTCATAGCGATCTTCAGACCGGAGCGATTCGCGGTCAAGGATCCCGCCGCGAGTGTCGTAGGTCAAGTATTCCATGCGATCATTCAGTTTAAATCCTGCTTGATGACCGCCGCGTGTTCCTATCTTGTTGCTTCCAGAAGTAATGCGGCCGTTGTGGTCGATGATCAGGCGTGAGTATTCGTCGGCAGCATTAAAGTTGATGCCGATTTTTTCCAAACGTACAGAATAACGCCCTCCCTCTTTTCCATGTATACGAATCGCTGGCCCCTGAGGACCATCTACAAAAGATACGAATTCATTGGCCGGTTCGCCGCCTTTCCACACGACTTGTTTCTCGCCTTCTTGGTTTTCTTGGCTTCCGGCCATCATTACAGTAAAGCTCGTCGGTGCTTCCTTCCAGGATGAAATCAGTGGTAAGTCACCCTTAGGACCTGAGAGACGGGGAAGTCCAAATTCAACGACGGAATCAACCAACTGAAATTCAAGTGATTCCAACCGAAACTCGTTGTTTAGGTACCAATAACCGTCCATGTTGCCGTGTGCATAGCCAATTTCGGCGTCGTCTGACCGACGGAACAAGCCGATCATGGAATCGTAATTCCAGCGACTAGAATCGGGGCCGTGACGGCTATTGAGTAGCCCCGGCAGTGGCATCGAAGCCATTTTCCAAGTGCCGTATGGAATATCGCCGGCGCGTCCAGTCACAAAATCCACCGCCGGATGCTGTACCCACAGACCGTCATAGGCTGCGGGACTCTTCATAGCGTTGCTGTTGTACTTACCGGAAGTATGCAGGAATTTTGCGCCATCGACAGCGTATTCATAGAGTTGCCCCATGACATCGTCGTTGTAGTGCATGTAGTTATTGTTACGGTCGTATAGGTAGAACGATGCGAATGGCTTTCCCGATTCACGACTCGGACAAAGATAAAGTCGCTCGGGCACGTTGTGTTTCTCTTTACTGTAAAAACCGACCTTCGAACCTCCGTTAGGAGCCTGTGGTTCAATGCCATGTTTAACGAACCAAGCATAACGCTGTTTGTATGCCGCCATATACTCTGGCGGCACTTCGCGTTCTGCCGGTGGCCGGCCACCGAGACTCGCTTGCTCGGATGCCCAAAGAAATTCGGGAGACTCGAATTCCTTCGCCAATCGATACCAAATGTGGGCATCGTTATGGCCGCCGTTATAATAGGCGGCGTCCCATGGATTCGAGTAGGCTTTATTACGATTCGTCACGACGAGTGAACCGGAGTTCGGATTGCCTCTCACACCCCCACCATGAACATAGTCAAGGTATCGCCGTACGTGGCCATAAATGAAGTCCCGTTCCGATTCGAATTTCCCCAACCCTTCTGCCATGTCCAGGAAGCCGTCAAGATAGATCGGTCCATAGGGGAAATAGTTGGTTTCTGTCGTATCACCATATTCCTTCACTTCTCGCCAAAGGGCATCTAGCCAGCGGCGGTGGCGAGTTGCCTGAGACAAGTCGGGGAAGATCCGCAATGCGATGGCCGGACCGCCGTTCATGCCATAAGGCCGGTTATTCGCACCTCGCTCTACATTCTCATAATCAAAACTCTGTACTAACGCCTCGCTAACAATCCGTCGGAACTTTGCCTGTTCCTCTGCGGTAAGCATCTCTTGACGCTTGAGTTCCTCATAAATCCGCAAGCGGCCGCCGCTGCCCCAAGCGCCGTGACCCGAAAAAAAGGTCTTATAGGATCCGTCTTTGCCATCGCGATCGAGAATGCTCCGAAAGTAGGCCTGCAGAATAATGATCGCGTTTTTCTCTTTTCGGCCGCCGTCGATATATCGAGACAATAGCCGGTCCCATTCCCACGCACCGCGGTGTGCAGCAAACTGGCTTTTACGTACCGCCTCGGCCATGGCATGGATGTCTTTCACATTCTCGTAAGACGGTCGTGGATGGCCCGTCGCAAGATCAGTGACTTCATCAGCGAAACTTGTGGTTGTGAGAAGAGCGATAACGCTAATCACCAAAACTACGTGCGGTCTAATCTCAATCATGCAATTCCAACCTTTGCCAGGTGTTAGTCATTCACTACGTTTTACCGACCACGTGCCATCGCTATGAATCAAGATCTGAATATCGCCGATGTTTGCCGAGAAAGTCCCTGTGCCGACGATCGCTGTCTTAATCGTCTTCGCAATAGTCGCTGGATTTTCAACGTCGGCATGAGGTGCAAACACGCTTAGAAATCGCTCGGTCTTACCACTGCTGACAGAGCGGTAACCGAACGTCGTTATGTTTGGCAAACCATCTTGGGTATGAGTTTGCTTGACTGATCCAAAATTCATATTGCCATCATCGTGCAGATGTAAGACCACTCGCATCTTATCCTGTTGCCACCATGCATGATCTAGTGCCGGAGCATCAAACCAATTTCTCTCTTGGATTCCAGCGGTGGTTTGCTCATCGATACCCAGATGCCATACCGGCCCCGCCGAGTACTCACTCTTAAGCGAGTTGCCCGGAATATATGAATCCGCAACCACAAAAAAACCTTCTGCCGTGAGAACAGCTCGGCGAATCCAGTGGCTTCCCGGTCCATAGTAATTTTCAAAGGCGAATTGACCGAAGCAATCGCTGCTTTTGTTGTTTTCCGCTTTGAGTAACTTGGGCTGATGTTTGGCTGACCCCATCCGCATGAAATCACGATCAGTACCCTGTCGATCAGGATGCAAAGGAAAGGCGTGACTGTTGTGGAGTACCAGCAGCAGATCCAGGCTTTCCTCTCCGGTGCCTCCGCCTTTCAGTTGGTTGCCGGAATAAACATTGTTGTACTTTCCAGACGTGTGTAAGTACTTGGCACCATTGACAGAGTACTCGTAGAGATGCCCGGTGATGTTGTCCAGATGGCCATCCTTTTCGTCAAACAAAAAGAATGCGGCGAAGGGCTTCTGTGGGTCCCGTCCGGAGTTTAAATACAAACGTTCAGGAATTTTGTGCTTTTGAGGACTGAGCAGGCCAACGGATGCTCGACTCACAGGGAGTTGCGGGGCAATGCCCTGTTTTACAAACCAAGCGAACCGTCGATTGTAAACCGCCTGGTACTCAGCGGGCACGATACCGCTTGGTGGGCGACCACCGAGGAGCACCTGTTCAGCAGCCCAAAGGTATTCTGGATGTTTGTAATGCTGGGCAAGTCGATACCAGAAATGTCCATCACGGCTCGACGTTTCGACTTGGTAATAACCCACATTCCAGGGGTCGGCATAGAGTGTTGTAAGGTCTTCTCGAACGCGAGAACCTGAGTTGGGATTTCCTTTCACTCCACCACCATGATTGAATGCTAGACATCGTTGTCCGAGCGTGTTGATTAACTCGCCTTCTGAGTCGATCCGACCAGTCGCTTCCGCAACGTCTAACACTCCGTGCAAAAAGATCGGGCCATACGGATAATACGTCCATTCAGTCCAATCACCGAACTCCGCCAAATGCTGCCAAATCCGGTCAATCCACTCGCGAGCCTCTTTTGCTTGTGGAGCATCGGGGAACAGTTTCAATGCCAAGGCAACTCCGCCTGCGTTCCCAAACGAATGGTTGTCTGCCTGTTGAGATCCTGCTTTGAAGTCCAGAAACTTTCGTTCCAAGCTTTGATGGACGATTTGTCGAAAGCGAGTTTGCTCTTCGTCGTTCAACATTCCTTGGCGAGTCAATTCTTCATAGATCCGCATGCGAGCGGCTCCGCCCCATCCACCGTGATACCCACCGCCATGCAAATCGCGATGCAATGTTCGGTTGCCTACTTCCAAGACTCGCTCGCGTTTGTCTCCCTTGAGCGTGGTAAAGAAGATGTACATCAAATCCCCTTCGCCCTTTTTCTCGAGCTTCCGATGCCAATCCAGGATCAGACCTCGAAAGACAGCTTGGAGGATTTTGAGGGAGTTTTCATCGACACGGCCTTCATCGACGTACCGACATCGAAGTCGATCCCATTGCCACCAACTGCGCGAAAACGAATAGCGTTCGCTGGAAGCCAATGAATTCCGCAAAGCCGCCGCCATCGCATTGATGTCTTTTACGTTGCTATACGAAGGGCGAGGATGACCTGATAACAGATCTTGTTCGTCCGCAATTCCAGTGTTAGTAATTAAACAGCAAACACATACTAAAAGAAGCTGCCGCATCGATATTGATCTCCAAGTGGTTGCAGGACCGGCATGCTTGTCTGGCATGCAGTCCTTTTCTCTGGAATTAGCATGTTATCTGTTTCGAGCTCCACATGCGACTGGTAGTGAAGTTCAGATTATGCTGCATTTGAATCTGTTTAGGCATTTCGAAAGTCTCATGCTTCATTGCGGAAATCAGCAGGCTCTCTTTGGGGTTGCTTGGCACGATGGCTGGCCCCGACTCACCCCCCTTGAGCAATCCTTGCCGGGAATCTAGCAGCAAGCGACCTTGGACTTTTCTAGAGTCACCGGCATGGCATTCATAGCAATGCTTGACAAGGGCAGGGCGGATCTTTGTTTCAAAGAACTCGAGTTGCTGACGCTTATCGGTTTCGTCTGAAACTCCGGTGGCGCAAATGCCGAGTAGCATTGCTAATGATAGGATTCCACAACGCATTCAAACACATCCTAATGTTTGGGTAGGTGTAATCATCTGAATCCAATGGCTGCTGGCTGCCTAGCCGGTGCTAACGAACACCAACGAAACCGATTTCAAGTGCAGGTAGGCACGATGTACCAAACCAAAACTCGTCTTCAATAAATGTCGCGTGGCAAAGATTCCCCGTCGGTCAACACTCAACTTAACATGCCGTTATTATTTCACAATTCTCAAGGCGTAAACATCCGAATTCTTCATCTTGAGCCGTAATACCACGGGTTTACCGTTTAGTACTTGAAGGGGAGTCTCCCAAACCACGGGGACTCTGACTTCATCCACTCCTTGCAACACGGCTGCCTGCCGGCCGCTAAACCCCGGGATCGGTGTACCTTTCACATCAAGCAACTCGGCTTCCACTTTTCCATTTTTAGCTGAGAGATTGAGATGCATTTGCGCACCGTCAACAAGAAACGGGCGGGTTGTCATGACTCCTTCTTGAGCCCCGGCGTGGATGGACCGAAAACCTTCCAGTCTGATCGTCGCCACGCCTATGGCTGAATCTCTCTCCAATTGATTTTGTGGATTCCCGTGACGTTCGTTCCAGCCGCAATAGTAGATCCAGTGCCGATTGGCATGTGTCACGATAGTTGAAGCGGGGATCACCATACCATTATCAAAGCTTCCCCGCCCACCGCGTGGAATCAACGGGCGTTGCTCGTAAACCAAACGATCGTCCCAGTTCACTCCGTCCCTACTCGTCCCCAGATAGACATTCATAATATCCTTGTCGTGCCTGGCCAATTTACTCTGCCCCCCCTCACTGAAATCATCAATGTGTTCATAGACGTTCATCAGGGCGAAGTGCTGACCATGATAAATCCAGTCCGTCAGGGCATAAATCTGTCTTCTTTGTATTTCAGAAGTACCTTGCTTGTCGAAAATCCACTCCTTCTGAAGAGTCCAATTCTCCGGATCATCGTGAGGATTAGGGTTCGTCATCACTCGGTGACCACGCACTTCACCATTACCTCCTGCCGATCCAAAGTCGGTTCGAGTGAACAGTTTATAGTGTCGAGCGTTGGGGTCCCAGAGAATCTGGTTATAGGTGTCAGCCGCACGATGAGTCACTCGCTTTCCGTCATTTAGTGCGGTCCAATTAATACCATCCGAGGACACGGCTATTCCTGCTGCCATGCCCGGAGCATCAAACCCTGCAATGTAACGCGAAGCTGCGGTCGGCGAATTCGGGTCGATTTCCACGGCTAAATTTACGTCGCCGGCATATCGAATGCCCGAGATCTTCGCCTTGGTTTCAAAATTGATCCCATCTATAGATTCGGCATAGGAATACCCGGACAGGTCTATGTGTCTCCACCACATCTTAAACTTGCCTTGATCATGTAAGACCGTCCCATAGAATTTCCCACCGGTAAAAATTGGCTTGCCGCCATTTAGTTTCTCCGCCTGTTGATCGACGCGTTGCAGATTTTCCATGCTCGCGACCAAATAATCATCCACAAACAGCTGTGGATCGTTTCCGATCCTAATGGCATCCTCTTCGGCCACGGCAGGCAGCGAGATGAAACAACAGAGAACAATGCTCTTGATAAGAAGATGAACGGGGTTATCGATGACCATTGGGTTTCTCATTTATTCTGTTGCTGGCGTGGGGCATCGAAAAATCATCTCTGGCCATTAGAAGAATGTTTCAAGGGAACGCGTTCTCCGAAGAACCAGCGGTGCGGATGGCCCAGCAAGACAACCTAACGGTAATTAGTGTGGAGTTCAAACTACGCAGCTTTATATGTTTACATTCAGCGCTTACAAAATTTGCTTAGCGAGCATAACGACCAGCTATACACTATCTCAAGAACGCAGGTATCGCTGCATGATGTGCGAGATAAGTGAGTTGCCGGTCAATCGTATCGTCTTCATTTCGATTTGGATTTTTACTCTAAACTGTTAAAATATAATTTGTTGTTAACTGACACTACTTGCAGTCCAAGCACCTTAAAACACAGTCTCCTTCACATGCAAACAAGACGACTTAAACGGCGATCATTTTTAGAGGTAGGTTCGCTTTTAATGGGCGGACTCGCTTTACCCGATTTGTTACGTCTTCGTGCTGAGGCTAAAGATCGCGGCATTTCCCCCAAGGACACATCGGTCATCCTAATTTGGCTTCAGGGTGGGCCAAGTCACATGGACACCTATGACCTCAAGCCTGACGCCCCACGCGAATACCGAGGTGAGGTCAGTCCTATTTCGACAGTCGTACCGGGGCTCGATGTTTGTGAACTCTTACCCAGACACGCCGAGGTTGCTGATCGTTTCAATCTAATCCGTTCAATCTCTCATGGTTTTGCGAACCATGCGGGAGGCGCCGGACGTTTCCTGTCCGGCTACAATCCTTCAAAGCCATTAGATCCTTTAGCCCAGTCGCCCTGCATAGGGCCGGTCGTTTCGAAAATGCTACAAGGCGTGAAGGATCCTAGCATGCCGGTGTATATAGCAGATTCCAAAAACGTATATGGTGGTGGTGCTGCCGGACTTGGAGACGCTTATCTGCCTTTTGTGGTCGGTGCTGATCCGAACGCAGAGAATTTTAAGGTTAGTAACTTGTCACTTGCTGCTAATCTCCGCGATCGCATCAATGATCGGACCACTCTGCTGACAGCATTAGATAATCTCAATCGCCAAATCGACAATAACCCATTAATGGATTCGCTAGATAGCTTTAACCAACAGGCAGTTAGTCTACTGACCGGGGAGAAGGCTGTTGCGGCATTTGACATATCCCAAGAAGACGAATCTACCCGCGAACGATATGGTAGGCATAAATGGGGTCAACGTGCATTGCTGGCTCGGCGTCTTGTTGAGGCTGGATGTAGTTTCGTAACGATGCAAATGCAAAACCCTCAGGTACCTAATGGCATTGGCAACTGGGACATTCACGCAGTTAACGGCCATTTATTCCGTGACAACAGAGCACGACTACCAATCTTTGACAAAGCCGTGGCAGCGCTAATCGAAGACATCTACCAACGGGGATTAGACAAGAAGGTGATGGTCATCGTGTCAGGTGAATTTGGTCGTACGCCACGCATTAATCCTCAAAAGGGCACTGCCTCCAAAGTAATGCAACCCGGACGAGACCATTATCCAGCCGCCATGAGCGTTCTCGTGGCGGGTGGCGGCATGCGTACAGGCCAGGTGATAGGATCGACTAACAAAAAGGGTGAACATCCGCTGGATCGTCCTTTAGATCCTAACGATTTACTGGCCACGATATATCGCCATCTCGGCATCGATTATAAACGGCATGTTCCGGATCTTAATGGACGGCCCGTTCCACTCATACCAAGCGGAACACCAATTGCCGAACTCATATCCTAAAGAGCCTTTGCCGCGCAGACGCTGTTGAAGGCCAAGCAGCCTTGAAGAAACAACAGCTTCCAGTGGCTACGATTTCTAACGGTCGATTCCCTGCCGGTTATGTATAATCAAAGGTGTCATGATTCGCCTGTTCACTGCTTTTCTGATCACTATTATTGCAGCGATTACTCTACGCGCGGACATCCCTGTTTCGACATTGAAAACTCTTTACCCGCCTGGAAATCAGCCGGGATCAGAATTCGTCATTTCCGTCACCGGTTCATCGATTGATCACGCTGAGAATCTATATTCCCCGCATCCCGAGATTCGGTTTGAAAAACTTACGGACACGACATTTAAATGCTATGTTGGTCCTGATGTAAAACATGGACGTTACAGCGTTTATCTTTTTGGGAAACGAGGGTTGTCCTCGTCCCGTATCCTCCTCGTGAATCCGCTGCCGGTCGTTAATGAAGAAGACCCCACGGAAAACAACAACTCTATTTCCAATGTAGAACTTCCGGTTGCTCTGCAGGGCGCCATTGGTGTTCCGGGTGACATGGATCAGTATTCATTTGTCGCTCAGGCGAATGAACTAATCGTCATAGAATGTTGGGCTAACCGTATCGACTCGACTCTTCGTAGCAAACTGGAGGTCTACGGTCCTGACGGTCAAAAGGTTGCGGCTAACAAAATGCTGTTTGGTACCGATGCAATGTTGACCATCAGAGCGCCGGTAGCCGGCAAATACACCGTTCGACTTACCGACCTTGTTTACAGCGGTTCGCCCGACGCTATTTATCGACTAGAGATTCACTCGCTTCCGCGCGTCCTTTTCACCGTTCCCGCCGTGATCACAGAAGGTGATTCTCAAGAATTGCTCGCGTTCGGTTATAACCTGGGCGGTAAACACTCTGTCGGCACGTCGCTCGAATCCAGATCTGTGACATTGTCCGATAATCAATTGACGCCGGGCTTCAGACTGCCAGCATTTGCCGATGCAATTTCAGTCACAGCCCCAGCTACGCCGATATCGATTTTGCAATCCATCCATCCGGTAGGTCTCTCTTTGACTGACGATCCGATCGTCACTGGTGATCAGCAAAACGTGGATCTTAACAGAGCTCTGCCTCTACAAATCCCCACAGACATCAGCGGGCAACTGCCTGCTGCTCAGGATCGCCATTGGTATAAACTCAAACTTCACGCCGGAGAGGTAATCTGCATTGATGGAATTGGAAGTCGAGCCGGGGCTCCGGTTGATCTGGCTGTCCACGTTTTTTCACAAGATGGTAAAAAGCAACTTAAAGTATTTAACGATGAGTCTTTTAATATTGGTGGTGTGCGATTTCCCTCCGCGCACTTCGATCCCAGCGGAACCTTTACTGCTTCGAAAAGTGGAACTTATTATCTTGTAGTTCGCAATCGAATCGGTACCACGACGGACGATCCGCGACGGATCTATCGATTGCGAGTGACGCGTCACCAACCTGATATTACCGTTGTTGCAATTGGAACTCAGGCGGCCACCCCGAGCGGCGTCACTCTCAGGCCCGGTGGTCATGGGGCCATTCACTTATTGGCGACCGCCAATTCGGCCTTAAATCACCCGGTGTGTATTTCTGCGTCAGGCCTGCCAGCGGGAGTGTCCTGTGAAGATGTCTGGATTGGACCGGGAGTTCGCCAAGTACCAATGACGTTTTATGCCACTCAGTCAGCGCCCAATTGGGTTGGCACGATCGAATTGGCTGCCAAATTTAATTATGGAGGCGAAATTGTCACTAGAAAGGTGTTAGCGGGAACCATGACCCGAACCGGGACAGCCTCGGGGATCGGTCGACAAGATTCACATATAACGCTTTCAGTCACAGGCAAGGCCCCCGTTACTTGTACTGCATCGATTGACCGGGAACGATATCAACAGGGTAGCATCATCGACCTCAATATCACGATGGACCGCCTTGAAGATCAACCCAATGCATCGGTGCAGTTGCGTGGTGAAAGCCTACCCACGGAAATAACAAATCGTCTCACGACGATACCCGCAGGGCAATCTCGTGGCGTCGTTAGTTTTTATATCCCGGAACACATGCCTCCGGGTAAATACACGATCGCTGCGAAAGCCCGAACCATGCATAGTTATCCAGTCGATGCTGCCCTGGGAATGAAAAAGGAAGCAACTACAGAGATCTTTTCGAACACAGTGTCCTTTGAAGTTTATCCCGCCCCCTTCATGCTAAAAATTGATCTTGAGGCACCCACAAAAATCAAACGAGGGCAGGTGATCCAACTGCCGTATTCC
>CALKCC010000282.1 GCA_938082855.1 uncultured Pirellulaceae bacterium | reverse complement strand
ATCATCATGGATGCGTATTCTTTACCGTTCTTGAGATCGGCTTCTTCCACAACATCCCAGACTTTAATATTCTTAGGTGCGTCGTCGTAGTGGCTAGCACCCGTGTCTGCAACATACAGTTTTTTGTAATCAGGGGAGAAGCAGAGGCCATTCGGCTTGTAGATTTCGTCTGTCAGCTTAATCAGCTTGCCAGTCTTTACTTCGAACCGATAAACCGCTTCCTTCTGATAAGGCTGAGGCCAGTTATCAGTTTTGGCTGCTTTCCGACCTTCATAATCCATCAGGCCACCGTAACCGGGGTCCGTGAAGAAAATGTCACCGGTCGATGGGTGAACAACAGCATCATTCGGTGCATTCAATGACTTTCCGCCGTAGCTATTAGCCAGCTCAGAGCGTGTCCCATCGTATTCATAACGAGCCAATGTACGAGTCAGGTGTTCACAGGAAATCTGACGACCCTGCAAATCGAAAGTATTACCGTTACTATTGTTTGCCGGATTGCGGAAGGTGGATACGTGTCCGTCTTCTTCCATCCATCGCAGCTGTGTATTGTTGGGAATATCGCTCCAGACGAGGTACCGTCCCACACCGTTCCAGGCACAACCTTCAGCCCAAATCATTTCGGGATCGTGGTAGAGACGCATAATCGCTGCGTTGCCCTGTTTGTAAGCGGCAAATTCATCTTCAATGACAACGATATCCGGATCCGGGTAGCGCACTGGCTGAGTCCCCGGGCCGTAATCACGAGCCGATAGTTTATTGTTACTGGCAATACTGGAAACAGCCGCTGTGGCTGTGGCCGCCAGCATGAAATTCCGCCGGCTAAGTCCTGATAGTTTCTTATTCATAAATAAAACCCACTGGTAATCTAGGGAATCTTCGAAGTGATGAGTTTGGTTTTAAGAAGGCACGCTCGAGAGGCGTGAATCGCTTCAGTTTATTGGTTATATCACAATTCAAATGCAATATGTTACAACGTGTTTGACGGATAATAACTTAATCCCACGGGCAACGAGGAACCACGCTTCATGACAACTGAACGAATTGCAACAGTCGCACCAATCGAAGAAGACCAGGCATCTGAGCGAGTGTCTGCTGTTTACAATGACATCAAATCTACTAAGCAAATTGACTTCATTCCAAATTTCTGGAAGGTCATTGCAGTGAACCCTGATCTGCTGGAACAGGTATGGGGACAGCTCAAAACGCTCATGCACCCCGAGGCCGTAGGACGCGAGTCTAATCTAACTCCTGCCATCCGTGAAATGATCGCCGTAGCCGTATCGGCAACCAATGGCTGTAGTTACTGCGTCAATTCACACACTGCAATTCTGAAAAAACATGGCGTCGATGATGAGACTCTTGGAGAAGTCCTTGCCATCGCAGGGCTGTTCAATCAAACCAATTCACTCGCTGACGGTTTTCAGGTCGTCTCAGATGTATTGCCTCGACTTGACGCGTAATCGCTAGTGACAACCGCAAGCCAATTTACAGGCTTTTTAGCCGGCCATTTAACCAACTAGTTAGCCGGCTAATTAGCCAAAAAGGCCGCTGCCACAGGCGTAGGGCAGGGGACCTCTTCACCGGTTGGAGTGAGGGCTCCGGTTTTGGGATCAATCTTAAAGACGACAATGGTGCTTGATGCCTGATTAAGCGCCAGCAAATAGTCGCCCGTAGGGACAACACCAAAGCTTCGGGGCGTACTTCCGCCAGTGGCCTGATTTTCAACATACGTCAGCTTGCCGGACTGTTGGTCGATCGCATAAACCACGATCGTATTGTGGCCTCGATTCGATCCATACAGAAACTTCCCGTTGGGATGAACATACATTTCCGCTGTCGACTGCCCTTCCTGTTGTGACTCACCTGGCGGCAAGGTGGAAACGGTTTGAATCAACTCGAGTTTTCCATGACGAGCGTCATACCGATATGCATTGGCTGTCATATTCAGTTCATTGATTCCAAATCCGAATTTTCCACTTGGGTGGAAGCTAAAATGTCGTGGACCTGCTCCCGGAGCGGTGGTCACAGCAGAGTGTGCGACAAGTTCACCTTTACGGGCATTCATCTTATAAACCAGCACCTGGTCCAATCCGAGATCACTCACTGCAACAAACCGATTCTCCGGATCAACATCGATCGAGTGCCCATGAGGTGCTTCTTGCCGAGGGTGTACGCTTTTGCCTTGATGCTGCACAAAGGTTGAGGCGGGACTAAGTGAGCCATCTCGACCAATCTGATAGGCGGCAATACTGCCTCCGGTGTAATTAGCGACACCAACAGTTCGGCCTGTTTTATCAACAGTCAGGTGGCACGGATGCTCACCGTGAGTACATTGTGAATTAATCTCGGTTAACGCTCCGGTCTTGGCATCAATCGAGTAGGACGTGATTCCGCCACCTTTTTCACCATTGAATTCTGCGTCTTCGTTTACAGCGAACAAGTAGTTACCCGAGGGATGCACTGCAACAAAAGAGGGATTCGATGTCTTGGTCGGTTGATTAACCGGCGTCAGTTTTCCGGACTTTCTATCGAATCGAAACGTGTAAATACCTTCACTCTTAGGTCCCGTATAGGTACCGATGTAAACCAGGAATGAATCCGGTTCATGGTCATGACCTTCATGAGACTCCACTTGTTTGGCTGTTAAAACAAAAACTGAAGCGATCAAAGCAGATAAACAAGTAGCAGCTAACAGGCGGGCAGGCATTTCTATTCTCCAGAGGTTAAACCGAATTCACGATCTGAGTCATTAAGCGTTTTATACTACCACAAAAAAACCTTCGCGTTCGGTTCATCAAAGAACCAAACACGAAGGTATTGAGAGAGTGTATTAAGTGACTACTTTAGTCGTCCCAGCTTAACGCTGCACCGCTTTGGTATTCGGTTACTCGCGTTTCAAAGAAGTTCTTCTCTTTCGCCAAGTCCATGGTTTCACTCATCCATGGGAAGGGATTGGAACTGCCGTATTGAGCAGGTAGACCAATACGTTCCAACCGTCGGTCAGCGACGTACTGAACGTATTCTCGGAACAGATCACCATTGAGTCCCATGACGCCATTAGGAAGGCAGTCTTTAGCGTAATCGATTTCCAGTTCAACCGATTTACGAACGCGATCGATCATCTCTTGTTGGAACTGCTCTGTCCACAATTCTGGATTTTCAGCTTTGATTCCGTTAATCAAATCCAAGCCGAAGTTCAGGTGAATTGTTTCATCTCGCAAAATGTACTGGAACTGTTCACCAATACCTGTCATCAGGTTTCGACGATGGAAGGACAGCACCATAACAAATCCTGAATAGAAGAAAATCCCTTCCATAATCAGGTAGAAGCCAATGAGATTCTTCAACAATGCCTGACAACCTTCAAAGGTCGAAGTGGAAAAGTCCGGATCGAGCACTTCCGCGGTCAGTTCCATTTCAAACTCGTCCTTCGCAGCGATGGACGGGATTTCACGGTACATATTGAAGACTTCACCTTCATCGAGGCCAAGGCTTTCCACAACATACAGGAACGTGTGCGAATGAATCGCTTCTTCAAATGCCTGACGCAATAAATACTGGCGGCATTCGGCATTGGTCACATGGCGGAAAATAGCAAGAACTAGATTATTACCTACCAGGCTTTCTGCTGTTGCGAAGAAGCCCAAATTTCGCATGATGACCAGTCGCTCATCGTCGGTCAACTTATCCGACTTCCAGGTTTCAATGTCCTTGGTCATCGGCACTTCGGTTGGCATCCAGTGATTGGCACAACCGTTGTTGTAATGTTCCCAAGCCCAGTGATACTTTAGAGGCATCAACTGGTTTACATCGACCTGATTACAGTTAATCAACAATTTATCCCGAGCATCAATACGCCCGGTGTTTGATTCTAGTAAGTCATTTACTGGAGATGACATTTCACGCTCCTTCTATCTATCTCATTCGTTATTTAATCATTTATTTTAATTTTGGCCTGCGAAGAACATTCATCCCTCGCATAAGTGAGAAGCGGAGGGGGCAGGGCCCCCAGTCGCCTCACTCAACCTCGTCCTACTGACAGGCTTCGCAGTCACTATCGAGGCTACATGCACTCGTCACTGCGGTGGCAGGTAGTTCAGGAGCACTTTCCTCCCGTGAGACCTCAATTGCAGCCGAAGCACTTTGGCTCTTCATCCAACGCGGCTGGACTCCAAATTTATTGATGTCCACGGTGGATTTTTCAACCTGTGTTGCTGCCAGCGTTCGCAGATAATAAGTCGTCTTAAGACCTTTCTCCCAGGCTGACATGTACATGTTGTGAAGTTTCTTACCACTTGGTTCAGCCAGATAGAGGTTCAGCGATTGCCCCATGTCGATCCATTTCTGGCGACGAGCGGCACACTTAATAATCCATTCCGGATCCACTTCAAAGGCTGTATGGTAGCGTGCTTTCAGGTCAGCCGGCACTCGCTCGATTTCCTGTACGGAACCGTCATAGTACTTCAACGCTTCTACCATATCGCTATCCCACAAGCCGCGACCTTTCAGCTCTTCAACCAGATCGGAGGTTACCTGCGTGAATTCACCAGACAGATTACTCTTCACATAAAGGTGCTTGTAGATAGGCTCGATCGACTGGCAAACGCCTACGATCGTTGAGATTGTTGCCGTAGGAGCAATGGCCATAACATTACTGTTTCGCATGCCATTTTCAGCCAGCTTCTTACGCAATGAATCCCAGTCAAGTGTCACACTTCGGTCGACGTCGATATGAATACCACGCTGCTGTTCAAGCAGCTCAACTGAATCGATCGGCAACATTCCACGATCCCACTTCGAGCCAACATAACTGGCATAGGTTCCACGCTCGCCAGCCAAATCAGAAGAAGCTTGAATCGCGTAGTACGAAATTGCTTCCATACTGCGGTCAGCAAATTCCACGGCGGCATCACTAGCATACCCGACTCCAAGCTTAAACAGAGCATCCTGGAATCCCATCACTCCCAGTCCAACAGGACGGTGACGACGATTGGAATTCTCTGCTTCCGCAGTAGGGTAGTAGTTGATGTCGATAACATTGTCGAGCATCCGCATGGCGACGGTGACCGTTTCACCAAGTTTCTCGAGATCCAACTTTCCGTCTTTGACATGATTGGCAAGATTCACACTTCCCAGGTTACAAACGGCAGTTTCCTCTGGTGAGGTATTCAGCAGGATTTCAGTACACAGATTACTACTGTGCACGACACCTGAGTGGTCTTGTGGCGACCGGATATTGGAAGGATCTTTCCAGGTGATCCAAGGGTGTCCGGTTTCGAATAAGCGAGTTAGCATTTTTCGCCAAAGCTCAACAGCATCCACCTTGCGACTCATTCGCAATTCACCGGCTTCTGCCATACGTTCATATTCTTCGTAACGCTCTTCAAAATCTTTACCATAGAGATCGTGAAGATCCGGGGCTTCATCTGGACTTAGCAAAGTCCACTCAGCTTTATCCCGCACACGTTTCATAAACAGGTCAGGAATCCAGTTAGCAGTATGCATATCATGCGTACGCCGACGTTCGTCACCTGTATTTCGACGCAGGTCAAGAAATTCCTCGACATCCATGTGCCAGGTTTCCAGATAGGAACAAACAGCCCCTTTTCGTTTTCCACCCTGATTCACGGCGACAGCTGTGTCGTTAACCACTTTGAGAAACGGAATCACACCCTGACTCTGGCCGTTGGTTCCCTGGATATAGGCATTGGTAGCTCGCACATTCGTCCAGTCGTTGCCGAGACCACCTGCCCATTTAGAAAGCATGGCGTTATCAGAAACACATTTGAAAATGTGACTCAGATCATCACTAACTGTCGATAGGTAACAGCTACTTAGCTGCGGATGATTTGTAGCCGAGTTGAAGAGCGTCGGCGTTGCGGAAGTAAACCGGAACTGAGACAGAATATTATAGAATTCTATTGCTCGTTCTTCTTTATGTTCCCCTTCACGAATCGCCAGTCCCATTGCCACCCGCATCCAGAAATACTGAGGGGTTTCAATTCGTCGGCCTTCAATGTGCAACAGGTACCGATCGAAGATGGCCTGCAATCCTAAGTACTTGAACTTATGGTCACGTTGCGGATCGATCGCATCGGCAATGGCTGCCAGGTCGTAATCCCGCAATGCCGGGTCGAGCCGACTAGCATTAATTCCATCAATGATGTAATGCTCGAACTGACTGCGATAAGTGTCTTCTACTTTGTCAAATTCCGGTGCTGCCCCTAACGCGTCGTTGTAAATCACCATCAACATTAGACGGGAAGACACTGTGTCATAGGCTGGGTCCCGTTCAATACGGGAGCGGGAAGCGAGAATCATCGAACGATAGATTTCTGTGCTGGAAATCCCATCGAAGACCTGACGCATTACTTCTTCGAGTAAATCGTCAGCATTACAGATTTCCTCCAGACCCTGACAGGCCATCACTAAACGACGGCGAACACGATTTTCATCAAAGGCTACTCGTGAACCGTCCTCCAAGGTGACATGAATTCGAGCAGTCTCTTCTGTTTCAATTTCACTCTCAGGAGCTCGTAAAGCACGAACCTTTGCATGTTCGCTTCTATAAACGATGTAGCGACGGGCAATACGATAGTGCCCGCGTCGCATTAATTCCATCTCGACCAGGTCCTGGACCTTTTCCACTTCAATTCCATCGCTGGCTGTCGCCAAAGGCGCCATCTCAGCAAGGATCGCTTCTGTCATACGAGCGATTTCTTCGAGCGTTGCATCTTCCAGCGGTTGAGTATCCGCGAGATTTAATTCTGCTCGAAAAGCATTGCTGATCGCCCGAGCAATCAGAGAGCCATCAAAGGGCACCATGCGTCCGTCTCGTTTACGAACATTCCATTCTGCCTGTGTATCTACCATTACCGTCACTCCTTCGTAGCGTTGATTTCCTATCATTGTCGTTGCCTGCCAGGATACCTTCGTAGCAACCTGTCACAGACAAAAGGAAGACTCTGCCTTCCTACTTCTACGAACTGATCTACATCATCAGTTCGACCTCCACCGCACCGTACATCCATGTGCTTGTCACTACAGTCAGACCAGTCAAACACTGGGCTGACTATTACAACCTGCAAGCATGGGACACAAACGCCGACGCTTTCAACTCAGGTCCAACCTGAGTAAAGCAACATTTATGCCTTACAGGGCAGCCCCTTTTCCTGGGCATATGAGCTTTGAAGAGCAAAGCGGCATTCTAATTCGCGTTGAGATTAGAACAGAAGGAATAACAAGATTCGTTTCTTAACGAGTCAGGTACATCCATTCACCAATTGCTCGAAAAACTCCAATACTAGAAAAGGGCGTGGGCTGCAACTTACTTGTATTCACCCAACAATCATCACACTGAACACGTGAACTACCTGGAAAACGTCCCGCCACTTGCGGGGCACTACATATAGAAACGACCTTAATTTCAATCCTTGGTCTCGAGCAATCCGTTGCAGTTCTCTCAAATCCTTGAGCAGGAACTACTTCTTGTTCGATCAATCCATGACTGAAAGCTCATTCCTTGCAGCTTTCCAATCCTTCACATCTGGCTAGCCAGATCGACTTCCTTCGTCAATCTGACCAATCCTCGCTAGCTCTCCTGCGAACCAACGACCAGCGTGCTGAAACAATATATCGTAGTAATTAACAATGTCAACACAATATATTGTAGTTTCACCGATAGACGCCTGCGTTTTTTTGAATCTCCAAAAAAAGCCGTCGCCAACCCCGGAAAAACCCGCTAGCAAACCCCCGTCATTACGTGGCATGCTAGCACTTTAGCCGAACCCTCACAAACCTGAGTAACCCGACCTGTTGTGATTATCGTCACCTCAAACCACAAGATGTAGTATTTGGCGCAATTTCGACAGAAAAGGCAATAGCAATCCAGAGAAAGTTCGTAACTTGCTAGCAGGTAACACCCCCGAGTCTCCGGCAGAGGGGGCTGAAGGGCATTGATGGCTAGTGAAACCTGGTGTGAGCGAACAAGCTCTGCAGAACACCCCAAACAAGATAAATAAATGACGGCTAAAACGCCGATTCTTTTGATAGACCCTTGTTTTCCAAGGCCTATGTACGCGCGGACACAACAACTGGAAATGTAGCCCGATGCTACTTTACCACGTTCGCTCATTAGTCCAACAATTGGACTTGGGTCGCGACCGTACGATATTTTTTCAAGACAACCGCATACAACAAGCAATGGCAACAACTGAACAAACTCCAACCCCGCCTCCGTTTTCGATCGGCGAAGCCCGTAAGATCGTTGGGGGTGGTCTGTTCAAGCACAACGCACTGATTTACTGGACCGACTTTGTCGTCTGTTGGGTTATTGGGTTTTACGCCTACGCGCACGCTCGCACTTACGCTGCCAAAATCTACCTATCTGACTTTGAACAGAACTGGAAGATGGACGGAATCACGATCCCCGAATCGAATTCAATGCTGTGGGCATGCTACGTCGGCACGACCCTCATCGCTTGTCTGTTCTATTACCGCATTGCGATGTTCATTCATGAAATCGTGCATATGAAGGGGCGTAACCTGCTCATCTTCCGATTCGTCTGGCACGTTCTCTGTGGCATCCCCTTCCTGATTCCATCTTTTGTTTATCACACTCACTTGGACCACCATCGCAGTAAGCACTACGGAACCGAGCGAGACGGTGAATACCTCCCGCTTGGCCAGCGACCACCTTGGCAAATCATTGCCTTTCTACTGCATCCGTTTATCGTGCCGCCCCTGGTGTTCATACGCTTTCTGTTTTTCACACCCATTGCCTGGAGCATTCCGAGCTTCCGACTATTTGTTCATCAACGCTGTTCGTCGATGATTATCGATCCGTTCTACATTCGCCCGTCCGAACCTGCCCAGGCTCGTCGACGAATGGCCATTCAGGAGTTCTTCTGCTTTCTTTGGTTACTGATGCTTGTAAGTGTGGTTTTCTTCACCAGAGACACACTACCATGGCCGTTCCTTATTCAGTCCTATACCACGGCAGTCATCCTCCTAACACTTAATGCCTTACGCACACTAGGTGCTCACCGCTGGTCCAATGCCGAAGGCCAAATGACCTTTGAGGAGCAATTACTGGATTCAGTCAATTACCCTGACAATCCAATCCTAGGTGAACTATGGGCTCCGGTAGGCCTACGCTATCACGCCTTACACCACCTATTCCCAGGCATTCCCTATCACAACCTCGGGATCGCCCACCGGAAATTGGTAGCTAACCTTCCAGCTGAAAACATATACAATCAAACCGGTGCAAGGACACTCACCGGAGCGTTGCGAGATTTATGGCAGCGTGCCAAAAACTCCACTGCGATCAACAGTGGCCCAGAGAATTCATAAACCCGTTTACTTTATCTAACTCAGGCTCGACCAACCCAAAGAGCATACGGAGAAAAAACGATGTCACTCAAATTCATTGCTAGAAAAACACAACCGCTACTGGCGGCCATGTTAGTTGTTGCATTGACATCCAGTCTTCTACCAGGACAGGCCCCAGACCTCGAGAAAGACTTGCCTCCGCAGGCCAAGCCACGCATTACCAATAGCCTGGGAATGACGATGGCCACGATCGATGCGGGCGTTTTTCAAATGGGTGCACCTGAATATGTCGTTCAGGTTGCGTTGGATGGCAGCCGCTTTCGCTCGGGCCAAATATTCATGGTTGATGACGCGGCCGGCAACAGTGCTCGCTTTGAACTCATCGATGCAGATGCCAAAGCAACAGCCCGACTTTACACACCTGTTCCGTTTAGCAGTGGCGTGGCAACGAACACCCCTTCCAGTCCGGAACAAATTGCTGCTAATATTGCGACAGCCATCAATGCCCAAACCGATGCTGGAAAGCTTGACATCACCGTCAACGTTCAAGGGGCCTTTTTGAACTTCGTCGGCATCGGCCTCTTTAGCGCCGGCCGCATCAATACCGACAACGACAATCGTGTGATCGTTCGTAAACCCGATCCTTACGCCAACAATGACGAGCGACCACAACATCGAGTCGAACTCACCAAATCCTTCCACATCGGCGTCACGGAAGTGACACAGGAACAGTGGCAGGCTGTCATGGATTCCAATCCAAGCGACTCGAAAAACCCACACTTACCGGTGAACAACATCTCCTATGAAGACGCCAAAGCCTTCTGTGCCAAGCTTTCCATGCTCCCAGAAGAAATGTCCGCAGGGCGTTCTTACCGTTTACCTACAGAAGCAGAGTGGGAATATGTGTGCCGAGCAGGAACCCGTACTGCTTACAACTACGGCGATTCGTTCGACAATTCGGATATCGATCTAGGACAAGTCCTCAGCGAGTACGCTTGGTTCAAAGCCAACTCGGATGCTCCACAGATCGTGGCCGGGAAACAACCTAACCAGTGGGGACTCTATGACCTCTACGGCAATGTGGCTGAATGGTGCGAGGACGTCTACTTACCCAACTACTATGGAGACAATCCTCCCGGTCAGGATCCTACGGGACCTGCCACCGGAAGCCTGCGTATTTTACGAGGCGGTAGTTATATGTCTCAACCTTCTTCGTGCCGCTCCAGCTACCGGGGAAATGCAAATCAACTAATACGTAGCCGTCAAAACGGCCTGCGTATTGTGTGCATTCAAAAGTAGCTGTCATTCGCCGGCGGATCACTTCCGGCAACTATAGAAAATCGCCGGCGGGACATTCCGCCACACGATAGGACTAATCGAGACTTCTGAAAACGTCTCATTCAGGCGTTTACGAAATCGTTTCGCATTCTGCAGTGGCAAACCGTGCACATAAGCAAACGTCACGAATTGCCCTTGGTCAGCCAGAACACTCAAGGTGGCATTCATTAATTCTTCCTGCAGCGATTCAGGAAATGCCGTCCACGGTAAACCGCTAACAATTGCATCGACGACATCGACCTGTTCACGATCGCAAATTTCCCGAATGTCACTCACCGATTCATTGAACACTTCCAATTCAGGAAGCTGTTGCTGCAACACCGGAATGAATTGATCATTTAACTCAACGGCGAATAGACGCTGATGTGGCTCGATGCGTTTAAGCAAATGTCTGGATATTGCCCCTGTGCCAGGTCCGTACTCCACCACGTTGGTCAGAGTGTCCCAGGATAATTCGTCAAGCATCGCATTGGCCAGATAACGCGAACTAGGTGCCACAGCCCCCACTTTATTGGGGGACTTAAGAAACTGCCGAAATATGGTGCGTGCTTTGAGCATGAGCGTATTTTAGAGGGGTTTTGCGGAAAACAATAGTACGCATCAAATGAAACCCACCAACGTATCTCATCGCTGGGCTTGCTATCTGAGTGGCATGTTTCATAATATTAAGAGGCTGAAAAAACCGATAAACATTACAAGTAACCAACGAACCAGCCGTAAAGCAGGAAACGCATCATGTTAACGATTTATGGAAAATCAAAAGGCAAACAAGGCTATTGTGACGGAATGCAACGTCGTGACTTCCTCAAGATCGGAGGAATGGCCATGGGTGGTCTTTCAATGGCCAACATGTACGATGCCGACCTGCAGGCAAAAACCGGTTCCAATCATAAAGCAATCATTAACATCTATATGCCTGGGGGCCCATCTCACATCGATCTATGGGACCTTAAGCCCGATGCCCCGAGTGAAATTCGAGGTGAGTTCCGCCCAATCAAAACGAACGTACCTGGAATCGAGATCTGTGAACATTTCCCACAGATGGCCAAGATGATGGATAAGTTCATTCCGATTCGGTCGATCAGTGATGCGGACGGAAGACATGATGCCTATCAATGTATGACTGGCTGGAAATTCGGAGAACGTGGCCCTCGCGAAGGACGTCCCAACTGGGGATCCTGGGTCTCTCATCTTCAAGGTAATGTCAATAATGCCGTACCGGCCAACGTGTCGTTAATGTACCCCACCGGCAATCGAACCTGGGGTGAAACACAAATGGGTGGCATCTTAGGAGTCAAACATTCACCATTCGGACTGGTTGAAAAAGACCCGATGAAAGACCCCAGCAATATGGTCTTGCAGGGCATCACTCTGGATCGCCTGAGTGATCGAGAAAAACTACGCTCTGCCTTCGACACCTTCCGTCGCGACGTTGACAACTCAGGTGTCGCCGATGGTATGGATGTGTATCACCAACAGGCGTTGGGGATTCTTACCACGAGCCAATTGGTCGATGCACTGGATCTTAGCCAGGAAGACCCTAAGGTACTCGCTCGATACGGTGACAACGATCCGTCCTACCAACGCGACGGTGCCCCTAAAATGATTCAGAACTTCTGTATCGCCCGTCGACTAGTCGAAGCCGGCGCCCGTGTTGTCTCGCTCAACTACAGTCGTTGGGACTGGCATGGCGGCGACGGCATGAACTTCCCTCGCTCACGTCAGGAATTCCCAAAGCTTGACCAGGGTCTGGCTGCCTTAGTTACCGACCTACACGAACGTGGCTTAGACCGCTACGTGTCCGTAGTTGTCTGGGGAGAATTCGGAAGAACTCCTAAGATCAACAAAAACAACAGTCGTGACCACTGGCCACGTGTCAGTTGTGCAATGCTTGCCGGAGGTGGCATGAAAACCGGTCAGGTTATCGGTGCTACCAATAAGTACGGAGAACATGCCACAGAACGTCCTGTGAAATTCCAGGAAGTCTTTGCCACACTCTACAAGAACGTTGGCATTGATAGTTCCAAGGTTCGTTTCTTCGATAAGACCGGTACTCCGCAGTATATGGTACGTGAAGGCATCGAGCCGATTCACGAAATCATCTAATCCCAACTGCCTGTCCATCGCGATCACCTGCTTACCTTGACTGGATCTTCACATGGACCTAATCATTCGCAACGGAACCGTCATCGACGGTACGGGACAACCACGTTTCCAAGCTGACGTCGGTGTCAAAGACGGAATGATTACCGAAGTGGGTGTCCTCGCGGACGTAAACGCATCCGAAGAACTCGATGCGACGGGCAAGATTGTTTGCCCGGGTTTCATCGATGTCCACAACCATAGTGACGGTTGGCTGTTGCGTGACGGTCACCAAACCTGCAAGACCCAGCAGGGGTTCACCACGGAAATCATCATGTCCGATGGCATTTCCTACGCTCCCGTTTCCAGCCAGAACTGGCGAGACTGGATTTACTACCTCCGAGGCCTGAATGGGCTTCGCATGCAGGACTACACGGGCTGGGAATCACTCGACGACTACCTGCAAGTCCTTACAGCGACGAGCGTCCAAAACTTCGCCGCTCAGATCCCCTACGCAAACCTTCGCACTCTGGTCCACGATTTTAGCCGAGGGCCACTCGATGACTCTCAGATCATTCGCATGCAGCAGCTCGTCGAAGAATGCCTTGATGCTGGTGCCGTGGCACTTTCCACCGGCCTGGACTACATCGCACAATGCCACAGCCCGACCAGCGAGTTAATTCATGCCTGCCTCCCAATGGCCGGACTCAACAAACCTTATGTCACTCACATTCGCTATAAATCCGGTCTACTTGAAGGCATCAAAGAAGCCATTGAAATCGGACGCTGTGCCAACGTGCCCGTCCACATCTCGCACTTAAAGTGCCAACCGCCATTTCACCCAGAACAGGTATTTGAATTAATTGAAGAAGCCTGCGCTGAAGGAATCCCAACCACCTTTGATGTTTACCCATACCAACCCGGCAGTACGATGCTGAATTACCTTCTGCCATACGAAGTTTGGGAAGATGGCCCACTAGCCGCTACGGGCAAACTGGCACTCGAAGATATCCGACGAAAAATAAGACACTCATTCGATTCTTATCGACTCGATTTGGATCACGTCCTAATGGCTTGGTCTCCATCGGCAGATCATGTTCAGGATTGGGGAAAAACCCTAGCTCAGATCGTTGAAGAAAGCGGCAAGGATGCCGTCGAAGCTTTAACCGATCTACTCCTAGACGAACAACTCGGTGTCCTCTGTGTTATGGACGAGGGTGACGACAAGCTGGTCGAGCCCTTCGTGGCACACCCTCGTTGCATGATGGGAACTGACGCAATTTATCAACCCGGAGGTAATGTGCATCCTCGAGCCTTCGGCAGTGCCGGACGCTGGCTAGGACCGTTTGTCCGTAATACCAAACTTTTTACGCTCGAAGAAGCAATTCGCAAAATGACTTCACTCAGTGCGGATACCTTTGGGTTAAAGGGCAGGGGACGGTTAACAGCAAACGCCCATGCCGATGTCGTCATTTTCGATGAGAACAAAATCCAGGATCATGCTGCGTTTGGGGATCCCCAACATTCCTGCTCTGGAATTGAACAAGTTATCATTAACGGAAGCAGAGTGATTCAGGATTCTCAGCCACTTGAATTCTCTACTTCAACCCAAACACCCCCAGGCCAACGCCTGTAAACCAAAGCTCAGCTCCACTTTTCCACTTCATCGAAATCCCTCATGCCTACCTACGTTTATGAAGTCATCGAAAACGGCCAGCCGACCGGAGAACGATTTGAAGTCGTCCAATCTATGTCGGATGAACCGCTTGCAAAACATCCCGAATCTGGCAAGCCTGTCCGACGCGTGATCCTTCCTCCAAATATCGGGGGAAGGTACTCAGACGGAGCAATGAATCGCTCGATGGCCAATGACGGTAAACTCGACAAACTTGGCTTCACCAAGTACGTCAAAAGCGGCGACGGCAAGTATGAAAAAGCATTTGGTAGCGGCCCCAAAAACATTCAAAAATAGTGTTTTGGTGTCCCCCCATTATCCCCAACGGATATTTCCACCTTTTTCCCTATTCAACGACCTAATACTCGGATGTTCTCGTATAAGATGAGTGTTACTAACTGAACCCTATTTACTCTCCTCATCTTTAGACAGAGACCCTATATCATGAGCTTGATCAACAAAACACTGGCCATGCTGGCAGCAGCCACGCTGGTTCTGTCGTCGATCTCCAGCGCTGTTGCTGACGATGACCACTACAAAGGCTGGACTCGAAGCTTCGAAGAAGCCAAAGAACTTGCCGCCAAAGAAGGAAAATCTATCCTGATGGAATTCACCGGTTCCGACTGGTGCCCACCCTGTAAAGCACTTCACAAAAACGTGCTTAGCCAGGACGTTTTCCAAACCGTGAAAGAAGATTACATTCTGCTTGTTCTTGACAACCCACGTGACAAATCTCTTGTCACTCCTGCAGAACAAGAACAATACCAGCAGCTGTCCGGCAAATTTCAAGTTCAGGGCGTACCTTCCATCTTCCTAGCTGACGCAAAAGGACGTCCATTCCATTTCCAATCCGGATATGGTGGTCAGAAAGCGGAACAATGGGTTGCCGACATCCGTGCCAAGAAAGAAACATTGGACAAACGCAATGCCGCATTCGAAAAAGCTGAAGCTGCCGATGGTGTGGAAAAAGCTAAGGCCTTGGATGAAGCTATCAGCATTGTCGACGCAAAAGTTGCCGTCGCATTCTATGGCGATTCCGTCGATCAAATCCTTGAACTCGATGCGGATGGATTAGGCGAAAAATACGCCGCCATCAAGCGTACTGTTGAGTTTGAAGAGACTCTTGGTACTTTGACAGCCAAGAAACTCGATGCCGATAAACTCGCCAGTGAATTGGACGCCCTCATCGAAAAGACTAAGCCGGCTGCTGAGCAAGGACAGATGGCACTGTTCATGCGTTCACAGCGACTATTCGGAGCAGGTAACAAACCCGCTGCTAAGGTCCTATTGATCGCAGCTCAAAAACTCGATCCCGAGTCCCGAGTCGGTCAGCAGATTCCTCAGATCCTTGAGAACTTCTTCAAAGACTAACTCAAGACTGAGCATTCGAAACAAAAAGAGCTGGAGTATTAACACTCCAGCTCTTTTTTTATGCTTCTGAATTACCGCCAAGAGGCGGACTCTTACAGCTTAACCGGTGTAGAGTTTTTCCATCACTTTGCCATTGTTGATATGCAAAGGACGATTTTCGCGGTCACGGATGATACTTGCCGGATCGATACCCAAGGTTGAGTAAATCGTAGCCCCAATATCGTTCGGATGGTATGGAGTGGTCTCAGGATGTCCGGCGTGTTTATCCGATTTGCCAATTACCTGTCCTCCACGTACGCCACCACCGATGAAGATTCCGCTATATCCGGATGCCCAGTGATCACGTCCGGGATTCTTATTGATCGTCGGAGTTCGCCCGAATTCTCCCACTACAACGATCAACACGTCGTCGAGCATGTTACGTTGCTCTAAATCATCCATTAATGCCGAAACACCATGATCGATTCCTGGCAACAGCTTATCTTTGAGGCGTGGGAAGTTGTCTGAATGAGTGTCCCATGACTGTACGATACCCATATTACATTGCACGTAGGGTACACCATGCTCAACCAATCTTCGAGCAAGTATTAATGTCTGGCCATATTCCGAGCGACCATATTTGTCTCGTAGCTCGTCGCTTTCGGCACGAATATCGAATGCCTTCGCAATGTTAGGCGAGGTCAGAAGATTGAGTGCCTCTTCCTGCTGACTGGTGAACTGAATTCCACGAGCAAACTGGTCGAGCCGCTTTTGTTGATGATTCAATTCCTTCAATATTCCAACTCGGTTATTCAGGCGACTGGTGGTTATCCCATCCATCATCTGAATACCATGCACTTTGAATTTCTCACCATTCGGATCGGAATTCACCTGCCAGGGATCATACTTGGGTCCAAGGAACCCTGCATGTTGTCCGGGCCAAGTTAACGGGCCTTCGATCAATGGACGGGGAAGGGTTACCTGGCAAGGCATTCCATTAGTCGTTGGATTTAATAATTTGATTCCGCCACCATAACAAGGACGGTCGAGCCTCGATAATTCCTTGTCTTCATTCGCATTCCCGCGGAAGACCTGAGGCTCACCGGTCAGTGTGTTGTGAGTCCCTGACAAATGCCGGTTGTCTGGATGAGAAAACGATCGTACGACCGCGATTTTATCTGTGCGATCAGCCAGCTTCGGAAGATGTTCTCCGAACAAAACTCCTGGAATCTTTGTTTGGATCGTGTTGAACTCACCACGAATATGAGCGGGCGCATCTGGCTTCGGATCAAAAGTCTCCAGCTGACTCCCACCACCAGTTTGAAAAACCAGAATGACTGATTTTCCTTGTCTCTGCTTATCCGCAGCCTGAAGCAGAGCCGGAAGCGTCAATCCTAAAAAGCTTGAACAACCGACTTGCAATAGGTCTCTGCGATCAATACGGCTAAATGTCACAATTAGTCCTTAACTTAAACAAATACACAGTAACACTATTATGGCATAACACGATTTCTAATGACAATCACAAATTATAAAGTCCCCTCTTTACTATTCTTCGGGCTATTGGAGTATTAGAATTACGTTTATCAACTCCTAATTCATCATTTCGGAATGTCATTATGAAATTACCTCGTATACTAACTGCCACCTTGCTGCTCATTTTGAGTTTTGTCACCGGCGTCCAAGCTGATGTCACTCTCCCGTCCATTCTTGGAAGCCATATGGTGCTTCAAAGAGAAGCTCCGATTACTCTCTGGGGCTGGGATGACAGTGGTCAAAAAGTAACTGTGAAATTGGGAAGCGACTCCGCTTCCTCTGTAGCCAATGAGTCCGGACTTTGGATGGTTGAATTGAAGCCACTGAAAGCTGGCGGACCTCACAAAATCAGCATTTCAGGATCCTCGGACATCACACTAGAGGACGTGCTCATCGGTGAAGTCTGGCTCTGTTCCGGTCAATCCAATATGGAGTGGCGAGTGGTTCAGTCGCTCAACCCCGAGGAAGAAATCAAGAACGGCAATCACCCTAACATTCGTCACATCAAGTTTCCGCATCGCCCAAGTGACAAACCCGAAGACAATATCCCGTCGGACGGATGGCAAGCGGCAACCTCAGAAACGGTTGCTCAATTCACCGCCGTTGGATACTTTTTCGGACGCAAGCTTCAGGCTGATCTTGATGTTCCCATCGGGCTCATTGGCTCCAACTGGGGCGGAACTCGAATTGAACCATGGACTCCGCCTGTCGGTTTCAAATCAGTGCCAGCACTAAAGGAAATTGCCGACAACCTGGATAACTTCCCAACCAAGAATGGGAATGGAGCAATCAACCACCAAACTCCACTCGCCTTATACAACGGCATGATCCACAACTTCCGGCACTTAAAGTTCCGAGGGGCTATTTGGTATCAGGGAGAGTCAAACCGAGGTGACGGAATGCTCTATCACGAAAAGATGAAGGCACTTATTCAGGGCTGGCGAAGCGTATTCAAGAATCCTGACATGCCTTTCTATTTTGTGCAACTCGCTCCCTTTACTTACCGTGGCAGTGAAGTCGCGCTACCAGAAATCTGGGAAGCCCAGGAAGCCACTCTGGCCATCCCGAATACTGGCATGGCGGTTACTACCGACATTTCCAATCTGACAGACATCCACCCTAAGAACAAACAGGATGTTGGCTTGCGATTAGCACTGTGGGCGTTGGCTAAAACTTATGGCAAGGAAGACCTGGTTTACTCCGGACCTCTCTATAAGAGCCACAAAGCAGTTGGGTCGACTATTGAAATCTCGTTTCACCATACCGCAGGAAGCCTGGCTTCCAATGACGGAGAGCCTTTAACTCATTTTCAGGTTGCCGGAAGTGATGGAGAATTCAAACCGGCTGTCGCCAAGATTAAGGGAGACAAGGTCATTGTTGCCTCCGATGCAGTCGCGAGCCCTGTGCATGTGCGATTCGGGTGGCATCAACTGGCGGAGCCTAATCTCGTCAACGCGAAGGGACTTCCCACTTCTCCTTTCCGCACTGACAAATAACATCTTTCCGAGATGATTTAAGCCACGAGGCTTTCACTCTCTGCTTTGGCGGGGATGAAAGCCTCGTTTTTTATCACTCTGGCGTTTCGTCTTTCTTGAGCAAAAGTAGATGCTGATCCGTTTCCACGGCCCAGCTAAACCAACTTCGTTGTCCGATAACACTCCAACCTTTTCTGGGCCGATGAGCCAAAGCATGCGTTGCAAGCCCTCGCCAACTACGTGTTAAGTCCCCTTCTCGCTGTCGGCTTGCGTAGTCTTCGGAAGTTCGTAGCCAGCCATTCAAATCCATCCCCACGTCAATGTCCTGAGGTCGCACCCCTTCTTCTGACAACCATTCGTGCATTTGCAAATCTCTTTCGTGATTGAATGCCAGCCAGTCATGAGTGAACGTCGTGCTGATGTATGCCATCGCGAAAACGGCAAGCCAGACCAGAGTTGCTGATGGGCGTCCCAGACGACGATAGCCGTCTAAGGCCTGACTTGTCCCGACCCAGATGACGGCCGGGACAAATAAAACCATCCAATGTCGATCCACGATATTCTCCACGACCGCCAAGAGAGCAAGGGAAACCAAGCCCCCAAACAAGAGAATACCGTTTCGCCATGGTCGACAATCAACGGATGAAATCCGGCTATCACGCCGCTCGGGCCCTGAAAATCCCAATGCCACACAAACAGCCAGAGAGAGAATACTCATGAGCGTCAAGATCTGCCAAATCAAAGGGGTCCATTTCACGTCTCCCATATAAGTCCAACTGCCGTCGGGGTGCGGGGGATCAGCAAATAAAACCGGACCGAAGTGGGCATTATGCAAAAAATATCCCACCGATTGTGTGATGTATGTCCTGCCTCCGGTTGCCACAAAGACGCCTCCCCAGAGCAAACAAACCAAGCCCACCCACCAACGATTAACGAGCACGTCCTGCCGTTTTATTAGCTTCAGTACAACGCTAGACGAAATGGGCAACAGCAACATCCCAAGCAATAATCCAGTTCCATAGAGATAGATTGCTATTTGCTTCAATCGTTCGAGATCAAACACCTTAATGAACAATGTTCCAGTTCGGGATTGATTCCCGGGCACTAAGCCAGCCCACTCGAAGAGTAATAGAGAGATTGCAGGTACACCACCTAATATTCCCAATCTAAGTAGCATTTGTCGTTTGGTCAGTGAAGATCTACAGGTCCAGAGGACGTATAGCGGTACTACCGCAATCAGCACATGAGTTTGACGGCACCAGAATACCAGGGCCGTAAGCACGCTGCCCATAATCAACGGACCAATACGTCGACATTGATCGCTGCAAATGAAACACAACAGCGCATAAGTTATGAACATTAACGCGGTAACATCCGTCATGAATGTAAAGGTGTGGCCAAAGAAGAGTGGACAAATCAACAAGCTGACAGAAGCCAGTAGTGCGAACTGCAACCGACCGCCTAGCATCAAGACAACCAGCATGACCCCTACACAGGTTAGCCATCCGGCAACGGCCTGTGACAAATGCAACGCTTCGAACGAAAACTCGTCCCACACGAAGAGCCGTCCCCAGTAAACATGCGAGACGACGCTGGCAGCTAATTCTCCATGCTGAGAAACATGCTGGTAACGTCCTTCTTCAGCAAGCACCTGGACACTGCGTCCATACAACCAATCGTCGTTATGGGGGGCGGCTGAAAACTCCGAAAAGAGCGACCGTGAAACCAACCAAGGTAAGGCCAGAAAAACACAGGCGACAAGAACCCCACGCCTTTTTAAGGGGTTAGGTCGATGCGAAACGGAGTCACTCGCTGGTACTTCTCCTGACATTAGCGGGCCGCCCTTTTTCTGCGAGACTTCGCTTTCTCATTGATTAATTTCGCAACGGACTCAGCCTGTTCCCGATTTTCGAATCCTGTCAGAAATACGTCTGCTCCAATTTCTGAGCGGATTATGGGAGCTGAAATAACGATGCCGTCGACAATCACTACCAATGGACTTCCGATATTTTGTTTCGTGAGTGTTTGTAGACGACGCGCCGGCTGACGGCGGATTTTCATCTCCAATCCACTCTCTCCTGAGTGTTGCTCAGGACGAGCGAACAAAAAATCTACGGACGATAAGCTGGCCACCGGAGCAACATACGTCTTTGAAATTCCGTCGGCCGTCGGAAATACTTGCCAACCATCGCGTTGTGTGAAACTGGCTAATCGGATCTCCAGTTCCGCCGAATGCAACAACTCCAGCGTCATCCCAAAAACGAGACTTGTCAAAATAAGAATATTGATTCGGATCACAACGTAATGCCTTCGAATGGATGCAATCAGGATTCAAGTCACTCGAAATACCAAGCCCTTGCAATGGGGTGAGTCCAGTTTAACGGATCACACTTCTATCATAGCTAACGCTACTAAGAGGTTTGAATAATCTGTGCTAGTATGGATACTTGCCCTTCAATGCAAGCACTCTACTACTGCCAGTTGGTTCGTTCAATATGAAAATAACTGATATCAAAACATACGTTGTCGGACTGGATCGCAACTTCATGTTCGTCGAAGTCTTTACCGACGAAGGCATCACCGGTCTGGGCGAAGCGGGACTCACATTCCGGGAAGACGCTCAAATTGGGTTTATTGAAGCTTTAAAACCAAGTCTCATCGGTCAACAGGCAACTCAAATTGAACACCTTTGGCAGACAATGACTCGCTGTGGGTTTTTCCCGACTACCGGAGTAGGGGCTGCGGCTGTAAGTGCCATCGACATTGCTCTATGGGATATCAAGGCAAAATCCTATGGAGTGCCGCTGTACGAACTGCTTGGCGGGCAAGTTCGAGAAAAGATCTACTCCTATACACATATTCATGGCCAAACCCCTGAAACCCTCGCTCAGGATGCGCGTGACAAATATGAAACCGGATGGAAGGTCGTTCGATTTCAACCGCCTCATCAGGATGGCGTATTTGAACCTCGTGTGGCGATCAAGAACACGATTAAACAGGTGGCGGCCATCCGCGAGCTCGTCGGGGATGAAATTGAGATCATTCTTGACGTTCATACGCGTTTAGATGTGAACGATGCGATCTCTCTATGCAATCAACTCGAGCCGTACAATCTTTATTTCATCGAGGACCCTGTTCGTGTTGAAAACGTTGCTGTGGTCGAACGCCTGCGGGATGCCACGAGTGTGCCGATCGCGATTGGCGAGCAGTTCTCATCCAAATGGGAGTTTGCTCCGCTCATCGAAAACAACTGGTTAGACTTTTGCCGAATGGATCTTTGTGTTGCAGGTGGTTTTACTGAGGCCCGTAAAATTGCTGGTATGTGTGAATCTCATTACATCCCCATCTCTCCCCATAATCCACTCGGGCCTGTTGCCACAGCAGCCTGTGTTCATATGGATCTGGCCACCAGCAATTTTGCAGTTCAGGAATGTGCACGCCCACCGGGCACGATCCTTCCGGAGCTGTTTCCTAATCAAGTTACCTGGGAAGACGGATACCTCTATGCAAATGATGCACCTGGGTTAGGAATCGAATTCAATGCCGAAGCTGTGAAAGAGTATCCGGCAGTCTCGGGAGATGCCCCTCGCCTCCGCCACGCCGATGGACGCTACATCAACTGGTAAGCCAGTTAGCCATTTAGCCATTTAGCCATTTAGCCATTTAGCCATTTAGCCATTTAGCCATTTAGCCATTTAGCCATTTAGCCATTTAGCCATTTAGCCATTTAAATGTCGCTCGTTAATGGAATC
>CALKCC010000281.1 GCA_938082855.1 uncultured Pirellulaceae bacterium | reverse complement strand
CTTTCGGTCGCGGCCAGATCGTTTAATAGTTGGTGCGTCAGCATCAGATGCTCACCATCCGGACTCAAGGCCAGGCCTCGGATATTATGCACGCCGATTTGGTAGATCGTTCTGAGTTTGCGAGTCTTTAGGTCGATGAGTGCCAGATGGCCGCCGAAGTGATCGGCCACGAATAGGTGTGCATTGTCGGGGGCGATCCACTGAATGCCTGGGTTAAATGGTAAGTCGATGGTCGCTGAGAGCTCCGGAAAAACGGCAGGATTGGTGACTCGTAAGTCGAACAGTTGAACTTGCCTGGCCCACAGGCAGCTGACACTAGCCAGCTTTCCATGTCGGTCGACAACGACGTCGATAGGCGTATGAGCGGTGTCTGCGGTCTGAAAACTTGAAACGTGCCCTTGCACTACGTTACAGGGGATGAGTTTGTGATTTTCTTCATCCACAGCAAGCAGAATGTTGGACTGATCGATGGCTGCCAAACTACGAATCCGGCCTCCCAGATTAGTCTCCGACAGAAAGGTATGACGTGTTGTGTCAATTACGGAGACGGAACCTTCGAGGTGATTGGCCGAGACGATCCATTGTCCAACTCGGGCCAGGTCAATCGGTCGGCGGAGAGTCTTCTCGACTTCTGGCACGGGTGGTTCCGCCGCCAGACTAAAATGTTCCGTCTTGGCGATTGTATAAAGGGACAACAGAGCCAAGAGGTAATACCGAAGATACTTGCTGTCGGCCACGTGTTAGTTGTCCTCGTGGTTCATGTCGTCCAACATACTTTGTACTGCTTCTTCGAGCTGGTGTGTGATTTCTGTGGCTATGCCCCGTTTACGTTCTGAAGGAATGAGGATGGGTTCACCGAATCTGATGTGGGCCATTCGCTCACCACGGGGAATGGCACTTTCCACACCCAGGAGATCTTCTTCCATTTTATCGAGTGTCTCAGCGATGCGCTCTGTCGTCGGATTTTCAGCAACGTAGTTTCCGGGGTAACTGAATAGTTGCACGACAAGCATGTACTCGGCCAGGTTTCGCCGAATCTCCTCATCTAACTCGGTATTGTCCGGAGCCACGTCCTCCATCAGCGCGATGGTTCGTCGCCGTAATTCCTTCACACGTTCGGGGATCGTCTTCCCTATTTTCGTCACTTCGTATTTCTCTTCGTGACGACGTAAGATGTTGTCGGCAAGAAATCGGGTCCGTTCTGACAAAGCGCCTTCCCGAACCTGCCCGAGATATTCCAGTTCCTTGAGGGCCATGACCGCTCCGCCCAAACGGTAGATGCGGTCACCAAGAGAGAGGTCATTTTTGGAATACCAATGAATCGAATGCTCCAACTGAGTCATTAGCTCCAACAATTCCGGAGTCGGATCTTTGGTGTAGCGGTATTTCATGGCACACGGAATGGCAACAATAGGTCGTTCACTTTTGCGTGCAGCAAATACACTTAAGGCTGCTGCCCCTTCACGAAATGGTGTGACCCGATCATTACAGTGATAGACTTCGCCTTCCGGGAAAATCACCAGAGGATGCTTTTTGTTTTTCAGGATATCCTGAGCGATCTCCATGGCTTTGCGATCCGTGCCTTCACGATCGACGCTGAAGACTCCGTGCTTTTGCAGAATCCATTGACCAATCTTTCCCTGAACATCAAAAATATTCCAGGTGGCCATGAAGTAAAACGGCATGTTGGCCAAATAGGAGACTTCGTTCATGGCATAGGGATCGGCATGCGTGGAGTGATTCGGTGTGATCAAGACTCCTTGATTGGCAGCCACAGCTTGTTGGATGACTTCGACGTTCTCGATTTTCACGTCGACCAGTTTACAAGCCTGCCGAGCTTTCTTACGGCTCATTCCTTTCATTAGGTTGACAACAAACGGTGACAGCTTAGGGTCCCATCGCCGAGGTGGCGCAGTCATTTGATATGGATTCATGAATGATCAGCTTTCAGGAGACAAGGATCAGGATGCTGAGGGCACGGATGATGCGTCAGGAGGGCATTCCACCATTATAAGTGAAGTCATCATGAACTTCCTAATACAACCAGTCACTGCAACCTGTCGAATCTCATCTTTCACAATGGACCAACGGACGATTTGAGAATTACTCTGCCTGACTTGCCATTTCTTCCCAGGTCATCATGCGTCGGAAATACACGTATTTCCAAGGGCAAATAAGCATGATGCCGAACCAGTCGGTGAGAATCCAGAAAGTCGGCATGCCGCATTGATAAGCTAGTAGCGTGCCGATGGAACCAATCGTGAACAGACCGAATATGTGAAAAAGAATCAACCGTTGATACTTCACCACGTCCGTGGCGAGTACCAGAGCAAAAGCACCGTATAAGCCGCAGAGAGCGGACGTGCTGCGGGCCAGATAAATTGCAATTGGTTTGTCTGTTGGAAAAGAGCCTAGACCAAGTTGTTGATGGCACCAGTCCATCCAACTTACCGGCATGACGAACGGGAAGAAGGCGATCACGCAAAGCAAACCAAACCACCGCATCAATCGTTGTAGTGGTTGCACTGCCGGGTTGGCTTGGCTTTCGCTTTTTGCTTGCACGTCAGACATATTTGGTTAATGATTCGATCGAAACTCGGTTTAGATTCTTATATAGTAATTGCTAAAGTTGCGGTAATGAATGGGATACCTGTCAGCCATGGATTCAATCAATTTGCCTTCCCGAAAACTCTATCGGCTAACAGTCATTAGTTTTGTCGTCTCGGCATTCTTACATGTGGTTGCTGTGTTTGCTGCTTTATCTATGCTGCAACCGGGTCTTGATGTAAATCGCCCGATATTGGAAAGAGCATCTTACGTTGCTGAGAACACTTCCTTGTGGCGTATTGGCTGGCATTTCTGGCAGCTGGTTGCGTTATCGAATCTTATCGCAGCTGTTTGTCTCGTGCTTTACTTTCTAGACGCTAAACGTGCTCAGGTCTCACGGGCTCGGCTTCCCTTCGTTTGGAGCATCTTGGGCTTACTATTTACAGTGATGGCCATTATTCCTGAACAGTGGGGCGAATTTGCCTTTGTCACTAGTTTTGTCGAGGAAGCTCGGGAGGCAGTGAGACTGGGAGATGCTTCGGCCTATGTACGGTGGGAAGCTCGTTGGATTGTATTGACCACTTCCTGTGGAGCGTTTGGCTATACCTTAATGCAACTGTGCTGGACGCTGGCTCTCATTACGTATCATGCGAATCAACGATCAATCAAAGTCTTTATCCTCCTGAGTGGCATCGACTTCGTAGCTTTCCTGCTTTCAGTGTTTGCCTGCCATCAAGCTTGTGCACCCGTACTTGCTGGGCAGTTAGAGTATGTCGACTTTCATTACATCGCTGTACTGAATGGGATTGGATTCCCAGTATTGTTTATTTGGATGCTCGCATTCACCGCCAGATTAGGAGATCAACATCATGAGTACTTTGCCGAACCGAATAGAGGCTTGCATCATGTGACTTTTCCGACGCAAGCTCGTGCTCGGTGGTTGGCGGGATCATTAAATTCGCCGGGAACTCGAGATGTCTTGCGTTTGATTGGTAAAGTTATCAGAACTCCTGTTTTGAAATCGGATATCAAAAATGTGCTCTACCTAAATTGGTTAGTACCGACCGATTCAGTACGAAAGTGGTTGCCGGACGGATTTGAATTGGATGAGTATGAATCGTTGACGGCCGTCTCGATCCTGACTTATGAGCATGGTGGCTTTGGCCCTCGAATGCTGGGGCCATTTCGAAAGTGGTTACCTTCTCCGAGGCAAAGCAACTGGCGTCTCTACTTAAAGTCTAAACATCGGAATTCCGGGGAGGTCTATTTCTTTAAGACATGCATGAACAGCACTCCACATGTCATCGGAAGTAGACTCATGAGCGATGGTTTACCATCTCACCGGACAGGCGCCTTTGAATATGAGGTGACCGATCGTGCAGGCCGATTGGAGTTGTCTGCTCAGGGAGGAAGCGCTCCAGAACTCGTGCTTGAATTCAAAACGGCTCCTGACAGTACCAAGTTATCGGAAAAGTGGCGTCAACGGTTTGGTTCCTGGGAACAGGCGGTTGATTACCTCGTCTCACAGAATATGGCTGTCGACAGTCTGGGCGGCTGGGCCCCACGCATGGAGTCGAAAATAGATATTCCCATCGATCCAACCGAGGCAATTCCTGTAACAGTCCATGGAGACTTGCAGTGTGCCATGGTGCAGGAATTAATGCCTGCCGACCAAATTGAATGCTTTGCCTTTTTGATTCCTGAAGTGGCATTTCGCTTTTTAGGAGAATCCATTTCCTTTGACGAGCCTTCGTCAGAGCTGTCCAGGACTGGCCGGATCAGCCACCCAGCAGAGGAATAGGGATCAGCAAAGCGTGCTGTTCAAACAGGCTCCAGTCTCCGTACCACGATGTGTATCTCGATAAAAAGACGACGCCGGCGTATAGGAAGACGACTGGGATGATGGCAAGTCGCGCGAGCCAAATTGAAATCACATTTCGATTGGCCTCTCGTTTGCTGGCTCGGCCATACGCCCAACCCATTAACATCCGAGAAGGCCACGCAAAGACGACGAACACCACGGTAGGAAGCAGAAACACTTCGCGTGGTGTGAGCTGGATTTTGGCAAGATACACAGGCAGTGCAAAGGCCCATACTGCAAACATCGAAATCCAAAGGGCAATGGGAGCTCGCTTAAAGACGGCTCTGGCCTCCTTAATCTCCCAGAATACTCGGAACCGTCGTTCGATCGCAAAACGAGTCTGGAGGACGGGCAAGTAAATTAACGTAATTGCCAGTAGCGGTAATCCTATCAATGAGGAGATTCCACGAAGGCTTTCTGGTAGTTGCGTGCCGCCAATACACAGGAGAACAGGTAGCAATAACCAGACTGCCGCTCCGAGGAAACCGAAGAAGCCCAGACGGAACAATTCTCGCAAGTGAAGCGTTGACATGAATTCCCAAAATGCGGTTACAGCCTGACGGTATGTTTCGCGTTTCAGTATCGTGCGGCAAAATCGCACAGGGGCAGGCCAGATAAAGTGTCTGAGACGTGCACCACGAATCCATGCCCACAATGTATACGGGATGGTAAGTAGAACGATGACACCAAGACTTACATTAAATGGTTGAAGTTGTTCGGACTCGGTAAGTAGGATTTGAGCGTCGTTGAAAATGCCCGCCACGTTAAAGGCCGGCCCCCAGACCAGCAGAGTACCCAGTGCCCAACCTCCGATACGAGCAGCCTGTCGGATGCCGACAAATCCAGCCCGAACTTTTTTCTCTCGGACAATACGTGACGAGATTTCCAGAAAGTAACCGAGCGTAATAAACTGCAGGATGGGAATGGCTGCACAGATCGTTAGTAACGAAATCATGGTGACCACGCCGAAGCACCACTCCAATCCGGAGAATATTTTTTTGAATGGCCAGCTGGCGACCTGACTTAGGCCGGAGTTCTGATGAGGGTTGTCCACGGCGGAGTCGGCTTGAGAATCAACAGCGAAATCGCTTAGGTCATGAATCGGTGTTGCCTGCAACACGGGCTGCTCAGCAGGCGTGTGAGGGGAGTGGCGATTCTGATTGAGGTCATCCGGATTCATGCCGATACTTTTCATAGGCGACATGGAAAATTAAATAGCTCAGTCCCTGTGGAAACTTACACTTTCTCCATGTGGTTTGCTAATAATATATACAAAGCATTCGTCCAAAGGCTCTCAATAACTTCAAGAAATTAGACTCAGTACCCATGACGGAACCCCTCAAATCCCCGATGACATTTCGGACGCAGGCATTTCTGTTTGCCTTGGCGTGTGTGATTGGGATCGGATCGTTGATGGGAGGAGTCTTCAGTTCACAGCGTCTTAAAAAGAAGGTGGGCCGGATAGATGCTGGTCCACAACAGAGCGTGGAATTCCGCAGCGTGGTGGCTGAAGTAGATCAGCAATTCCAAACTCGTTGGGAAAAGAAACAACTTAGCCACGCTAAACCCGCCAGTACGCTGACGGTCATGCGCCGGGCCTCGCTGGCTTTACATGGAACGATCCCGTCGGTCGAGGAAATCAGAGCGTTTGTTGAGCAGCAGCAGTTCGAAGCGACCGACGATGAGATTCTGGATCGATATGTGAATTATTTGTTGCAGGACCGACGATATTCAGACTACATCAGTGAGCGTTTTGCCAGAGTGTTTGTTGGTGTTGATAATGGTCCATTTTTGATTTATCGACGAGGTCGATTTCGGCTTTGGCTGAGCGATCAATTGATGGAAAATCGTCCCTATGATCAATTGGTCCACTCTTTGATTTCCAGTCAGGGAGTTTGGACAAGTGATCCTGAGGTGAATTTTGTTACGGCGACAATCACCGATGGTAATAATGGCCGGCCGGATGTGATGAAACTTGCTGGGCGGACGAGTCGAGCCTTTCTAGGCATGCGAATTGACTGCCTGCAATGCCATGATGATCGTCTAGGGACGGTTGCCTTAAATCCTGAGGATCCTTCTGAAGGTAGTCTGCAATCGGACTTTCATCAGTTTGCTGCATTTTACTCACAGGTCAAAACTGGGTTTTATGGTGTCGAAGATGATCGCGAGCATTACGCCTACAAGTATCTGGACGAGGAGTCGGAGGTGATTGTGCCGCCGGTCGTACCGTTTTATCAGGAATTAGTTGATTCACAGGGAGCTCGTCGTGATCAGCTCGCTCAATGGGTAACTCATCCCAATAACAGAGCGTTTGCCAGAACAGCCGTAAATCGTATTTGGGCTATGGTTTTTGGCAGGCCGTTAGTCGCTCCTGTGGACGACATTCCGTTGGCCGGTCCGTTTCCTCCGGGACTGGAGCGATTGACCGATGAATTTGTGAAGCATGACTTCAATATTCAACATTTGATTCGTGTGATAACGCGATTGCAGGTGTTCCGTCTGGAGAGCAAGGCAGAATTCGAAGTCAATTCAGATCATGAATCCGCCTGGGCGGTCTTCCCGCTGGTTCGGCTACGTCCTGAACAGGTTGCCGGCGCACTCAATCAAACTGCCAGCCTAAAAACGATCAATGCCGATATGAGTTATCTCTTCCGATTGCAGCAGCAGAATGAGCTAGATCAGTTTGTTAAACGCTATGGCGATACGGGCGAAGATGAATTTGAAGATCGCGGCGGGACAGTCACTCAAAGACTGTTGTTGATGAATGGGAATTTATTGCAGAGCAGGATTACCAATGGAAATGGGTCCAACGCCTCGGCGCGAATCGCCATGATTACTGAAGACGATCAGGACGCAATCGAATCGGTTTATCTGGCAGTGCTTACCCGCCTGCCTAATCAACGAGAACTGTCGCATTTCCTTCTCAAGTTTCGAAATGAGTCAGATAATCAGCGAGGTCGGTTGATCGAAGATCTGTTTTGGACGTTAACCAACAGTACCGAGTTTTCATGGTCCCATTGATACCGTTTGTAGAATAGCTTCCATTCACCATTTCATCCATCTTCAGAAAGACTAGTCATGCCGTGCCATACCTCCACTCATTGGAATCGCCGGACGGTCATTCAGGCAGCCGGTGCATCGTGGCTGACTTCGTTAGCAAATGGGTTAACCAACGCACAGGAAACCGCTCGTGATACCAAGCGTCCACCCAAAAATGTAATTGTGCTGTGGATGCAGGGAGGCCCCAGTCAGCGAGATACGTTTGATCCAGCCTCGGCAGCATCTCAGGAATTTTCAGGTGGTGTGCAGTCGATTAAAACGGCGGCCAAGGGCATTGAGATTGCATCGACATTACCACTGGTGGCCGAGCAGTTTGAACATTTGAGTGTGGTTAGGAGCGTTGTTAGCCGGGAAGGGGATCACGCTCGCGGAGTTTACAACATTAAAACAGGTTTTCGTCCGGATCCGACTCTAGTTCACCCTTCATTAGGTGCTGTGGTTTGTCATCAGTTACCCAGCGAAAGTGATATCCCTCGTCATATTTCGATTCTTGCAAGTAACCGCCCCGGGCGGGGTGGCTATTTGGGCGATTCATTCGATGCGTTTCAGATTGGTGATCCTCTGCGTCCAGTTCCGGATGTGCGTTCCCGAGTCAACCAGACTCGTCAGGAGGCCCGAAGTCGGGATTTGTTTGACGTGGTCGAATCGGAGTTTGCGGCCGGGCGTTTCAAAAACCTGGATGACTCTAAAACATTGCACCAGCTGTCGATCAAACGCGCAATGCGGATGATGTCTTCCGAACAATTGCGGGCGTTCTCTGTGGAAAATGCGTCCCGTACGGATCTGGATCGATATGGGAATACCTCCTTTGGTCGCAGTTGTTTAGTGGCGACTCAGTTAGTTCAGGCAGGCGTCCGGTGTGTCGAAGTGACACTCGGAGGATGGGATACACACACCAATAATACCGACGCCCAAAGAGATCGAATTCGTATTCTGGACCCTGCCATGGCCGCGATGGTGGCTGATTTGAAGGCTAGCGGAATGCTCGAGAACACGATTGTCATTTGGGCCGGAGAATTTGGCCGTACTCCTCAACTCAATGGTGCCAGCGGGCGAGATCACTGGCCACACGGATTCTCGGTCGTTATGGGGGGAGGGGGAATCCGAGGTGGACAGGTCGTTGGCGAAACCAACAAGACTCCGGATATCAGAGCAGAGAATAAAACCGGAGATGTCGTGAATCCTGTCACGATCGCCGATATTCATGCGACCGTCTTAAAGGCGTTGTCGATTGATTACCAACAGGAATTGCAGACGCCGATTGGCCGACCTATGGCCATTTCTAAAGGGACACCGATAGCTCAGTTAGTCGGTTGAGTAGTGCGACGCACGGACTCAATCTTTCTTTGATATACTGACCTCAGGCTGGAGCGAAAGACTCTGGATTAAATCCAGTGGGGCCAGCTGTTTACAGAAAAACTGCCTTTGTGATATTGGAATGAAAAGCATGCTTAAACGAACGTTGGTCTTAGGTGCTGTGTGTTGCATGATGTTGCTCGGGGAAACAGCCGAAGCAGGGAAGATTAAATCGAAGCTAAAGGGACGTCATCGAACAGGTCTTCCTGGGCAGGGATATGACGATACCTTGAATGTGCCCGGACAGCCCTGGGGAGTTCATGACAAAGACCGTCCTGAACCATGGATTATCACTCCGCCAACGGCGAGTACTCAAGCGAAAGCAGGTTCAGCTCCATCCGATGCCACTGTGTTGTTCAATGGAACGGACCTATCTCAATGGCAGGCCGGTAACGGAAAGGACGCTCAATGGACCGTCAAAGACGGTTACATGGAAGTCAATGGTACCGGTTCAATCAAGACTCGCGAGTCCTTTGGCAGTTGCCAGTTGCACGTGGAATTTGCATCGCCAGTGGAGATTCAGGGCGATAGTCAAAAGCGTGGTAACAGCGGAGTGATGATTATGGGCCTGTATGAAATTCAGGTTTTAGATTCGTACGAGAACCGTAGTTATTCAGACGGTCAGGCTGCTGCCATCTACGGCCAATACCCACCGTTGGTGAATGCTTCTCGGGCACCAGGGCAATGGCAGGTGTATGACATTGTGTTCGAAGCTCCATCTTTTGATGAAGACGGCGCTGTCGCTAAGCCGGCTCATATCACCGTTTTTCACAACGGAGTTGTTGTGCATAACCGAGCCGTTAGTTTGGGACAGGTTGCCCATAAAGATCCCCCTCAATGGAAGGCTCACGCTGAAAAGCTACCCCTCACACTGCAGGATCACGGTAACCCAGTTCGATTCCGAAACGTATGGATTCGTCCTCTGACCGGGTATGATTCGGATCAATAAAAGCGTTCCCCCGTGGGCAATCCGTGCTGCCGATTAGTAACTGACAGAATTTCTGTGATGCTTGTTACTGAATTGGTACGATGACTATTGGTGTGAGCTAATGGTGTGATGTGCCCCACGTTTTCCGTCTCGGAATTGGAGTAACCGGTCAATGATTTCCTTCAGTTGTTTAATGTGTTCGACTACGGTCACCGCCGATGAGGATGCTCAAGGTGATACGATTGAGTGTCCTGATTGTGGTGCTTCATTGAAAGTACCTGAACAATCCGTGACAGCACCTGCACCGGTTGTGGATAAAGCTGCATCGCAAGTGCGAGACCGAGGGAAGGACGTTCGGGGTGTTACGGATTCGACAGGTACGAAGTCGATTTTTCGAGCGAAGCGCAAGGCTCAGTTGGTAGCAGAAGCTACAGGTGAGGAATTTGACAGTTCGCGTTTTGATCAAGCGGGCCTGCCTCGCAAAGCGATTGTAAGCTTGGTAGCGATTCTGGTGTTGGCGATTGGTTCCTACGCTTACTATCTGATGCGTCCGATTCCACGTTTGGTGTTAACGGACGAAAAGGCGAATTCCCTGCTGCAGAAAATGAACACACGCAACGATGAATCGATAACATCACTCATCGATGATTTTCTAGGGGCACAGTGTACCTGCACGGAGATGATGGGGGAAATTCTGAGATATGTTGATTCAAAAGAAAAGTTGGATGAGGTCATGGATGATCTGAAACGACTCTCCCAAATTGCATTGATTCAAAATCCCATGGTCAATGCGATTGATCGCGATACACCAAACATGCAAATGCTGTCAGTGATGGAAGAGTATCGCGGGCGACAGGCAGCTTCCCACTCCAAATTAGAGGAGGAAGTGTTGCGAATCAGAACAATCGATCCGACGATGGTTGATCGCCTTCAAAAAGAGATTCCGACAATCGCTCTTCTGGATATGTTCCAGGGTTAGGCCAGAGTGTCGTGGCCGGCATTTCTCAAAAGGGATTCTTGTAGTACGATAAATTGCCTATTCAGACGTCAAGTGAATCAATAAAGCGAAAAAAGAGACATGGAAGCAGGAATCGTAGGACTACCAAACGTCGGCAAAAGCACGCTATTCAATGCCCTCACGAGCTCTCAGGGAGCCGAAAGTGCAAACTACCCGTTTTGTACGATTGAACCGAATGAAGGCATCGTTCCTGTGCCCGATCCAAGACTGGATGTCATTAGCAGTCATATCACGACTCAGAAAGTGATTCCTGCGATCCTCAAGCTTGTGGACATCGCCGGTATTGTCAAAGGAGCAAGTGAAGGTGAAGGGTTAGGGAATAAATTCCTTAGTCACATCCGTGAAGTCGATGCCATTATGCAGGTGGTCCGATGCTTCGAAGATGATGATGTCATCCATGTATCCGGTAAAGTCGATCCGCTGGATGATATTGAGATCATTGAGGCGGAATTAATGCTGGCAGATATTCAAACACTTGAGAACGCGTTGAATAAAGCCGAGCGGACAGCTCGTAGTGGTGACAAAGAAGCGAAAGCTACCGTTGATGTGGTTCAGAAGTGTCTGGCTCATCTTGGAGAAGACAAACCCTTGCGTAGTCTTGGGTTGTATGAAGCCGAGTTGAAATTCATCCACAGCTATGGGTTATTGACGCTCAAACCTGTCCTCTATGTTGCCAATGTTGCTGAAGACGATTTGAATGGCGAAGGAGAACTCGTTCAGAAGGTTCGTGACTATGCCGCCGAAGTGAATGCAGGCGTCGTTCATGTATGTGCTCGGCTGGAAGCAGAGATTGCTGAATTAGATGAAGAGGATCGTGAAGAGATGCTTGAGTCTGTCGGGCTGACAGAACCTTCGCTTGCAGTGCTGGCCAGAGAAGCTTACACCACGCTAGGATTGCAAAGTTATTTCACGGCCGGTGAAAAGGAAGTCCGAGCATGGACGGTACCCGTTGGGGCCACCGCGCCTCAGGCGGCCGGTGTGATTCATACCGATTTTGAACGTGGGTTTATCCGAGCGGAAGTTTATTCGCTGGATGATCTTGCTGAACTGGGTAGTGAAAAGGAAATTCGAACTGCCGGTCGATTACGTGTCGAAGGAAAATCGTATGAGATGCAGGATGGTGATATTTGTCACTTCCTGTTTAACGTCTAGTTATTCGTTCAATGCTATTTCCGCCAAACGTAACCTAACTTCAAGTCTTTACGTTGGTAACCATTTGGGCCGGCTTCGCCCTCCAGACGAACGACAACATTGCCGTCAGCGTTTTCCCATTCATAGAGAGCTACTCGTTGGGGGCCCGGTTCGATGGCAACCCACATGCGTTCACTTCCTATCGTGATTTCGCGCAATCCATCGCCTTCTCTTTCGAGGGCGTAGAAAAGAGGCGTTCCGACATAGCCGTCGCGAAGGCGTCCCAGTGTCCAGCGATACGTGCCACGGTTAACTCGCCGAGCCAGAGTAACTGGCAACGGAAGGTTGAGCCGTGGATCCTGTGTGTTGAGCTTATACATGATTTGATTGTAGTTATATCCAGGCGTCGGCGTCTCGTTTCCGGAGAACATCGTGGTATATGTGCCTTCAAAGAAAATGGTACGCCCACCATCGCCACTCAGAAATGGATGTTGTTTGGGATTGTAGAAGCTGTAATTATCGTGAGATACAATTTTCCGAGCGTACTTCCAGGGACCGATTGGCTCTGGAGCCTCGGCGTACCAGATTTCCCCCAGCATACTCGTTCCTCGGATCTGACTGACAATGAGCACATAGCGTCGCTTCAGTTCGTTGTAGTAAACGCTGCCGTGCTGGGTTCGGATGAGGTCCCCCGAATCCACGTCGATCAGCGAGTTAGCAGCCTCATGCGGTTTAATCTTCTTGTCCGCAATCAACTTGTTTGCGATGGTGTCGTTCATGGCAGGTGCCAGTGTGGTCCAGCGGTACCCCAGTTGTCCGTTGTCAAAACGTCCGACTCGATAGCTGCTACCAGTTGAATTTGCGAGACAGGTATAGGCTTCATAAGATCTTGGATTTAGTAAGTCTTTAGCGTTCGCCGGTACTCGGATATAAGGCATACCACCAGCGAAATAGAAGTAGTCTATTTCCCCATCAGGCTCTCGATATCGCAGTGGATGTCCTTGTGGAATCACTCGCTGGCTTTCAGGGAAAGTCACTCGGTGCTCCCACTGCTGAGTTTCCAGATTAAATTCAGCAATGCCGCGTTGATAAACTTGGAGAGGTGGTTTCACCTTCATGTACACGGCAAAGAGTCGACGACTACCATCTGCCTCGTATGTTTTCATTAGGCAATCAAGCCAGGTCAGTCCGTCGCCTGGAAGTCGAGCCGTTTCTTTGGCAAATCCCTGTTCATTGGTGAAGTACTCTAAGTCCACGCCTTTGTTGGGGTCCAAGCCACCCGTGTTCAGGCGGCGGGATCTTGCACCGGAAGCATGAAAATTCCCAAGTGGGTAGGCGGCCCGATTGGTGTCGCCCCAGAACCAATAGATGTAGTCACCCATTGCTTCAGCAAGGACACTGTCGCAACCCAATACATTGCCTGGGACATCGTCTTTAATCGGGATTGGTAGGTTGGCGAGTTGGCTGTCTCGATAGATACCCTGGCCGGTTACACGATAAAGACGTTCGGCAACATTGACTCGATGGATTTTCAAGGTGACAGTCGTGCCGGGCTTCGTGGTTACTTTTGTTCCTCGGTACCCAAATCCGTCCTTAGGGAATTCATACCCATGCGAGGTGATGTGGAAGAAAACCTGTTGGTTCATGAGGCCGGGTTCATGGAATGCAACGACGCCCTGACTGTCTGTCACATACTGTCGATCATTAACGGTCTTTAATGTGACTAACGGAACTCCGCGGTCTGTTTCCTCATCCACGATCTTGATGATGGTGTATTTCCCACTCTGATTCGCCGTTAGTGTGTACGGCAGGAGTAGTAAGAGGCAGGCAAGCAGAGATGGATGATTCATGGGGAGAATTACCAAAGAGTAGAGGTCAGGATGTTGATTTTAGCCTACTGCCCCCTTTATATTCGACTGACTAGAATAAGATTCTTGGAAGAAATTAGATCCCACTCAGACTTAGTGCTGTTATGAAATACGCTCCGGTGATTGTCTTGCTCTCTTTTTTATGGGGAGCCGTGTATTGGATCTTCGTCACAGATCACCCACCCGATGCCTTGGGGTATCCCCATGTGCGTGCTGAATTGGCTCAGCCGGAGGGTGCATCGAGTCCCGTCATGTATCAGGGCGGGATTGGCCGTGACCGTCATATACAGGTATCAGGGGCTGGATTGTTCTTTGGTGTAGTAACCTTTGTTGGATTCTCCATGTTGATTGCCTGGGGATGCCGTACCCGAAATGCCCGAGAAGAAATTGCAGCGTTCTATTGGAATCTAATGGTGATGGTCAGCATTCTTTTTGTGGCGGCTTTGATAACAATGTGTACGGTTTATCAGTCCTCTTGGGACAGCCCGTTTGAGCCACATTACCTGGGGGCCTTTCCTTTTGGAACGACCTTAATGTTTTTGGGAATCTGCGGCGTGCCAGTTGGGTTTATCGCACTTTATGTTCTGTTCTATCGCGAATTCATTCTGCCCAAAAAGTCGCAGACTCGATTTGAAGAATTGGTAGCGGCTCGTCAGGCACGAGCCAATCAACACCCCGAACTGGATTCGTAATGCTGGAATACCGTCCCTACATCGTATTTGCTTGCATTCTGATCTACATGGTGATGTGCATTGTCGTCGGCTTGTGGGCCATGCAACGGACCAAGAACACCAGTGACTTCTTTATGGCAGGCAGGCACTTGGGAGTGTTTGTTACAAGTGCTGCAGTGTTCGCCAGCACCATGAGTGGTTTTGGCTTCGTAGGTGGCCCAGGTATTGCCTACAAAAACGGAACCAGTTCGTTTTGGATGATGGTGAGTATCTCCATCGGTATGTGCATCATGTTCTTTCTGCTGGGGAAACGCCTGCGTTTGTTAGCCGGCTTGACGGATTCTTTGTCGGTACCGGAAGTTGTTGCTGCTCGATATAAATCCAATCGAACCGGGGGATTGATGGCGATAGCGCTTCTACCAGGAGTGTTGATTTATTTGGCAGTTCAAATCAAAGCGATGGCGGTGGTGCTGTTTGACTTGTTACAGGATTTGAGTTGGGCCAGCAATGTTTCGATTGAGTGGTGTTTCGTTCTTTGTTGTTCGGTGTTGGTTTTCTATTGCGTAACTGGCGGCATGGTTGCTTCGGTTTACACGGATTTCATTCAGGGCATTATCATGGTTGGAGCCGCTCTGCTCGTGTTCTATGCCGCAATGACCACTTTAGACGGTGGCTTTTCAGAAATGGCCCAGATCATTACGCAGGATGATCCGGAGTCCATGCAACCCTGGGGCACTCTGGGAATGATTTCCTGTCTGTCGATTTATTTCATCATGGCGTTGGGCGTTTGCGGTCAGCCACATGTGATCAGTAAATTGATGATGACCAAAAAACCGGAAGATAGCCGTCATCTTCTTCCGCTTTCCTTGGCCGGATTTATGCTCTCCGCAATTTTATGGGTTTCGATTGGAATTACCATGCGAGCGATGGTGGTGGGGGATTTTCACCAGCCACTCGTCAATGCCGATGAAGCCAGTTCAGCATTCTTAACGCAGTATGCTCATCCCTTATTGGCAGGAGTCGTATTTGCCGGCTTGTTTGCGGCGATCATGTCCACGGCGGATAGTTTCCTGAATATTGGCGCGGCAGCGATCGTTAATGACGTGCCCAAACTGCTGTTTAAGCGTCAGCTCAACAATGAGTTGTTGTGGGCTCGTATCATGACGGTCCTCATCGCGGTGGGTGCTGCTTTGATTGCCTACTTCGCTGAAGATACGGTTGCGATGTTAGGCGTTATGGGTTGGAGTGCCTTCGCCATTGCCTTTGTACCAACGGTGGCATTGGGATTGAATTGGCGGCGAGCGAATCGCTTGGGTGCGGAACTATCAGTGTTAGCAGGATTTGTTGTTTACGGCATTCTGTTCTTCAAGGAAATCGCTTTGCCGTTTAATTTTCACCCTGGGGCATTTTCATTGTTGGTAACCGTTACCGTGTTCTTTTTGGTATCGATTGCAACACCGCCGGATGTCATTGATCGCGATGTGGAAGAGCTACTTGAATTGTAGGCGTCAAGACAACCCAGCCAGTTCGATTGTTTGAGAGTTGCTTACGTAACTAGGCCAGAATGTCGTGCAGAACGTTGCCATGAACATCTGTCAGTCGCATATCCCGTCCCCCAAAGCGATATGTTAGATCCATGTGATTCACACCCATGAGGTGCAGGGCGGTCGCCCACATGTCCCAAACCGTTGCTTTGTTTTCGACGACGTGATAACCGAATTCATCGGTCTTACCGTATTCCACTCCGCCTTTCACACCGCCTCCAGCCATGAAGATACTAAATCCATAGGGATCGTGGTCCCGTCCATCACTTCCCTGGGCAAATGGTGTGCGTCCGAATTCTCCGGCAAAAACAATTAGCGTTTCTTTCAGGAGATCGCGTTGTTTAAGGTCTTTAATCAATGCGGCGATTGGTTGATCTACCTGATGGCCCATACGCCCGTGTCCCACTTTGATGCCACCATGGTTATCCCAGGGGTTGGCTGCACCCCCTCCACCGATACCGGATTGCAGGCAGGACAGTTCAATGAAGCGGACTCCCTTTTCCACCAACTTTCGGGCCAAAATGCACTGACGAGCGTAGTGGCCTTTTTTGATGTCCTGATCATGAACGCCGTACATATTCAGCGTTGCTTCTGTTTCATCGGACATGTCCACTACTTCAGGGACAGCGGCCTGCATTTTGTAGGCCATTTCATAATTGCGGATCGCCGATTCGACGTCTGCATCATTGGCTGTGGTGCGGAGGAAGCGGTTGTCCAGATTGTTGATGAAATCAAGCCGTTTGCGTTGTCGTCGATCGGCTTCCTGAGGGACGATGTTAGATACAGGGGGTTTGCGATCCAGAGTAATGCTCGAGGCCTGATGAATCGCTGGTAAGTAACCATTGCTGAAGAGCCCGACGCCACCGTGCGGAGGTACACTGCCTCCGCTATGCAGGACCACGAATCCGGGAAGGTTTTCATTTTCGCTGCCCAGTCCATAGGTCATCCAGGCGCCGGCACTGGGGTGTCCGCGAAATGGGAATCCTGTGTGCATGAAATAATTTGCCTGAGCATGTTCGCTGAATTCCGCGGTCATCGATTTGACGATCGCCAAATCATCCGCGCAGGATGCCAGATGGGGAAAGAGTTCACTAATCTCAAGTCCGCTCTCACCTCGGCGTTTGAACTCCCAGTGCGAGGGCATCATCGTCCCTTTGTTATTAAACTGCGTACGTTCCGTCTTAAAGGGAATCGGCTTGCCAGCTTCGGCCTGAAGGCGTGGCTTATGATCGAAACTGTCGCATTGGGAGAATCCCCCTGACATGTAGCAGAAGATGACATGCTTGGCTTTAGGTTCGAAGTGAGCCGGTCGCGGGCCAAACGGAGACTCAGCCTTGGCTGGGTTTGTATCCATGCCAAGCAATCCCGCCAGAGCTGCCATCCCAAAGCCATTGGAAGCCCGTGATAAGATGTGCCGCCGACTATATTCTTGTGCTGGTTGTAAGGTCATGACATCACCGGATGAAAATAAATTCTTTGAGATTGAAAATGGATTGGGCGTAATCTCGCCATGCTTGTCGAACGGGTTCAACGGTATTGGTTGGGCGTTGAATGCCAGCCAGTTGTTTGCGGATGGCATCAATTTTCTGGGCTAACGCATCCACCTGTTCACGTTGGGCGACAGAAAGAGATTCCCGTACAAGTTTGTCCGAAATGTAGAAACGTTGTCCCGTGGCGATACCTTTAATGACATCGGCAGATAGAGCCTGGTCATACAATTCCGCCTGAATGATTTTACCCGTTAGGTTGTGATTGCCACCGGCTGGCGAATGTCTCAATCCGAGATTGATTATGGAGTCACTTGCTGGGAATTTCACCAATCCGGATGAAACGTATGGTTTCCCGTACGGTTCACCGTTGCGGAACATGGTGATCGTGCCATCCTGCTTGTAGCTGATGGCGATATGAACAGGTTTAGTCAACGCATCGCTTTCGGCCGGTCCGTTGACTGTTTGCGTACGTACGAATCCGTTACTCCCGGGCATCCATAATCGATCGTCGCGTTCTCCATAGACAATGGCATCGAAGACAATTCCATTAGAAGACTGAATGTTGATCACTCCGCCTCCCTGTTGGTCTAGATTGTCCAGTTGCACGACTGCCGTAAGCGTTTTTTCTGAGACATCTTTCGAGACCTTACCAGAACGGGCAAATGCTTTGGGTGACTGAAGAATTAAAGCACCGTCTGCGATACGGGCGCCGTTGATCAAATCGAGTTTGAGGCCATTGATCTGATCGGTTAAGCCATCTTCACCTTCACTGAATTCCCAGGCATGCAGCGGTTGCGGAAGCTCGGCTTTGGGATTGTCATCCTTCATGGCGGCCTCAGTAAGTCGCTGGCGTATCGGAGCCAAAATCGACTCTCTCTGTTTGGAAGCAATATCCAGAAACTCATTCAGTTTGACAATCTCTGCTTCTTGTTCCTCGATGTCGCGTATTAAAGCTTCAAGATATTGACGGCTCGCCGCGACCTCTTCGGTTGTTGCATTTCGCCCTAATGCTCTCAGAAACATATTATGGATTTTGTCGGTGTCGGTCGGCAGGTTCGCGTTGTTGAACACGGAATCGGCAAACAACCGAGCTCGGCTAATTACCTGTTCATTGTTGAGCAGTGTGAGTGACTGCGCTGGGACATTGGTCGTATTACGTGCTCCCATCGTGGTGGTAGGGTCGGGGAAATCAAATGCTCGCAGAAACGGGTCGATGTTATTGCGGGCGATCACGACATAAATGCTTCGACGATTGCTTGCACCGTTAGCACTACCTTCGTACATGCGGGGTTCCAAGACTCCGGCGCTTTGTAGAATCGAATCGCGAATGGACTCGGCATCCAGACGGTTAACGGGGAATTGGGCCAGCAACGTCGTGGCTTGATCGCTGTTAGTTTGCTCGTTGACACTCGACTGCCTAAAGGTGTCACTGAGAACGATATGTTTAATCGTCTTCTTAAATGACCAGTCATTTTTCGACATGTATGTGACTAAGTAGTCGAGTAGTTGAGGGTGAGTTGGTTGTTGCCCAAGGCGTCCAAAGTTGTCTGGCGTGGAGACAATCCCACGACCGAAAAGATAGTGCCAGATGCGATTGGTGATGACTCGTCCTACGAGTGGGTTCTCAGGGTTGGCCAGATCCTTTGCCAGTTCCAGGCGTCCGCTTCCTGTGGTGTCATAATGTGAGTCGCCGAAGACTTCCAGGAATCCCCGAGGGACGTTGTCCCCAGGAGTTTTAGGATTGCCCCGAACCCATAATGGATGATCGACGCCCTCCCGATCGATGACGCCTGGTACACGGGTCGGTAAAGGTAACGCATTGTCGATACGACGGTACTCTT
>CALKCC010000280.1 GCA_938082855.1 uncultured Pirellulaceae bacterium | reverse complement strand
CTTATCATGGTTGACGTTAGGCGGATTTTTTGGCTTTTTCGGCTTAGGAGGTTCCTTTCCGGGATTTGCCTTTTTCCATGCAGCCAATTCCTCCGCAGCTTTTTTCTCCGCAGCCTCCTTGGCCGCCTTCGCTGCTGCGATTGATGCTTCACGTTCAGCAGGCGAGTTCATCTTTCCGTAGTAAGTCACCTCGGACCGAGCCGTTACAACTCGATCCGTTGTTAACAACTCCCTAAATACATCTTGATCTTCCTCAAGTATGATTTCTATCAGGCGGTCCATACTGGCCGTGGCGTCAAACATCGCGCGGTAATGCCCATTCGCATTTCCTGTAATCCCCGCCTGCGCCAAGGCTCGATTGTCTTTGCAGATATAACCACCCAAATCGTAATCGAAATAGTCGCGGAAAAACCGCAATATCCGTGGCTTACGAATCGTCTCATCTGCCAGCATCCGTTCTACTTCCCGCCGCACGTCTTCTTTCGTCCGCATTCGGCCATCCATGATCGCTGATCGCAACTGCTCATCGGGCTTGATGTATCCTAGGGCATGATTGATCGCCAGACCTAGTTCCCAATCCTGCAGCATCACTCGACCATGCTCATCGGCCTCACCTGTCTCCACCAACTCTGGTCGAAATAGTGCATCACGGTCCAGGAATACTGCTGACAACCCTAAGACCGTACCGTCCTCAGCGCCCAGTTTCTCTACCGATTCTTTAAGCAATTGCAGATAGATTTCTGACTCTTCCTGTCGCGGTACTCGAAACGTCAATGCCTCGAAAAGAAAGTCAACTGCTGCACGCTGTTGATCTTCCGTAGGATTCTCAGCCTCCATCAAATGGTAAACCGGGGTGATCGGTCGCATTACCTTAGTGCTGTAGACGATACTGGTTGGCAAACCTCGCAGGTCACCAACCATTTTGTCCGCAATGGACTTCGGATCGTCCGTGATTTGATAAGGTTCGGCAATACTCAAAGGCCCCTCGGCCATATAACGGATCACGTCGTTAGCCACGCCCAAAATCTGCGTTGCCTCGGCACTGTTGACGGTATAGAAGTGCGGGTAATTCTCCAGACCATGTTTCCTAGCGGACGAAAGAATGGCTGGTACGCTCTTAACAGCCGTTGCATAGGCTACCGTACCACCTTGCCATTGAATAATACGATCCGTACCAAAGTACATCTTTAATTCCCCGCCATGGTTGGTGGGGACCACATCGCCTTGCGTTCGGAGACCAGGACGCTCTGGATTGAAGTCGGGTTCTTTATTGATCAATTCGTTAAGACGCGTGATGTGTTCCTGACGAGAAACCCGCCAAATCCTTGATGGAGACGAAGTTGGGCTGAGAACAATTTCTTTAGGTAGCGGCCCGAAAAGCAAATCATGATCGACAAAGTTCCCCTTATTCGGATCGAGGTGATCATGAAAACCACCCTTGTCGGCCATCTCCCGGGATAACTCGCCAACAATCCAGTCTGCAAATCGCAGACGCTCAATTACCGCCGGCTGTTCAGCATCTTTCGGTGGCATTTCTTTAAGAGCCACCTGAGCCCAAACGCTTTTCCAAACGGCGGCATTAACACCATCAATAGGCCCAAGACTATCGAGCGAAAGGCCACCCTCTGGGGCTGTAGGGCCATGACAATCTACGCAGTGTCGATTGATAAACTGCGCAGCGAATTCTTCGTAACTGGCATCTACAGGTTGCCCGGGCGTATAGGTATCAGCATTTGCACTGGGCAGCTGACAAAACAGAATTAGCGCTACCCAAACAAATCGAACCTTTATCATGTCATGAGTTCCTTGACCGGACCGGTGTCTCTATCAAACTTCTTAGCTGTCTTTTCGTCCATATTGAAACGATCGACATTTGCACCGGCTGCTCGCAGAATTGACGTGTACAGAGCGTTAATTGGGCGTTTGCCATCTAGCTGAGTGAAGCAGCCTGTCTTAAAGGCCCCATCGAAATTACCCAGTAGCATTACCGGCCAGTTTGCACCACTTGTATGCTGCTTATCGGCATTATTACTTGTGTACACGATCAGGGTGTGATCCATCATAGAACCGCTCCCTTCTGGAATGCTATCCAAGGCTTCCATGATCTTCACAAGCATACGACTGTTGTATTGTCGAATCTTAATCCAAATTGGGTTATCGGGTTGTTTTACGTGGCCTAGATCATGACCCTGTTTTTCAACTCCAATTCCTTTCCATGCACCGAAGATCTCACCACGACCTGAGCCAATCGTGAGAGTATTGGTGATGCCAGATGTTAGGGCTGAAATTCCGAGTTCAAGCAGAGCGTCATGCCAGTCGGTTTCGAACTCAGGACGCGTATAGCGTTCATCAACCGTTGGAGCGAATTTGCTAAGGTGGTCAGATACTGAAAGCAAGCGTTCCCGTAACCCGTTGACGTCTTCGAAGCCTTGTACGAATTGACCGTAACGCTGTTGACTTGCCCCAGGCAAGCTTTGGCCCTTCGCCGCAGCGAGCTTTTCAACTCTTTCGAGAAGATTGGAACGAGCTTCATATTGTTTACGAATCTCCCCAGTCGAAATCCCACCGTATAGCATCTCGTATAGGTGGTTCGGGTTCGAGTGCATGAAGATTGGTTGGCCAGCGCCAGTCGCAGAAAGATTTGCAACTGTGGGCTTGGTGGTCATGTTCTCGATTGAGTCCATCCCGATACAAAGATGTGGTAGCAATGTATTCGGTAAGACCTTACTTAGTTCGTAGTCGATCGTCGAGGCACTTGGAGGGACACCATCGCCTCCTCGGTAACCACCCAAAGCACCAAAAAATGCGCTGTGAGAAGGGCTGGTGTGAGTCCCATGCAAGCCATTGATTATATGCAGGCGGTCTTTATACGATTCCAGCGGACTGATTGGCTCGGGAAGAGTTACCCCGGCAAGCGAACCGCTGGTAGTCATTCCTTTAGGAATACAAGTCGCTGGGTCGAAACCCTGATTTTGCATGAAGAAGATCACACGCTTGGTTGTACGACCAGCATTAGCATCAGGGGCTGCCATTAGATTCTTCGGGTCCAAAGCAGCACTCATAACGGTACCTGCTCCAGCAGCCATTCCTGCCATACCCTGTAACATGTTTCTTCGATTAAGCATGTCTTTCAATCCACTTGTGTTACGACGTAAATATCTCTTCATCCGACCCTATTAGTCTAATTTAGGCACGGATTTGACGCAAGATTTGTATAAACCTTGCCTTCTCCCACCTAATAGTAGAATCGGAGCAATAATACCGGAGGTTTAATCCGTTCTAGAGCATATCCAAGGTCAACCAGCCTAAATCGAGGCCGCCTTCGTACTGCTTATCTGCCCAACTGTCTAATTGTTTAATTGTCTAACTGTTTAATTGTTTAACTGTCCAAGAGCTTGCCCGTCGTAGTCCGCAGGACGAAGTCGGGTCTAACTGTCTAATTGTCTAACTGGCTAAATGGTTAAATGGCTAAATGGAAAAGTATTTACTCATATTCCTGCCTGAATACCCAGTTGGCCTATTTTATATTTCCTTTTATGGCTAGGCTTATCGTTTCGGAACACTTTATTGCTAGGGTCTAACCACTCTAGCCCTCTCTTGAATAGCGACTGTTGTAACTATCATTCGCTCCCACTGAATGTTCCCGACCCACCCAGAACAATATCCCACCACCATTGAATTAGATGATTGATTTACTCGTCCGTCGTGACATCAACCTCAAGAATGAGATTCTCTCCGGGCTCACCGTTGCCCTTGCCTTAGTCCCAGAAGCAATTGCCTTTGCGTTTGTCGCAGGCGTGGACCCCAGCGTTGGGCTGTGGGCCGCCTTCTTTGTTGGCTTTATTACTTCGATCTTCGGAGGCCGCCCCGGAATGATTTCCGGCGCTACCGGAGCCATGGCCGTAGTGATGACTGCATTCGTTGTCCTGTATGGCATCGAGTACCTTTTTGCTGCTGTCATTCTTTGCGGAGTGATCCAGATCCTCTGTGGCATGCTGGGCGTTGGCAAATTCGTGCGGCTCCTGCCGCATCCGGTCATGCTCGGTTTCGTAAACGGCCTTGCAATCGTTATTGGCCTGGCTCAATTCAAACAACTCCAAGACAACCACACCGTTAAATTTAACGAACTGACACAGAGCTTCGACATTGTAGGAAGCTGGTTAACTGGTGAAACGTTGATCTTCACCTCCATCCTGATCATCCTGACCATGGCCATCATCCACTACCTTCCAAAGCTGACAAAAGCTGTGCCAGGTACGCTTGTAGCCATTATTGCTGTCACGCTGTTAGTTCAATTCTCACCGATCGATGCTCTAACCGTGAATCAATCCGTTGAGAAAATGAAAGCGGTTGCAGCTGAAAAGGAAGAGAAGGTTCGCCTTTTTGAAGAGGAAAAGCAAACACTCGTTTTCAGTGAGGTGAACAACCTCGGCCACGAAATCGCTCTCCGCGAGGTCACAATTGACTCCAACTCAGAAAACGCCGACCAAAACAGAGTCGCAGGGCATTTCGCAATCCCAG
>CALKCC010000279.1 GCA_938082855.1 uncultured Pirellulaceae bacterium | reverse complement strand
GTACCTACTCCGCAGTCTTTGAAAAAGTTGCGACGTGTCAGGTTAAGTGTTGAGTGTTTGGTATTCATAACTATGTCAGTTTTTGGTTATTGCTTCATCGGTGGAGAAGAGAGCTCGGACGATCACTGCCCATGCAGTGGTCATCACACCACGCTCGCCCTCCAAACCGGAAAACTCTTTGGCTGAATCTGGGTTTTTGGAGTAGTACTCGAAGGTCGCATGGAACACGTCAGTTACCTCGCGTAACTCATCTGTGTTCGGTGGGCGTGAGTACAGACGCAGAAAGGCCATACGAATGTTTGCTTCAGTGTCTTGTTTGGATTCTGCAAGTTCCTGCCCGAATTGCCTAGCGATATCCAGGAACATCACATCGTTAAGTAAGGTGAGGGCCTGAAGTGCTGTGTTGGATCGATTGCGTTTGGAAGTACAGGATTCTCCACTGGGCCCATCAAAAGTATTAAACATGGCAAACGGGACCGTTCGTTTCGTGTAGGTGTACAAACTCCGGCGATAACGGTCCTCCCCAATACTCGCGGTCCACTTGGGTGAACCATAGGCGGCGGCGCCGATACCGGTTGGCTGCAGAGGCTTGACCGGAGGGCCGTACATCTTTGGCGATAGTAGCTTCGCGCTTTGGAGAATCGAATCCCGGATGACCTCGGCATCTAACCGAGTTCGCGGGAAGTAGCTTAATAGCTCATTGGACGGGTCAATGTCGCTTGCCTCCAAATTCACCACGCTAGACTGCTGGTAAGTCGCGCTTGTCACAATGTACTTGTGTAGCCATTTGATGGACCAGTCATTATTCATCAGTTCAATCGCAAGATGGTCCAGTAAATATGGATGCGATGGTGGATTGCCCTGAAAACCGAAGTCATCCAAGGTAGTTACAATTCCATTGCCAAAGAATGCGTCCCAGTGCCTGTTTACAACGACGCGTGATGTTAAAGGGTTTTCTGCTGCCACAATCCACTGAGCAAAACCGAGTCGATTGGCGGGAGTGTCCGTTTGGAACGGATGCAGGAAATTCAAAGGTTGAGGGGTAACTGATTCTTTAGGACTCAAATACTCGCCTCGGTGGTGTCGGTGCGTGGGGCGAGGGTTTTCCTGGGGACGCTCCTGCATGACCATGGCACGTTGATACCCTGGTCGCTTTCTTAAGGCATTAATCCGGTCTGCCTGTTCTTTTAACTCAGGACTTTGCAATAAGAACTGAGTTGCTAGTGCCTGACGTTGTTCCTCCGTTTGTTCGGAGTCAGGTAGGTCCAATAGGTGTTCTGCAGCTGGAGGAAGCTCTTCGGCTGACAGAGGTTTGTTATCCGTTGCAACGGAAAGACGGAATTTACCCAGAGAGCTTGAGAAGTGGCGACCGAAGTGCATGGTCAACTTCCAGTCCCCAGCAGGAATCGGTTCAGTCGGTTGCAGGATCGCGATGTGTCGTTCGCCCTGCCCCTCGTGTACCGACCACCCAGTTTGGATATCACCATCGATCATCAGTTGAGCCGAGGTGTCCTGATTGCCATAGCGATTCTTAGCGTAACTATGAACGGCCTTTTCTAGCAGAATGCGTTTGCCGTTGACCTGAAGTTCGAACTCGGTGAGAAAGAAATCACCAATCGTACCCTCGTAATTGGTCATTCCCGGACCGTAGTTGGGAAGTCTAGCGTCGGGTAGTGCTTCCAATCGGATCGCAGTGACTGCTTCAGCCTCAACGGGATACTCCAATTCAAAAATGTCATGCTTGGTGGAGTCGCCGGATGCAAAGACTATTTGGTTTCTTTCAAGTTGGAGGTGTGGCAGGTTGGTTTGCATGGCCCGCGGGGAGATCGGCTGCCAATTGCGTTTGCGATTACGTTGAGAAGTTAGCCAGGCGGTGAATTCCGTTTCAAGGTCCTTGCCAGATTTGGCGTATTGCGTCCTGAGCTCAGAAATGAGGTCTTCGGCCTTGGCCAGATTAGCTTGGTGCCGCTGGTCGACGGCGGCATCTGGAATGTCCATTTCTGGCTCGTCCGTGTTATTCATAAAAGCCATGAATTCGTAATACTGGCGGTGCGTAATGGGGTCGTATTTATGAGTGTGGCATTGGGCACACCCGGTGGTGAGTCCTAACCAGGTAGTGCCCGTCGTCGCAACGCGGTCGGTCATGGCATGGAACCGGAATTCAAGTGGGTCGATCCCACCTTCTTCGTTGAGCATGGTGTTGCGATGGAAGCCAGTGGCAATACGCTGTTCCGGCGTGGCGTTCGGAAGCATGTCACCAGCGAGTTGCTCGATGGTGAATTGATCGAACGGCATTCCGGCATTAATCGCTCGGATTACCCAATCGCGAAATGGCCACATATTTCGATCTCGATCTTTCTCGTATCCATTGGTGTCAGCATATCGAGCCAAGTCTAGCCAGCGGCGAGCCCAGCGCTCACCATAACGAGAGTCGTTTAAGAGCCGGTCCACCAATTTGCCGTATTCATCTTGATTCAATTGGCCATCATCGTGAAACACGGTGGTCATTGCTGAGTTTAACTCTTTCATAGTCGGAGGGAGACCGATTAAGTCGAGATAGAGTCGCCGGATGAGCGTGTGGGGATCGGCGGACTCGGATGGAACTAGATTGGCTTGCTTGAGTCGATAGATTACGTACTCATCAATCGGGTTGTTTCCCCAACCATGTTTTCTAGACGGGGCCTTGGTTGCTTGCGGAGCTTGGAAGGCCCAATGAGGTTCCCATTGTGCCCCTTGTTTAACCCAAGCCTTAAGCAAAGTTATTTCATCTTCAGTGAGGTCTTTGTTATTGGCGGCCGGCGGCATGCGGATGTCGGGATCTTCTGAGAGGATTCGGCTGATGATTTCACTCCTCTTTAGACTGCGTGGGACGACAGGAGAATGAGGGGCGGCTTTCTCTCCGAAAAGGCCGGATTGGGTGTCGAGCCGCATTTCGGTGACTCGGGCATCTTCGTCCGGACCGTGGCATTTGTAGCACTTGTTGGAAAGTATCGGGCGAATGTCTCTTGTGAAAGAGATTTCGTCGGCAATCACAGTGGAGTTTTGCGCCAATGCAGTAAGCAGGATGACGGCCGTTATTGTGTTGAATTTCATGCCTTGGGGTCGTTTCGTTGGAATCGCTTTTGCCGCTGTTAATACGGTCTTTGATCTGCGGGAAAGGACTTTAGCTACCAATATAAGTGCTTACTTCATTTTACAAAGCTCAGGAAGCCAGAGAAGCCAGCACTACTGAATTCTCACTGTGCAATTGAGGTACAATTGGTGTTCCTGCATCCTCTTTTTGGTTGTCCCGAGGAAATTCAATGCGTCTCCTAGCATTTCTTTTTTCACTGAACATGTTGCTGCTATCTGCGATTGCCGTGGAGCCTACAAATTCGGAGATCCATAGGTTGGATAACTGGGGTCGTGCGAGCTTTTACGGTGAAGAAATTAAATCGGAACATAGTGGGTATCTCGAAGTCAAACTGGAGCATGGCCCTCTGTTAAAGAACATGGCGACGACCAAGGTCTACCACAAGCAGTTGGGTGACTTGCCTTTAAAAATAAACCGTAATACGTATGACCACGGTTTGTATTTATCATCAGCTGGCGAGATTCAGGTGGTGCTACCTGCACCGGCCAGAGGATTTGAAGCCGTATTTGGTGTGGATAGCAATCGTGTAACCAGCTTTTACTCGAATGCGAATCGCGGCGCGGTTATTGGTGTTGTCTCTGCTGGCGATAAAGAATTATATCGTACTCCTGTCATGCGAGAGGGAATGGCAGGACACCGTATCGATGTTGGATTAGATGGAGCCAGTTCCTTCACTTTGACTACAGTTGGATTGCCCGAAGGTGTGATTGAGCGGGTCGACTTTAACCAGTCCGATTGGGCAGATGCTCAAGTGGAATTGATGGATGGACAAAAGATACGATTAGGGGATCTTCCGGTCGCACCATTGGAGACTGCTCCTCCCGTGAGATCGCCATTTTCCTTTACCTATGGAGGTCTGAATTCTCGGGATTTTCTTGCATCTTGGGACAAAAAATGGAGCACGGCGGTTACTACCAATTCGACCGTGGAAAGAGTCCTGAGTTATACCGATCCAAAGAGTGGAATCGTGGTCGAATGTTCATTGACGGTCAATCGTAAACTGCCAGTGGCGGAATGGGTTTTAGTGTTCCGGAACCCTACGGATCATCGCACAGAGATATTGGAAGACGTGCTGCCTTTGGATCTCGCCTTGGAGCGAGATAGTGAAGGTGAGTTCACCTTGCACCACAGTAATGGCAGTCCTCATTCACTTGTGAGGATGTCTGATGAAACGGATTATGCTCCACGTCGAACGGTTCTGAGTCCCGAGTCCTCAAAGCAACTCGGCTCACTGATTGGCCTTCCAGCCAGTAATGATCTTCCCTTTTTTAACCTCGAATGGAATTCGCGAGGAACCATTTTCGCGATCGGCTGGCCTGGACAGTGGGAAGCCTCCTTTGTGCGTGATACAGGGCGAGCTCTTCAGTTGCAGGCCGGGCAGCAGGATGTCAGGTTTGAACTTCTGCCTGGCGAAGAGGTCCGCACGCCGAGGATTGCGATGCTAATGTGGGATGGCGGTGACTGGCTGCGAGCACAGAATCTATGGCGGAGTTGGATGATTGAAGAGAATCTTCCTCGAACGGCAGATGGCGCCTTGCCGCCGTTTCAGCACAATGCCTCGAGTTCTGCACATTACATCGAGAGTTCCGGGGCTACTGAATCGAATCAAAAGATGTTCGTCGACCGTTATGTGGATGGTGGGATTAAACCGGACTACTGGTGGATCGATGCAGGCTGGTACAACTATGACGACTATTGGCTGAATGTTGGAAGCTGGAATCCCAATACAAGTCGGTTTCCTAAAGGGCTTAAACCAATCTCAGATCACCTGCATGCTCGGGAAATCGGTTTTATACTTTGGTTCACGCCGGAATTAGTGACGAGTGGAAGTGAAATAGATCGAACACGAGCCGAATGGTTGCTCAAAGGTGGGGCTGAATGGTGGATGGGGCATGCGTTGATTCAAGGAGAATATCCGGCGCACGTCAACGATTCCGGACTCACACTAATGGAAGATGTCGCCGCCTTTGGCACGGGGAATCCGGACGCGACAGCTACCAGTAAACAATCGTTGGCAGACGGTACTTGGCATTTGGTAACGGCGACTAGATTCGACAACCCAAAAACAGACAAGAGTGAATTGAGGGTCTATGTAGATGGAGTATTGTCTGCCACAGCAATCTCAGACAATATTTCGGCCATGGATAAAAACGATTCGTTCGGAGTTGGACGTCAGTATCAAACGCGTGGGATCGTTGGTGAGATTGATGATGTGCGTGTTTACGACGTGGCTTTGGATGCCACACAGGTCGAGCAGTTGGCAGCACATCGGTTGGCTCTAAAACCTCTGCATCATTACCCGTTTGATGGTAATGTCGACGATATGGCAGGCGGAATTCACGGTGAAAAAATAGGTGCCGGTGAGTATCGCTTCGTTAAAGGCGTAGGGGCTGAAGCAAGTCAGGCATTGGCGTTCAATAACGACTATGGTGTAAAGATTCCGAATTCCGCACACGAGAATTATACGCTGTCTTGTTGGGTTCGGATGGATGCACCACAATCTCCGCCTTGGGGACGCGGGGATATGAGATTGTTCAATTTTGGCGATGTGGATGCCGCTCAATGGATCACCGACTATGTGGATGAACGTATTCGTAGTCAGGGGGTAGATTTGTATCGTCACGATGGAATACCACCTCTGTCCTACTGGAAGTCCAATGATGAACCATTGCGGCAGGGAGTGTCGGAAATGAAGCACGTGGCTGGTCTGTTGCAGTACCGGGACACTCTGCGTGAACGGCACCCAATGCTGCGAATCGATATTTGCTCTGGTGGTGGCAGTCGCAATGAACTGGAGACCCTCAGGCGGGCTGTGCCTCTTTGGCGAAGTGACTATGCCTACGAGACGACTGGAATGCAAAACTTGAGCTATGGTATGGCGTTGTGGATCCCTTATTTCGGCACAGGTATCAATACAACCGATCCTTATACTTTCTGGAGTCAGCTTGCACCGGCGAATACAACAACGTGGGATGTGAGGCGTGATGATTTCGACTTTGAATCTGCACAGACATTACTAAAGCAACGACGTGAAGTGATTTCGTATTATTATGATGACTTCTATCCGCTTACAAGTTACCGCACGAACAATGATGTTTGGATGGCATGGCAGTTTAACCGGGAATCGGAACAGTCCGGCGTGGTGATGTCTTTTCGGAGGCCAGAGAGCTTAGCTTCCGAGATGCAATTTAAATTGCGTGGTCTCGAGCCCAAGAAGATGTATGTTGTTGAAAATCTCGAAGGAAAAGTGATTCAACGCGCAAGCGGTCAAAGCTTGGCCACCAAGGGGCTTACTGTTGCTTTGCCCAATCCCCGATCCACGGCGATCTATAAGTATCACCAAAGGTAATCAAAGGAATAGATCGTTATGAAGTGTCCCAAGTGTGGAGCCGGCTTGACTGCCTTGCCAGTCGACGACGTTACTGTCGACAAGTGTCAAAGCTGTGATGGGATCTGGCTGGAATATGGTGAGCTTGAAAAACTTCGTGAGTCTGGTGCCCAAAGCGTTGAGGAAATGCTAGAGGCAGAATTTGGAAATCCACCCGCTCCAATGATGTCGTTAGACGGATATCTGCGTTGTCCTCATTGTGTGGATAAAGGGTTGAGAACAAACTACGTTTCATACATGCAACCGGTAAAGATGGACCACTGCGTTCAGTGTTTCGGTATGTGGTTGGATAAAAATGAGCTGGATAAACTACTTGAAGACAAGCAGCAGCTAGAACAGGTCCAAGTGGATGGTGGGATGAAGGCTATGCTGGCCGGTATGAAGGCACGCTTAAGCAAGTAATCGTCTTGCCTGGTTTATGAACCCGGAGTTTCAGAGAATCTCGTGTAGGACGCGTCCGCCTTCAGCAATCGGAACAGGTCGTCCCTGAGGCCCGGGAAGCCTCGTTTCTAAAGAGATCCCCATGCGATTGTAGATTGTGGCAGCAATGTCGGCCGGCGAGACGGCGTCTTCGATTGGATAGGCGGCATGTTTGTCGGATTCACCGAAAATCGCACCAGGTTGGATTCCCGCACCGGCCATTAAGGCCGGGAAGCAGTAAGACCAGTGATCTCGACCATCGGCTGAACCTCGATTAAGAAATTTAGGAGTGCGACCAATTTCGCCACATACGATGACTAAGGTGTCTTCTAGCATTCCACGGTCTTCCAAATCCAGCAGGAATGGAGGCAGGCTTAGGTCCAAGCCTGGTAAGAGATGGTCGCCCATGACGCGGGTCAATTGACGATGGCTGTCCCAGCTAGTGGTGTCGTCCCCGCGCACTGCCATGTCCCATCCGACCGATACGAATCGAGCTCCGGCCTCGACAAGTCTTCGGCTCATCAATAGCGATTGGCCAAACAAGCTTCGTCCATATTTGTCACGCAAAGCGTCAGGTTCCTGGGTGATATCAAAGGCATCTGCAATCTGAGAAGAATTCAGCATGTTCAATGCCTTGCTGCGTAAGGAATTAAACGCTCTTGGGCCCTGTGCCAATTCCAGTTTGGCACGTTCCAATTCAAATTGGCGTTTAAGGTCTAGCCTGCGATTGAGGCGATCCAAAGTGATGTTCGCATTGCGTTTCAGTCCAGGTGGCTGGTAGTTAAGTTGTGAATCTTCGCAGTCCCGAAAGAATGGATTGTCCGTGGCATGAAGTTTTTGGATCTGAGTGGCCATCGGGTTAAAATCTTTTCCCAGCCAGCCGGCGTATTGTCCGCTGTAGTCGTAACCGGCAAATCGGCCGACTGTATTCGGAAGGTAGATATAGGGAGGGATGGCAGATGCGGGTTTGTTCGTTTGGAGTTGATCCATGTACGAGATCACACTTCCAAACGCAGGCCAATCTTTCTCGGTGGCGCTGACATTGGCAGACCCTCGATCCGCCGGAGGTAGGGCCTGACCGGTTTGGATGAAATGACAGCCGTTGTGATTGTTTTCACTGTGGTTGACGGTCCGGATCAACGCGAATTTGTCAGAGATGTTGGCCAGTTGGGGCAAATGTTCACAAAATCGTAAACCTGGAGTTTTCGTAGGGATTGTTTGGAACGGGCCACGGATCGTTGAAGGAGCATCCGGACGGACATCAAAGGTTTCTAGTTGACTGGGACCACCAAATAGAAAAACAAATATCACCGCTTTGGCCTGAGCATCGCGGCCCTCGGTTGGTCCCTCCGCCTGAAGCAGCTTGTCAAAATGTAAGCCCATCATGCCCGCGCCACCTACTTGAAGTAGCTGGCGTCGCGAGAAGCCGGAACGATTACCGAGTACTTGGAGCATAAAAGCCTTCGTGGGAGATCATGAAACTTTCAATAGTATAAGACGAATATCGGGATTCCCGATGCGTCCTCCCCTCTGAAGGACTATGAATTCAGACATGCAAGGCAATATAAATTGACCTGCATTTGAATTGTTCCGATAATAAGAAACATAGTTGGCCACGATTTGAATGTCCTACTACAGGATTTAATAATGAGTTTTTATCGGCACCCACAATTTAGCCGTCGTATCGCCGTTCAGGCTGGTGCAGTCGGATTGCTAGGTTTAGGGATGAATCATCATCAGTCGCTACAGGCTGCAGATGTAAAGGCCTTTAACTCGCTACCTGGCTTTGGTAAGGCCAAGTCTCTCATCTATATCTTCTTATCCGGTGGCTTAGCCCAGCAGGATAGTTTTGATTTGAAACCGGATGCACCGGATGATGTGCGTGGTGAGTTTAATCCGGCCTCGACAAAAACTCCTGGAACCCAGATTTGTGAACATTTGCCTGGGCTCGCCTCGCTCAGTGACAAGTGGTCAATTTGTCGATCATTAACCCACCCGACCAATGGCCATACACTCGGGCACTTCTTTATGTTGACCGGTCGTAGTGAAGCACCTGCAGGGTTTCAGGGTGATCGTAAACCAAGACCAACTGACTGGCCGTCGATCTCATCCATTGTCGGAGACGCTTTGCCAGCACGGTATAACAACCTGCCACCGTCGGTCGTGCTGCCGGAACGATTGGTACACTGGTCGGGAGGCGTTATACCAGGAGCCTATGGCGGGCTCATGGGCTCAAACCGGGATCCATTTTTCATCGAAGCCTCACCATACGGTGACCCGATGTGGCGGGGAGCCTATCCGGAATATACCTATCCCAACCAGAGTAAGAAACCGCCAGCCAAAGCAGATGCACGGGTGTATCAGGCGCCAAACCTCACCTTGCCACACGGCATGAATAGTCGCAGGCTTGGCGGTCGATTAGGACTCCTGAATACCTTGGATGGCCAGCGGGAAAAACTTGAAAACTCGGCAAATGTGCTCGGCTATGACAGTAATCGCCAGCAGGCCATTTCGCTGTTAACGGATCACAAAATCCGTCACGCCGTGGATGTCACGAATGCTGATGAGAAAACACAGGAACGGTATGGCGCAAACAGCTTTGGTTGGTCGTTGCTAATGGCCAAGCGTCTGGTCAAAGCAGGCGTTAATATGGTGCAGGTAAATCTTGGTAACAACGAAACATGGGATACTCATGGCAACGCGTTTTACCGACTTAAGGAAAAACTTTTCCCGCCAACGGACCGAGCACTTTGTGCCTTGATGAATGATCTGGAAGCAGAAGGCTTACTGGATGAAACATTGATCGTGATGGCTGGAGAATTTGGGCGGACGCCAAAGATTTCCTTACTTAGCGATGTCTTTGATGATCCCGGCCGTGACCATTGGGGAGCCGTGCAGTCCGTGTTTTTTGCGGGCGGTGGTATTCAGGGCGGACGTGTGATTGGCTCATCAGACAAAATTGCAGCCTACCCTGCCTCGGACCCTCAGACGCCTGAAAATATGGCCGCGACAATGTACCACTGTCTCGGTATTCCTCATACGGCAGCTTGGCACGATGAAGAAGAACGTCCTCATCATATTTACCATGCATCCCCTATTGAAGGCTTGTTGTAACAACGCCGATCACACTGAATTACTTTATGGCAAACACTCCGGGATCAATAGCCACTGCTGAATTGCCCCCACTACCGAAAGCTTTAACGCAACGGAGTTTTGTTGGGTGGCTGTCATTGTTCGGCCCGGGAGCAATCGTCGCCAGTGTAACCATCGGCACGGGGGAGTTGATTTTCTCTACTCGTGGCGGAGTGCTATTCGGCTATAACATTCTGTTTTTGTTCCTTACGATTTCGCTCCTTAAATGGGCGTTGGTGTTTGGGACATCAAAGCATCTGTTACTCACGGGGGTTCATCCATTCCGCCGTATGCTGGACCTGCCAGGTCCACGTGGTTGGATGGCCTTGATGTTCCTGATGATCATTTTGGTAGCACAGCCAGTCTGGGTGAGTTTCCATAGCAGCGTCTTAGGGAATTACTTTGCGTTATTGACGGGAACGACAGAGTCGCTCAATGGTGCTGCGCAATTCTTATGGGCACTTCTCATGATTGGGGGAGTACTCTGCTTATCGCTGTTCGGCGGTTACAACGTCATGGAGAAGGTGCAGATCGGAGTGGTGGCTGGATTGATGCTGGCCGCGGTGGCTTCGATGCTGATGTACGATCCGAATTATCTTGAGATGCTTAAGGGATTTTTCACTCCGATATTTCGGGATTATCCCGATTGGATTGAACAGAAAGAGCAATTCAAAGAAATTGCCGACAAAAACAAATGGGTGGAGCTGACGACCTATGTAGGTGTAATCGGTGGGGCTGGTTTCGATTACATGGCCTACACCACATGGTTGCGAGATAAGCGTTGGGGTTATGCAGGAAGTGACCCGCCTTCAGCAGAATTGATCGAGGAGATCGCTAATGATCCCCAACATGCTGCCCGGAAATGGCTCAAAGCCCCGGTGATTGACTGCGCAGTCAGCTTCTCTTTAATAATCATTTTTAGTGCAGTCTTTGTCACGTCCGGTGTTGAGATGCTTGGCCCTAAAGAAGCGATTCCCGATAGTAGGGATATGCTTGGCCAGCAGGCTGAAATTCTAACCAACGTGCATCCGTGGTTATATCCGCTATACGTTGCCGGCGCTGTTCTAACAATGTTTGGAACGCTTTATGGCACGTTTGAAATCGGCGTCGCAATCGTCATGGAAATTATGCGGTCGTTTAACGCGAAATGGGCGAATGCAAGACGCCCGAAAATTGAACGCAACATGTTGATTTGGCAAGCCGGATTTGCCGTGGTCGTTGTGTTGATGATGTTCCAGGTAGTTTATGGTGCCGGCATTGAAGAAGGAGATAAGGCCAAAGCCGTTATATTTTTGATCCTTCGTCCCGTCAACTTATTCACAGGTGTGATTTCCTGTGCTGTCTTTTGCTGGGTAAACCTCTGGATTGAATCGCGGCATGTTCCGAATAAACTGCGGTCGCAGCCATGGATCCGCGCTGCCTATGCTCTGGCAGGCTGCGTCTTTGCAGTTCTGGGAGCGATGGGGGCATGGTCCAATCACGATCCAGCGGCTGGATTTTTGGAAAGTCGCTGGTTCGCCATCGGTGGACTGATCGGCGTCGTGCTTGTTAGTATCATCCTCGTGGATAAATTCCGACGTTGGATAGAAAACAAAGTTGCCTAGCGACGTTCTGGCACGTCGAAGGCAACTTGCGTCCCTCTAGCACGTGCCTTCAAACCTACAGCTTGGAACGAATTTCTTTGTAAAGCTGATTGGCGCCGTTCACTATCAACTCCATATCGGTCCCACATTGACACCATTGGACTCCCTGTTGGATCGCGTTCAGAGCAAAATCGGTTGAAGCGGCCATCCCCATGCCGATATAGAGTCCAGCATCACGTCCTTTGCGAATCGTAGTCTCTATCAACTCGACGACTTCGGGGTCGGACGTTTTGCCAAGCTTATTTACCGACCCGGACAAATCCATCGGCCCTAGGCAAAGGCTATCCAGTCCTGGAATCTGAACGATTCGGTCTAAGTCTTCCACAACTGCTTTGCACTCAACCTGAGCACAAACAAAGATTTCCTGATTGGCATGTTCGAGATATTTGTCACCGCCAAGTCGGCCATAATCTGTTGGACGTCGAGGTCCGAATCCGCGTGTGCCTGTCGGAGGGTAGTAACAGGCGTCTACGAATTGCTTGATTTCTTCGTAGCTCTTGGCTTGTGGAAGTATCACTCCTTCGGCACCACTGTCGAGGACTCGTTTGATCCATCCAATTTCACCAGAGGGGATACGGACTAAAAATGGCGTTCCCGTTGCTCGGCAGGCAATCATATGGCCGACGAGTGACTCCATATTGGTGGGGCTGTGTTCCAGATCAATCCAAATAAAATCGCACTCGGTTGCCAATGCTTCAGTGATTGAAAGGTCGCCATAGGTAACTGCTGAGCCGAGACATGGCTCGCCGGCATCCATTTTGTCAGTAAATTTCTTGATGTTTAAGTACATTGATCTTTTTGCCTAGTGAAAGGATGGTTAGATGGATTCGTTGACAGTTGGAAGGACTTCAGTCGCAAACAGCTCGACAGAACGGAGCCATTTTTCCCGGTTGTCAAAGTCATGGGCAACTAAAACGATATTGCCAAATTCGCCCACTTCAGTTCGTAATTCTATCAATTGTTTGGCCACGGTTTCCGGTGAGCCGGCGATAATAATCTCATCCATGAAGTAATCCAAATTGACTTCGTCATCGGCCATTTCAGGTCGGGGTTTCCACAGCCCGACGCCATTAGGCGCCGTTCTTCGTGTCAATTCCAGGATGTATTCAATGCATTTTCCTAACGATCCTTCACGGGCGAATTGCCGCGCTTCATCATCTGTTTCGCCGACGAAAATGTTTCGGGATACTGCCCAGTTATCAGGAGTTGGAGTAAGGCCCTCGCTCGCTGCTCCACGCTGGTAGGTGATCCATTGGTCCTTCAATACATCCGCATGAATCATGTGATGAGAAATGAAGTTGAAGCCCTTGCCTGCCGCTATTTCAAGGCCTTTGGATGCTCGACTAATGGAAGGGACGTAAATGGGAGGTAGCGGTTGCTGGAGAGGTTTGTGTAATCCCCCAATACCCATTTCGAGATCGATGTGATCTGCTAATTCGAAATCAGTAAACTCGCCTTGGAATCTATAGGGCGGTTCGGAAGTCCAGATTTCCATGATGCAGTCAATTGCTTCTGCGACTCGCCGTCCGATTTCGGGGGGAGCGACATTGAATGCTTCTAAGTCGGTTGGGACGGCACCAGGGCCAAAGCACACATTTAAGCGGCCATGGGAAAGGTGATCAAGGAATGCCAGTCGGTTGGCGACATGAACCGGGTTGTGATAGGCCAGGCAGACGGGGGCCGGTCCGATGCGGATATCCTTTGTTACGCCTAATACTTTGCCGAGGAATATCTCAGGCGAGACGATGTTTTCGTAAGTAGATGAATGGTGTTCGCCAACCCAAAAGTCGTTATACCCCAACTCATCACAACGAACGGCGAGTTCCAGGTCTTCGTCGAAACACTGTGCAAGTGATTTGGTAGGGTCATGTACAGGCATGACAAACATGCCAGTCTTTAAAGAGTTCATAGAATTAACCGACTAGAGGGATGTTTAGTCTTGTCGCGTAATCAACAAGTTGTTGCCAAGTGGCAGGATCAACCGGAATGCCGGTTTGTTTGCGTTGTGCAAGATTGCGGAACTCAAGCTCGCCGGGGACGAGGACTTCATCAAATCCGGCTGCGGGAGGAGAAGACTTCATGTAGTCTGCAGAGTCACTCATGAGCTGAGCGAATGTCTCGGCTTGAGTGAATGAGTTGGTGTTTAACACGATAAAGCAAACACCGTTACCAAACACCTCGGTAGAAGTGGAGCCCACTCCGGCGAAGATAGCGCCTAGGATTTCCACTAAAAGCCCTAATGCGTAGCCTTTATGCCCCACCGTACCGCCCACCGGCAGGATTCCGCCTTTCGGAGGACCGTAAAAATCATTGGGGTCGTTGGTAGGCCGTCCGTCGCTATCGAGAATCCACCCGTCAGGAACCGCCTTGTTCTCATTGCGATAGAATCGCACTTTGCCCTCGGGAGCGACCGACGTCGAGAAATCGGCGACGATGGGGTTGCCTGTAGTTGGAGCTCCATAAGCAATCGGGTTTGTTGCCAGCCGTCCTTCTCGTCCACCGTAAGGAAGGACATGGTGCCCGTAGCTAGGGGAGTTGCAGGTGGCAATTGCCACCATGCCCGCTTCGGCAGCTGTAGTAACGTAGGAACCCAACCGCCCAACATGATTGCAATTGCGAGTGATGACACAAGCCGTGCCCTGTTCACGAGCGATTTGAATTCCGGCTTCAATGGCAGCTGTAGCTCCCACTGCTCCAAATCCGTATCCGCAATCGACCTCGGCTGTCGTCGGACTGGTCTGCTGAGTCTCAATAGTGGTGCCAGTCTTTAGGCTCCCGTCTTCTATGAATCCCAGATATTCGGGTATCCGCATGACTCCGTGAGAATCATGTCCGAGTAGACTACTCTTTACAAGTTCTGCAGTTGCCAGTTCCGCTTCCGCTTCGCTA
>CALKCC010000278.1 GCA_938082855.1 uncultured Pirellulaceae bacterium | reverse complement strand
GCCTGTGGGACTGGCGTAGCTCGTGGAGCGGCCGTTGGAGCAGGCATAGGCTGAATCTGTTGGTGGTGGTGAGGGATGAACGGTGCTCCCTGCATCACTCGCTGTTCACCGCTACGTTGGAATAGGTGCGTGCTCTGAAGTTGAGAGTCTGAACCATAATCCAAAGCTCCTCCCATCGTGGAAGATGGAAATGCGTGGTCGATTAACGCTCCGGTCGGATCGTCATCTGGATAGATAACTTCACCAGGCTCGCCCCAGAATCCGCGGCCTTCCCGAATGCCGACATCGCCATGAAGTTCAGTCACATCTGACAGCAACCAGCTCATTCGCTCTGTTTCTAATGCTTTAATGCGATCGATATCGGTGCTACCTCGCACAATGTGAGGTGTCATGATAATCAACAGCTCTTTACGGGATTCATTCTCGGTGTCGTATCGGAACAGTGAGCCAATGCCAGGCAAATCGCCCAGTACTGGAATGCTTCGACGACCCACCTGCTTGTCCTTGGTGATCAATCCGGCGAACACGACTGTTTCACCATCCCGAGCACTGACAACAGTTTCAGCCGTGGTCTTGTTGATCGGAGCGGCCATGACAGCCTGTCCGTCAGGGTTAATGCCCACAACAGTTCCGCTTTCAAGAGAGCCTAATTCGGATTTTTCGGCACCAACAACCATGACGATTCGTCCATCAACAGTGACACGAGGTCGAACGTTGACGAGTAACCCAACCGATACTGGTTCTGAGGTATTGGTGATCCCGCCGAACTGATTGGCATTACTACCGGTGACTTGGCGAATGTCGGAACCGACATGCACGAATGCTTCGGTCATATCAAGGGTCATGATTTGCGGTCGGCTTAAGATTTGAAGACGGCCGCGGTCCTGTAAGGCACGCATCATGATGTGGATGGATTCATTGGCAGCACTGACCGCCAGCCCACCGTAGCCCATTGAAGCGTTGGTGCGGCCCATTCCAAATCCCGAGATGACTTGACCTGCGAGGCTCTCGCGAGACGAAGCCGATCCGGGATCGTTACCCAAAGGTTGTCCGTGCCAGGCGTATCCGGTCGTGGAAGCACCACGGTCGAACAGAAGGCTGTCTTGCAAACCAAGCTCGACACCAGCTTCGAAGCCATCATTCAATTCAACTTCAGCGATAATCACCTGAATCATCACCATGTCTGGTTCAAAGTCGAGTTCTTCGACGAGAGCCACGAGGGCTTCAAACGTTTTGGGGTGAGCGGAGATAATCACAGAGTTACTAGCAACGTCCCAGGAGACGACAACTTCTGTTTCGTCGATTTCGTAGTTTGCAATGCTAGTCTGTTGGCTAAATGACTGAGTCAGCAACTGTCGCTGGGTGCTGACGTAGTTTTGTAGTGTTTGACCTACGGAAGCAGCGTCAGCATTTTTAAGTCGGATGACTTCGCTACGACGTGTTTGGATATCGCCTTCGTCCAATCGGATGAGTAATAACTCGACGATGTCCAGGTCCGTTTCGGATCCCGAGGCAATCACGCTGTTAGTGCGTTGATCGACTGCGAATCTCAGTGGCACGAGAGATGACTCTCCGCCACCGATACCGCCTCCACCGGAACTCAATGCCGAATTAAAGGCATTACTGCTGGCGTTTGATCCGGCAGTGACTTGAAGTCCAAAGAGCTCCTGTAGTAGTTGCGTCAGGTTGATAGCGTCTCCGTTTTCAACCTGGAATACTTTGATTTGAGCTTCAGCGTTGGGAAGCTGGTCTAATTGAGTGATCAGCTCCTCAATCAAAGGCATTGCCGTCGCTGGGGCTCGTACAACCAGAGCATTCACATTTTCATCGGCTGTAACCGTAGCACCAGCCAAAATACCAGAATCTACTTTGCTCTCACCGTCATTGGTGATCGTCAGAATTTCTAGTTTTGACGACTGAGGACTGATGGTGGCTGTACTACCCTGATTATTACCGCCCTGCTGACCACCTTGATTAGTTGCGATGCCAGTGATAGCTTCCTGCAATACGGGCTGTAGATCAGCAGCAAGAGCATTCTTAAGTCGGAATACTCGTAATTGATTGGTCGCTGGAGATTCTTCAACATCGAGTCGTTCGAGAAGAGCTGCAATTTCAGCAACGTCTCGCGGTGCCGCATGCACGATTAGACTGTTGGTGCGGTAGTCTGCAATGACTCGTGGGCGAACACCGAGACCAGGACGTTGTTCTTCGTCTCCACCAGGTTGATTGGTGTAGAACGAGCGGATTTGCCGCTCGGCATCCAATGCAGACATATGCTTTAATGCAAAGATTTCGAACTGAGTGTCCGGTTTCACAGGCTGATCCAGTTTTTCGATCAGGTCCATGATGGCGGACATGCTTTCATCGCGACCGATCAGCAATAATGCGTTAGGTTTGTCGAGAGCTGTGATGCTGACGTTGCTGTTACGCGACCCAAACACATCGTCGTATAATTCTTCGATCAGTTCGGTGATTACGTTACTGTCGACGTGACTTAAGTGGTGGATTTGTACTGAGGGTTGTGTTTCGCTAGTGCGTTGTTCAATTTGCTCGATGATTTCAATAACACGAGCAACATCGTTTCGGTGACCTTTGATGATGAAGACTCCTAGGCCTTCGACAAATTCAATTTGCACTGGACCTAGCAGCCCAGCTTCTCCAGGTTCAATCTGGAGCAATGTTTCGCCAATTTCCTCGTCGTTGGCGGGAGCGCCTTCTTCCTCGGTGGGCTCTTGGTTGGCAACAGTGTTTTGATTGAAGATGGAACTCACTAAATCTCCACCCCATGCCTTTCGCTCCGTTGATTTTTGTAACGCAGTATTAGTGTTTGTCGCCGCCTTTTCAGCGTCTTCTACCAAGGTCACCGCACGATTGACGGTATTGGGATCAGCCTTTTCGACCGGCACGATACCGGTGCGATCATCTTCTCCGCTGCTTGGAGTGTCGAGCAGAGAAGCAATCTTAAGCCAGGCTTGCTGGGCGACAGTATTGCCTTGGACGCTGATTGTATTTGTAGCACGGTTAACTTGAAGTAAAGCACCATTGCCGGTTCGGGACGGAACTACAATGTTAGCAATACTTCCGTCTTGATTGGTGGTAACCTTTAGATTGCCGCCAAACATGCTTTGTATAGAAGTCTCGAATTGCTTGGAATCGATGCTTCGCAGCTGATGACGAGATTGTTGCGTCGGACTTGAGACCGGGCGTATGTTAGTCTGAGCCGTCGGTTTGATTGTATCCAAGTATTGACTGATCTGGCGGTGTACGGTGTCACCCGCAATGACGACAATTTGACCAGTACGAGCGTCAGGGACGACCTTGACTTCCTGTTGATTCGCAAACGCAGCCTGTATCTTTTGTGAAATATCAGCAATCTGCTCTAACGGCACGCTATAGCCAACGACTTTCGAACCAGCCTGTTGCGGTTGCGGAGCTTGTTTCGCAATTGGCTTATCAAGCGTTCGCAGTAGGTCCGCCGCAATCTTGTGGGCGTTAGACGAGCCATTAACGATGAGCGAATTGCTCGTTCGGTCAGCAGTCACTTCAGCACTGATGCCGAAGTCCTTAAGTACCGACTGAAGCCGAGTTGCTAATGCAGGGGCTTCGGTGTTTTTGACAGGCAGTAAAGTCGAGCTAATTGTTGCATTTTGAGCAAAGAGCGGTGCTGAACTAAGCAACAAAATAACTGCCACGCAGTTTACCAGGCGGTGAATACAACTTTTCACTTGGAATTCCATTTCCATGTCTCTCAATTGGGGGTTTCGATTGCCAAATTATTACCAAACCGGCGTCCCTACCAGTTTTGCGCAGGCATACGATAAGCGCATATCCCGTTATGTTCATTAGAATCGGAATAACCCGCAGACTCCTCCAGCCTTTAAACAAAGAAAAAGCGAGTAAAGCTATCTAGTTAAAGCTTTACTCGCTTGCGCGGGGTATCTAGTTTGCCTGGCTTACTGTGTGAGCAGGCTTTCTGCTTGAGCGGTGATGTTTTGGGCCGTACTGAGGGCCTTACCTGCCTTGATTTCCAGAAGTTCTTTATCTTCGGTGAGAATGGTCAGGTATCGTTGGTCTACCTCGTGGATTGTGCCTTTAATCTCACCAATTTCGATTTTGGAGCCTAGTGGCAGCTTGAGTATTTTCCCCAGGTCTCTGCGGTGGATCCAGACTTGAACACGGCCATTGATTTCGACTGTGCTTGTGAAAAATGCAAGTTGGGCAACATTGAATTCAGGCGGCTTCGGTGGTTCCGGCATCGGTTCCGGCGGCTTCGGCACCTGTTTCTCGTTTACGGTAACGGCAAGTTCCCTAGTGACTGTTTTCGCTGGCAGGCCGTTATCGGTCACTTTGACATTAAATCGGTAGGTGCCGACGTCTTCGCTGGAAACCGTGAGGCTATTTCCTGTTAGGGTCGCGACGAAATTAGGGGGGATTGAATCCTCGTCTAATTCAAACACGACATTTTGTACGTTTTGTTCATTGGGGCCAGCAGTAGCAGTGAGAGTTCGTGATGTTTTCTCGCCCACGGTTGCCGCGATTGGTGGCGGCGTAAACGTTGGTTCTTTATTTTCCGGCCCAAAGAAATTGCGGTTGGAAATTCGAGTCCAGTATGCCTCGTAGTCCTCACCGTGTAGCGTTTCCGCATACGCTACTTTGGTCACATCGGTTTTGGAAGGTGCCTCAGCCATGGCGATTGCTTCGATGGCCAATACCAATTGGAATTGATTGTAGCCAGTTGGTGACACGGTTAAGTCTTTGATACGGTGCAGCAACTGCTTGGTTTCGAACCGATATAACAGTTTGGTTGTTTGCTGAAGCGTACCAGTTGCATTAAGTCGAATACCAAGGGTCGTGTAGACATCGTCTACATTACGAGGCGGTTCGTTCTTAATGTCATAGGTGGAGATTTCCAGATCCTTCTCTAGCAACTCCACTAACCAAGCCTTGTAGTCGTTAAGCGCGACTTTGATGTCAGAACCGAGCGACTTAGTCAGCAATGCGTCATAATCGGTCGTGTCTTCTTGGAATTTCTCAAGCAAGTCCAGGTAATCAATTACCTTGATATCGGCTTCCTGCGCCTCTTCGTCTAATTCGGCGAGCAACGCTCTGTAGCGTCCAAAGCCTGACATCAACGCCCAGGCTACAATGATCAAGCCTAACGCGGAACCTAATAGTTTTTCTCTTGATTCCATGGCTATACTCCTGCGCTTTCGGTTGATTCGGACGATTCTGAATCGTCGGGATTCTCTATTTCTTCCGCTTCGTCCGTGGTGCCTTCGGTGGTCGGTGTAGACTCACTGCTTGGGCGGGGGACTGTCTGCGTCGTGGCTTCAGGGGCTTCATCTGTTGTTGGATTTGTTTCAGTCGCGTCGTCACTGGCATCATCAGCAGATTCAGGTGTTTGTGAAGTATCTGCCTCTGTCGTAGCTTCGTTCTCGTTCGATGTCTCTTCGGCAGTATCCAAGTCTGGTTCAACAATCGGGAGGTCGATGAGCTGGAGTGTCCGTCGGGTATAGGGTGGTGTATCCGGAGTTTCCTGCAGGCCATTATTTGAAATCGCATGCAAAGGATTGCGAATGGAGGTCGTCATCGTATTGAGGAGTGACGCATCGCGTAACAGCGTGTCCAATGAAAGCCTTGCTTTCACGTTCGCATTTTGACCTGAGCGGTTTTGATTGATGCGTGCCGAGAAACCGTTGACGATGACATCATTGGGGTCCTGAGGCAGTGTGTCGGACAAGTAAGCGATTTCATTGAGCCAACTCACCGTGTTGGTAGAAAACTCACCGACAGTTCCAAGTTTTGCTGCAAGTACTTTGTTTTTATCATCCTGCTCTTTAATTAGTTGAGGCGTGAGCGATCCTGCTTGGCCGACCAATTGGTATTTTTCGTCAATAGTGTCTCTCTTGGTTTTAACTGGGTACCATAATGCAACAGCAATCACGGCTACGGCGGCAGCCGCATAGATGCCGAGTTTTACGGCTCTGTCACGGCCGGCAGTCTGCTTTGGTGGCTGTGTTGGGTGCAGAAAGTCAATTGCAGGAGTTTCATTATTCGCCAACTGAATCACACAACCCATGAGACCGAGAAATGCAGCAGCATTATTAGGCATGTTGTTTTTGACGGTCGAGTCTATCGACGTATAGGCAAGCGGATCAAATAGCTCGATCGGTTCCTCAACAAGCTGAGACAGAGTATCGGACAATTCCTGATGCATTGCCTCCTTCCCAACGATCACAATTTGTGTAACGTCACCGCCATTAGGCTGGTTTTCATAGCTGGTAAGCGTCCGGTGAACTTCGGAGGTGATGTAGTTTAGATCCGGTGAGTCGGGCACAAGGCGGATTGTGCGGACCAGATGTGCGACGCCATCGCGAGCAACTGTTAGTTCTGCTTCAACGCCCAGGATATCCACGATCAGTCGGGCCGTCGACGACGGAAGGTATCTTTCTATGTAAAAGGCACTGCCGAACGGATGAAGCGTCATATTGCCGATCGTCACACCCGCAGCAGCTGCACTACTGATGACATCCACTTGGGTGTCATTCTCGATTGCGGTGGCTGAGATATAACGTTTACCATCCTGGAGTTCGCCTAGCGGGGTGAAGTCCAGTAATCCATCGTCACCCGCATTGAAAATAGTGGGGGCTTGAATACGGACTAAGTCAGGCAACTCGCTTTCCGGGATGTCAGGAAACTCGAGTCTGCGTACTTCAGCCTGCGAGCGTCGAGCGGAAAACGCAACGGCTTGTCCGCGACCTGCTCCAACCGACTCAAGTGCACTGGAGATAGCGTTCTCACGCGCGGCCTCGGCGTCGACATCTTCATTGGCGGGCTGGATAGCTTCTTCCACCAACCCGTGGATAGCTAGATTTGCTCCTTTTGCGGATGCCGAAATTGCGCGTACTGACTGATCATCCCATTCATATGCGACGAATTTAGCCATGCTGAGTTCCTTTGAGTGTGTTATTGAATAGCGGGGAGGGCAGTTTGGCCGCTTCCAGCGTAATGTAAGCCTAGCACGTCCAGGGGATATCCACGGCCTAAATGGCTTAGGTCACGCCACAAAAGAATGCGTGGTGTAACGGTTGTAGCGTCTAGGACGACTTCGCCTCTTGCAGAAGCTGTCCCACCTTCGTAGTAGCCTATGATTTGTGCTCTAAAAACACTTCCGCCACCGCAAATGAACGGTTGCAATGCCTTCATGTCGTCGAGCGTAAAAGGCGCATTTCCAAGTAGGAAGCTGAGTCCCGCCTGTTTGAGCAGCCAAGTCTCGTGGCGATAGTAATTCTGTTGGTCCTGATAAGGATCGACGGAACGAGTTTGTATGATGAAGTCGATCATTTCGTCAGATAGTCCCGGGACGCCTTGTAAGAGCAGGCGAGGGGCCTGATTGATGTTTAGTCGTCCAGGGATGGTTGGGTTCGAGTTGGTGGAAGCATTGTCCATTAGGTGGTCGAGTGTCGTGGCCAGGCTTAAGTCCAGCGGGTAGGCGGGCATGATATCGATTGGTTCGTCATCGATCAAATCAGGTTCCCAGAGTAACTGTTTACCGATGAGCTCGAGTACCTGTGTGATTTCACGCTCGGGTTCTATAAGGAAATCGATCTCGACTGCGGAGGCAGGCTGTGGAAGGCCGTCTGTTTGGTTGTCACCCTGTTCAAAAATCGGATAACCCTGTCTGTAGAGAATGATGAAATTGGCAACAGCTGGGTCAAAGACGGCCGCCAGGTCCTGATGTAGCGTTTGCAAATCACTTGAATTCAGGTCAATTCGGGGCTCGCCGTTTACATTTAGATTATTCTCTTTGCTATAGAGCGTCAGATAAGCACTCCAACCTCGATCGAGTGAGCCGGTATTTAATGTGTCCGTTCCATTGGTGGCAGATGCGAGAGAAACCAGTTCTTGGATTTTTTGCTGGGCTGGAAGTTCGTGTTGGTCGATCATCCCGTTGCGATTGATGTCGGCTCCGAAGAGCATTTCAGGGGTGACACCACGGACGAGTAAGATTTCTTCCACCGTATTGAATGGACCGTTGTTGGGTTCGTAGGGCGAGCCAAGGCTTTGGTAATAATCAAATTCGGCGCCAAATTCGCGAGTCTCATCGTCATCGTCAATCCAGTCCATGATGGCATCGGCGATATCAACTGTCATGCCAGGTAAAGCCATGAGCATTTCACGGCCTCCGTTGGGCGAATAAGTGTCGGCCACTACAAGCGCGTTAAGGTTTAGCCTGGAGGATTCGTCTTCTAGGCCGTAGCGATAACCGGCGGTAAAGCCGTCACTGTCTTGTCCCGGTGCGATGATGGTGAAATTCCCGGTGAGTTCAGGATTTGGGTCTGTCAGCACGTTGACCGCTTGAAAGACATTCGGATTGTCGTAGTCACCACCGGAGGCCATGCGTTGGTCATGCGGTTGCAATAGATGGATTCTGGCGACGTCGATGCCGGCATCCACGAGCCATTTTGCCTGCATGTTTTGAGTCGAGAGGTTGGCGGTCTCGTTATGCGTCAACATCAACTCGGAAAACGTATATGCTCCGAGTGATACGATCATGACGACCACTAAAACGATTAACAGTGCTGAGCCGCGTAGCCTGCGGAAGGCGATTTGGGAAATCATAGTCCTAGCGAATCGAGCCCTCCGTCATCCTGTTCCAGTGGACGTATCTTCCCCACCGGAAGCTTGATGGTTTTTTGGTAGGTGACGGCAACTCGTCCCTGACTGTCGGTGGTGTTGCCGTAGAAGGCGTCGATCACGCCACCGCTTGAGTAAGGGGAATTTGATCGCATTGTCATACGAACTTTGACAGCCAATGGCAATCCTTCGAATTCTTCACTGTCCCAATAAGTGAGCCATTGATAACCGTCGAAGTATTCAAATTCAACTGCCATCACTTCCGGGGCTAATAGCTTGTCTGCTTCCTGCACGCCCTGGAAATTCCCGTTATTCATGGCGTAAGTGGTGATCGCTCGACTTAGTTGGCCGCGGACTAAGCCTGGAGTTGTGGGGTCGTCGATGAAGATGTCTTGTGCCGAAGCTGTGGTTTCCAAGTCAGTATTACGGCAGTAATAAGAGATGAGTTTAACGTCCGAGGGAACATCCTGTAGAGCTGCGGCATTCGTTGGATTGTAAAGGGCGCGGTATTCTTCCTGTCGTGGAATACGGCTAACATCCAGTCGCAGTACAGAAGAATCCCCATACATGCCGAGAGATTCGGGGAAGCTGGTTTCGAAATCATAGGACGGCATTTCGTCGCCAGACGAGAGTAGACCGCTAGCTGCATCGAGCAAGGCACTGGAATCCACTCCAGCACTTGCCGCTGCCCCGAGGGCATCTTCAACGGAAACGTCGTCGAGCGCGGCGCTAACATCGACACCGTTGTACTGAACTGCGCTCTTGATGTCGTTGGAAATTTGTGAAAGCAATGCTCGGGCTAACTGTACCTCTTCGACTCGGCCGCGTTCACGTTGTAGTACCCCAAAGTGTGTACTGATCATGTCTGTAATTAGTGCGAATAGAACGCCGGACAGTGCTAGCGAAACGATGAGTTCAAATAGTGTTACGCCTTTACTTTTGTAGCTGGAGATCATTGAGTGCCCTCCAGTTCTAGCAGCATTTGTTGGATCGGATCGTTGGCATCTTCTGCCAATTCCAATTGCGGATCAATCATCCACGTCGTCAGGGTGGTGATTAGTGGTCGTGAACCATCTGGAGGCGTGTATTCGACGAAAATCTGTATTGCCATTAGATTGCCGTCACTGCCAATCCGCTGCGATTGCACTTCGTAGGTGAAGGGGTCCATCGTTTCTTCGGCCGTGAAGGGAATCTTGCCGGTGGAGGTGGGCGAGATCAGACCTGTCTTCACTTCAGATAGTTTGGTTTCAGCCAGGAACTGGGAGGTCGTTAGGATCTGAGCATCCACGGCATTACGCATCCCTAGTGACAAGAGCCCGTTGATGGCCACCATGGAAAAACCAAGAATGGAAATTGCCACGAGCAATTCCATCAAGGTGAATCCCTGTCGATCGGATAGTGGGTTGGGCGTAATCATTGGTTTTGGGAGGTAGCTCTCTGTATGTCCAGTTGTTGTAATTCATCGACAGTGACAACATTGGAAACGTAGGTGACACCTGTCAGTCCCCGAATTCGAACCATCACGAAAGCTTGTTTGGTATCGTTGGCAAGGCGAACCTCGGCTTGTGTGGTACTGCCATCGGGGTAGAACAAGATTGGGTCGGACCAAGTACCAACAATTCCATCGGTGGCACTCTGCAGACCTGCAACCTCGGTTAACTCGTTAAAGCTTGCATCGCCAAGAACGGCCTGGCGTGCATCGAATGACTGGACCGAGCCGGCAAAGGTGATGTCCTCTGGCAGCGTGTGTACTTGCCCAACAAGTTTCTCGATGACGTGATTGGGATTTCGTTCCTTTTCAACGGCGCCCATGCCCATGAGATTGACTTGGGGTTGAGTGTCGCTGGTCATGCCAGCTTCCAGAAACTCATCTCCGGTTGTCCAGGGTTCGATCAGATACCGCTTGCCAGCAATCTCATATCGTAGAGAAAGCGTCTGTCCGCTGCGGATCGCCTGGTTTCGCGCCTGCGCAAAATGGATGCGGACCTGGTCGCCGCCTGAAGTGAGATATTCCGAACCAACAATGGAACGAATGGTGGGGTAGGCAACGGCTGAAAGAATAACCACTACAGCCAGCACAATCAGAAGTTCAAAAAGTGTAAAAGCGGCCGCAGTTGTTTTCACAGTGCGCCGCATTTTACACTTGGTAGTCTTCATGATTTATTCAGAGTGCTGCTAGGCAGGGATTAGAGTCCCTCCAGAGTGACATCGTCTTCCGTGCCTTCCTGGGAATCTTCTCCATTCGAGACGATGGTGAATGTTTTACCGTCTGACGAGTAGGTGTATTGATTTCCCCATGGATCGGTCGGCACTTCAGCCGCTTCCATGTAAGGGCCATTCCACTTGCCTTGCGGGGCGTTAGCAGGAGCGTTGATCAATGCATCCAAACCTGCTTCTGTTGGAGGGTA